>JAQXGN010000017.1 GCA_029006735.1 Caryophanales bacterium
ACCTCCTTTATGTTAATTTGGTTGCCAGACCATAATTATCATATCGCGAGGTCTTTTTATTTTCCACTACATCGCTTAAGCTTATCTTTTCTCACACGTGTTAACGTGTGGTTTTCATCTCCTTTGGAGATAATAAAAAAATACCAAATTAATTATATGGTATTATTTTCAACTCTAGCTTTTTGATGATTTTTATAGTCTAATGCAAAAAATATGGAAATTAATGCACCAGAAATAATCAAAAGAATTAAGATAAACCAAATATAAATTCCCCCATTATTATTAGTTAATGATAAGATAATCTCATATACTAATCCAATAATAGTCATAAAATTAAATCCACAAATACCAATAAAAGCTAACAAAGAATATTTTTGATAATTTTTGTTATATTGAATGTGTGAATAAACTAGACTTGCAAGTATTAAAATATTTAACACTTCAAATATAATAACTAGAGAAATATGTACTTTGATAAATAATAATGGTAATAATAGTAAACCAAAAAACCACATAACATAAGCGAATATGAATGAATTTTTTAAACGCGAATTTTGATACATGTTTAAAATCCCCTTTCTCGATGTATATTTTAATATATTTTATATTAAATATCATTATTTTTCAAAAAAAATCCTCTCCAATTATGAAGAAGATTTTTTTCATCAAGGATAGTTCTAATAGGGCAGGAGGAAGTTTTTTTTACTTCACAATTCATTTTATGTTAAAAAAATAGAAAAATGGGCTATATTAGCCCATTTATCGATAAAAATAAATAAAATGTATTATCGCCTATTTTAAAACTTTACCAAGCATATTATGATCACCATTTAAATATGATTTATAATCCATCTTACTTTTCCCTTGTTTTTGTACTTCAAGTAATGATATTTGACCATCTTTTAATTGAAGTAATATACCATTTTTATTAGCTTCTACAATCTCACCTATTTGTTTATTAACGAGATTATTAACCTTTTTAGCTCTTAAAATTTTAAATATCTGATTATCATATAATAAATATCCACCAGGAGTATAAGATAATGCATTTACCATATTCACAAATTCATCACATGAAAACGATAATGATAAATGTTCATCTTCTTTTTTAATTTTTCCACAAAAAGTGACTTCCTTTTCATCTTGAACTATTCCAATATCCTTATGATTAATTTTATCTTGAATAAATTGAGGTAACATTTTTAATAAACAATGAAGTCCTGCTTTCCCAATTTTTTCATATAAAGAAGTATAATTATCATTATCGATAACTACTTCTTCTTTTGCATACATTCTTCCTGCATCCATTCTATCAATCATTTCCATTATTG
Source organism: Caryophanales bacterium (assembly GCA_029006735.1). Taxonomy (GTDB): domain Bacteria; phylum Bacillota_I; class Bacilli_A; order RFN20; family CAG-449; genus UBA3210. Next base: position 1,332 of record JAQXGN010000017.1, read on the forward strand.
TTACTCCAGTAACTAAATCTCCATTAATGAGAGCTTGTTGAATTGGAGAAGCTCCACGATATTTTGGTAATAAAGATCCATGGACGTTAATAGAACCAAAAGTAGGGATTTCTAATACTTCATTAGGTACAATCTGTCCATAAGCACATGTAATAATTAAATCTGGTTTTAACTCCTTTAAAAAATCATAATCAGATTTAATTTTAATAGGTTGAAAACAAGGAATATTATTCTCTAATGCAACTTCTTTAGTTGGAGTTGGAGATATGATTCCTTTTCTTCCTTTTGGTTTATCAGTTTGAGAAACAACTCCAACGATATTATAATTCTCATCAATCAATCCTTTTAGAATAAATTGTGCGATTTCTGGAGTTCCCATAAATACAATTCTAGGAAAATCATTCATTTTAATCACCCACCAAATACTAGCACATTTTATTAAAAATTAAAATATCTATATGAATAGATTTTATCTATGTGAGTTTTGAAATAACTGCGATGATCACTCTAATAATCCCATTTATTATCATTATGATAAAATCACTAATAATATATCCTATTTGTCCAATGAAGTTTCCATTTTTTACATCAACATTATTATTTATGAATATTCCATCATCAACCACTTGATTATAATCTACTTTTTCTTCAAAATAACTAGCTTCACTAGAAATATCTTTTTGATAAGAAGAAGTGTCTTCTTCCATTATTCCTGAAAAAAATGCAGAAACAATTGTAATAATAAACAGTAAAATTAAAACATCTTTAAGAAAGGTTTTCATAATTTATTTCACCATTAAAAAAATACAAAAAATAGAAATGAAAAAATGTCATTTTATGAAGAAATCTTCGGATTTAATGCTTTATTTAAACTATCTGCAATTAATGAAGCTAAAATATCAATTTTTGCTTCTATTTCTTTTGTAGTTAAAATAATATCTGGATAATTTAGCTTCTTTCTTTTTATTGTCTTTTTTGATAAATCCTCAATTTCACTAACTATCGCTTCTAAAGAGATTACAGTTGCAATTCCTAGAGAAATCGTTGGTATTTTTAATTCTTTTTGTGAGATTTCTTTTCTAGTATTATTTACCCCTGATCCAGGAGCCATTCCTGTATTTGTAATTTGTATAACATGATACAATCTTGATATCGATGTAGTTGATAATGAGTCAATTGTAATAATTAAATCAATATCATATTGCGAGATAATACCTTGAACAATCTTCGAACTTTCAAGACCTGTTATTCCCATTACTCCTGGAATAATACAAGCAACCTTCTTATCAAAATATTCTTCATCAAGATGAGAAGTAGGATTAATTCCTTTAATCACTTTTGGTCCTAATGAATCTGGTGAATAATCTTCATTTCCTACTCCTACAATTAATATGAATGGTTTATCTTTTTTTGTTAATTTTTTTATAAAATCTTCAATATATTGGCTTAAATATTTTTCAACTTTTTTATAGACATTATCATTTGATAGGTCAGTATAGGAAATAGTTGTATAGATTCCTTTTTTAATCCTAAAAGGATTATCCTCTTTTTTTACGTTGACTTCTTTGATTTTTATCATTCTTTTATCAAGTATTTTTTTTAAGATGATATCATCTTCATAATAATGAGTAAAAATCTCGTCGGCGATATCAAATTTTAAAGATTTATTTTTTTCTTTTTTCATATAAAAAGCATTCCTTTACATTTAGTATGCCAAAAACATAAATTTTTATTGAAAGAAAAAAATAATTATGATAATATCATATAGGCAAAGAAAGAACGAAAGAGGTGAAAAACTATGGCAAACATTAAATCACAAATCAAAAGAGTCAAAACAAACAAAAAAGCAAATAAAGCAAACTCTTCATTCAAATCTGCAATGAGAACTGCTATTAAGAAAGTTGTTTTAGCTTGTGAAGCAGGTAATAAAGAATTAGCATTATCTTTACTTCCACATGCATTCTCAATGATTGATTCTTCTGTTTCAAAGCATATTCAACATGCTAATACAGCAGCAAGACAAAAGTCTTCATTACAATCAAAAGTTAATGCTCTTTAGTTTATAATTTGAGTTATCAATAATGGATTATTGAATTGTCAATAATCCTTTTTTTATTTTTTTAATAGAAATCACACAATAGTTATATTAAAACAAGATGTAAATAATAATATTAATGTAAACAATGGTATTAATTTATTTCTTAATCTTCTAAAATTCTCATAATATTTAAAAAATTATCATTATCAAGACTACTAAACATACATTATTTTGCAAAAAAATGATGTCTAACTTGCGATTCTATTGTTACAAGATAACAACTACCTAGAAAAGAAAATATAAATTATTTCGATAAAAAAGCTCAGTTTATGTTTAAACTGAGCTAATTAAATATCTCTACTATTTATAAATATTTATTTAACCAATGATTTTTCAACCAATAATTAATATATTCTATCTATTTGTTTAAATCTTTAATAATTGCTTCGATTCTTTCACCATTTTCATATGTATCATCTTTAATGAAAGTTAATTCTGGTACTTTATATATATCCATTTTTTTTGACAATTCACTACGGATAATACCTTTACATTTATTTAATTCTTCAACAGCTTCATTAACTTTACGAGAATCTAAATGAGAAACATATACTTTTGCATATGAGAAATCATTAGTAACCTCAACTTGATTAACTGATACTAATTTAAAAATTTCTTTTTTTAATGTAAATAAAATAATGTCCGAAATATTTCTACTTATTAAAGAAGCAACTCGATATTTTTTATTTGGATTTGCTTTCATATTAATTTTTTCTTTCTACTTCTTGCATTTCAAATGCTTCAATAGTATCTCCTTCTTTAATATCATTGAAATTTTCAATTGTAAATGCACATTCATAATTTAAACCAACTCTACTAACATCATCTTTAAAACGTTTTAATGATCCTAGTTTACCAGTATAAACAATAATTCCATCTCTAATTAAACGAATTGAACAATCACGTTTAATCTCACCGCTAGTAACATAGCTACCTGCGATAGTACCAATTTTAGATGCTTTAAATAATTGTCTTACTTCAGCAGTACCAATGACTACTTCTTTTTGAATTGGTTTTAACATTCCCTTCATTGCTGCTTCGATTTCTTCAATTAAAGCATAAATGATTGTGTGCAATCTAATTTCAACTTTCTCTTCTTCAGCTTTAGCTCTTACTTGAGCATCTGGTCTAACATTGAAACCATAAATAATAGCATTACTTGCTTCTGCTAATAAAACGTCAGATAAAGTAATCGCACCAGCTGTAGCTCTAATAACATTAATCTTAACATTTTCAACATCGATTTTTTCTAATGATGATTTTACAGCTTCAACTGAGCCTTGAACATCTGCTCTTAGGATAACGTTAATTGTTTTTATTTCCCCAGAAGAGATTTGACCATAAAGATCATCTAATGTTAATGCAGATGTTGCTTTCATTTCTTTTGTTTTTGCATTTAATTTACGTTTATCTGCAATGTTTTTTGCAATTTTATCATCAGGATATGCCATAAAATGGTCACCTGCTAAAGGAACTTCATCTAATCCAGTAACAACAACAGGTGTTGAAGGACCAGCAGATTTAACTACCTTTTTATATTCGTTAACCATTTTTCTAACTTTACAATAAGCATTACCAATAACGACAGAATCGCCAACATTTAATGTTCCATTTTGAACAAGTAATGTTGCTTTTGCCCCTTCATTTTTATCTAATGAAGCTTCAACAACACTTCCCATTGCATATCGTTTTGGATTTGCTTTCAATTCTTGTAATTCTGCAACAACAAGGACGGTTTCTAATAAATCATCAATTCCGATATTCTTCTTAGCAGATATATGTTTGAAAATAATTTCTCCCCCGAATTCTTCTGGATATAAACCATATTCCATTAATTCTTGAGTAACTTTTTCAACATTTGCAGTTGGTTTATCAATTTTGTTAATTGCAACAATAATCGTGACGCCTGCAGCTTTAGCATGATCGATTGCCTCTTTTGTTTGTGGCATAACACCATCATCTGCAGCAACCACAATAATTGCAATATCAGTCATTTTAGCTCCTCTAGCTCTCATTGCAGTAAATGCTTCATGACCTGGAGTATCTAAAAATGTAATCTTTTTACCATTAATTTCTTTTTGGTAAGCACCAATTGCTTGAGTAATCGCACCAGCTTCTCCTCCAGCAATATTAGAATTCCTAATCGTATCAATCAAAGTAGTTTTACCATGATCAACATGTCCCATAATAACAACTACTGGAGGTCTTTCTTCAAGGTCTTTTTCATCATCAATAATTTCTAATTCCTCGAAGTTTTCTTCTTCAACGATTTTTTCTTTCTTAAAATCATATCCATAATTCAAACAAAGTTCACCAATAACTTCATCATCTAATGTAGCATTAATAGTAACCATCATTTTCTTATTTAAAAATAAATATTTAATAATATCAGATGGATTAACACCTAATTGCTTAGCAAGTTCAGTGACAGTAATAGATCCAGTATATGTAAATACTCCTCCATTAACTTTATTCGCTTGTTGATTTTTTTTATGGTTTGGATCATATTTTGGTCCATTTGAAAGACGGGTATTTTTATTTTGTTTATTTTGTTTTGCCATAATCTAATTGCCCTCCTTTACTATTTTTATGACTTGTTTTGCAAGATTAATATCTTCTATGCCAATCAAAGCTATTTCTTGTTTATGAAGTAAAAGTCCTAATTCACTTTTTGTTCCATATATAATATATGGAATATGACGAGATTCTAACTTATTAATGTATCCTTTTTTTGTTGTTTCTGAAGTATCGAGTGCTAGTAGAGCAAGTTTAACTTTATTTCCTCTATTTAAGCAAGATTCTCCTAAAGAATATTTCTTACTTCTAATAGCAAACTCAATCATTGTGACAACTTTATCTTGCATTAGCTTCTTTTCTAAGATCGTCGTAAACTTTACTTGGAACTTCAACTTCAAGAGCTCGATCCAAGCATTTTGTTTTTTGTGCTTTATCAATAGCTTCAATAGATGCTTTTATATAAGCCCCACGACCATTAGCCTTTGACGAATAATCAAAGAATACATTACCTTCTGGAGATTTAACAACGCGAAGTAAATCTTTTTTAGGACATAATTCGCCAGTTGCCAAACATTTTCTCATTGGTATTTTCTTCATTTTATCACCAACTAATCCTCATAATATTTGTCGTAATCTGAGTAGTCGACATCATCGTCATATGTGTTTTCTTCTTCTTCGTCTTCATAATCCATTTCTTCAAGTTCTTCATCAGTATAAATTGACATACCTGGAGTTTGTGGTACTGGTTTAACAATAACTTCTTCTTTCTTAGGTTTTCTCTTTGATGGTTGAACTTGTTTTGCTTGTTTCTTTTCTTCTTCGATTTGTTTTTCTAAATCTGCAAGAGAAGTTTTTGGTTGTAAGTGAACTGGATTATATTCAACTTTAACTTCTTCGACTTTTTCTTCGACTTTTTCTTCAACATTTTCTTCAACTGGAGTTTCTTCAACTTTTTCTTCATCTGGAGTTTCTTCAACTGGAGTTTCTTCGATTTCTTCTTCAACTGGAAGATATTCTTCAACTTCGACAGGAGCTACTTCTTCAAGTTTTTCTTGAGCTTTTGCTTCTTGTCTAGCAGCAATTTCTTTTAATTCTCTTTCATTAGCAAGTAATAATTCTTTTCTTCTTCTTTCAACTGCTAATAATGCTTCTTTATCATTCATTTCATCAATTGATTCACCAATAATACCTTCTGATAAAGCGACATCAATCTCTTTAATATCAATTTTCCAACCAGTTAATTTAACTGCCAAGACAGCATTGATACCTCTTTTACCAATTGCAACTCTTAAATCATCATTTTTAACAATAGCGATAGCTGATTTATTTTCTTCATTCAATTTAACTTGTAATACTTGAGCAGGTTTTAATGCTTCTGCAATAAATAAACCTGGATAATCATGGTATTGAACAATATCGATTTTTTCTCTACCTAATTGAGCGCATATTTTTTGAATCTTATTTCCACCAGGACCAATACATGAACCAATAGGATCAACTGTTGGATCAGTAGAATAAACAGAAACTTTACTTCTTTCACCAGCATCACGAGCAATATCTTTAACAACAACTGTCCCATCAAATACTTCTGGAATTTCTTCTTCAAATAATCTCTTTAAGAATCCAGCATCAGAACGAGATACATTAATTTTTGGTCCACCTGATAAAGAATGAACATTTGTTAGATATACTTTAATTGTTTGACCTACATAAAATTGTTCTTCTCCGATTTTATGTTTATCAGGAAGAACTACAGTAGTTCTACCAATATTGACAAGAGTAAAGTTATCTTCTATTTTTTCAACAACACCTGTGATCAATTCTCCTTCTTTATCAGAATATGCTTCATAAATTGCAGCTTTTTGAGCTTCTTTAATTTTTTGTCTTAATACAGATTTGAATCTAAGAGCATCAGCTTTTGTAAAATCATCAATTTCACATTTTGTTTTAAAATCATCACCTACTTGAATATTTGAATCAACTTCTCTAGCATCTTCTAAAGAGATTTCGATATTATCATCATTTACTTCATCAACAACTGTTTTTACTAAGTAAATATTAATTTCACCTTCAACTGGTTTAATATCACATTCTACTCTAGTATCTTCATAGTTTTTCTTTTTGAAAATTGATTCAAATGCTTCTTTCAAAATTTGAATAGTTACTTCACGAGAAACTCCATCAGCTTCTAACTCGTCAAAAGCAGCTAATAATATTTTTAAATCTATCATAATTACCTCCTAAAACTTAATTGCTAGATTTGCTTTTAAAATATTATCGATTTTTACATCAACATATTTCGTTCTTGTCTTTACACGATAAGAAATTGTCAATGTATCATCTTCAATTTTTTCCAAAGTTCCTGTGATATCATTCATACCACTAAATGGAAATTTGAATTTGATGTATATATATTTTCCAATATATTTTGGAAATTTTGAGAAGTCAGTGATTGGCTTTTCTGCACCAGAAGTTGATACATCAAGAATATAATTTTCTTGAATAATATCAAGCTTATCTAATTCGCTTGAAATTAAATCACTTACTACACATACTTCATCTAAAGTTATTACGTCATCTTCTTTTTCAACATAAATAGTAAGATAATAATCTCTTCCTTTTTTAGCATACTCAAGTTTATCAATCATTAAACCTTTCGCTACTACAACTGGATTTAAGGACTCCCATAATTTTTCAATTAAACTATTTTCCATTCACTCCTCCTTAAAAAAGCAAAGAGTGGGTTTTTCCCACTCTTAGTAAATATCTAAAATGAGTTCTTTGTAATAACCTCGTAAAAAGAATTATTACATAGTTAGTATACTAATATTTATATTTTTTTCAAGAAAAAAAGTCTATTTTTTTGAAAAATCTTTGAAAAAACGAACTTTTTTGTTTATTTACCTTTAAATTATTGCATTAATCTATACAAAATATGTAATAGTTCCTTCTAAATCTGTTCTCCTGATCTTAATATTACATCTCTTTAAATTATCTATGACTTCAGTATTAGGATGATGATAATAGTTATTTGCTCCACAAGAAATGATTGCTTCTTTTGGTTTTATTGTTTGCAAAAATAATAAAGAAGAAGATGTATTTGAACCATGATGTCCCACTTTTAAATAATCGACCTGTAATCCTTCATAAGAAGAAATAATCTTTTTTTCTACACTAATAGGTGCATCTCCCATTAATAAAAAAGACTTATTGTTGATTGAAAAATATAAAACTAACGAATCGATATTTTCATCATTAGTAAGACGTGGATTTAAATTAATAAAATCAATATTTTTTATTGTATAACAAGTAAAAGAATTATCATCAATGATATTTTTTACTGAATAATTCTTTTTTAAAGAGTCTAAAGCACCATAATGATCAAAATCATGATGAGTAATAAAAACATAATCTATTTTTCTAATTCTTTCCTTTTTAAAATAAGGAATCAAAGAACATGTCGCAATATCTTTTGATTTATTTCCTCCCGTATCAACAAGAATTGAAGTATTTCTCAAACGAATTAAAGCACAATCACCTTGACCAACATTAATAAAACTTACTTGATTAGTAATGCTATTCTTTATTGGTAAAATAGCAATAAAAAGTAAAATAATAATAGATAATGATGATTTAACATGGAGAAATCTCATTCTATTTTCTACGCTGAAAATCAAATGCAATAAAAGAAAATAATAAATAATAATGAAAATAATACCTACTTCTCCGATTGTGATCTTTAGATTAATCTTATCAATGAGTCCTATAATTTTTAATAATATAAAACTTAACCGATCAATAATAATATGACTAGGAATAAATATACTAATTAAACTAAATACATAAATAACTAATACAAAGGGAGATAATAAAAATGTAATTGGATAAGAAAATAGAGACAATTCATAATTAATATATATATTAATTGGTATAGTAAATAAAAAAATATATATAAGACGTATATACTTTTGTTTCTTTTTCTGATACATGCTTACTATATCATTTAGATAATATAAAAAATATGGTAAAGAAAAAGAATAAATAAATCCTTGAGAGAAAACATAACTAGGATCAAGAATAATCATAATAATGCCTACTATCGATATTCGTGCAATAAAACTAAGTTTTTCTTTTAATTTATTATCCGATATATAGTTGACAATGTAAAAAAGTAAAACCTTTAAAATTGAAGATTTATACGATGAAAATATGTAGATAATGCTAGTGAAGAAAATAATGAAAATACTACTATTCTTATCAGAAAGCTTAATATTCACTAATTTAAATAAAATATTATTTATAAAATAGACATGTAAAGAAGATATCGATAATAAATAAAATAATGAATTAGAAGAAATAAGATTATTATATTCATCATCAGTACTAAAATTAAATATTAATTTTCCTACAACAATCTTTGAATAATCAGAATACGAAGATAGAATTGAATTTGTAAACATTCTTGTTTTAAAGGGTGTTTTAAATATTGACACTATCTGATTGGGTACTAGTTGATAGTAAACTAATTTTGATGATAGAAAAGAATTGAAATTAAAGTCACTTTCATAAGAAAGAAAATTGTAACTAGATAAACTTCCAGTAACTTTAATTAAATCGAATACTTCAAATTGATTGTCTTTAATAGGTATATAGTAAAATGAGCAAAATGATTTTAAGATAATATAATTATCTTTGGAATAGACTACTACACCTATATAAGACTTATTACTTAGATTGAACCTTGCTAAAAAAACACCCAAAAAACTAACAAGGAACAATGTAACTCCGACAATGAGAGTCTTTTTCGTATGGCATTTCAAAAAGATATAAATTGCCGGAATTACAAACATTAATGAAATAAGTGGTTTCTTGGAAAGGTAGGATCCACTTAACATCAACAAAAAATAAGCTAAAAAACGCATTATTTAATACTTATATAATCTCGTATTTTTTCGTATGTTTTTATTCCGATTCCAGAAACATTCATTATCTGTTCTAATGTCTGAAAATCTCCATTTATTTCTCGATAAGCAACAATAGATTCTGCAATTGTTGTCGAAATACCATTTATCGAAGATAATTCTTCTACTGTAGCAGTATTTATATTGATTTTTACAATATTTACATTAACACATTCTTCTGAATATCCTGGAATAAATGGAATATAGAATAAATCATGACCATCAACACATATACTCTCTTCAAAGCAATCATAATCAGCTGAGTCTAATAAACCTCCTGCTTTTTCAATTAAATCACCTAGTGTTGAAGTATTACTTAAAGTATATACTCCAGGAGTAACAACTGCACCTTGTATATCAACTGATACTTTTGAGATATTTTCACTCGTAGTATTATTACTTCCTCCACTAATTGTTTTATTGACGTTAGGATCGATAAATAAAAATGCTGAGATAACTACAATGACACCAATAACAGCAGCAATAATCATTTTAGCCATATAAAAAACCTCCTTCATAGTTTAAATACGCTTTGAAAGATATTAATGTCTAAATTTTTTTAAAATAAATAAAAAAAGCTAGCTTTTGCTAGCTCAAAATATTCTATATTAATTTTTATTTGGTTCTGCAGAACAAGATAAGATTGTAACTGAATATGGTTTTACTGCTTTAACTGAAACTGTTTCACCTACTGTATGTCCTAAAATTGCTTTTGCAAGTGCACATTCATTAGAGATTTTTAAAGCTTTTGGGTTTGCTTCGGTGGAGCCAACGATATGATATTCTTCTTCCTTATTATTATAAGAAAGTCTAATTAATACATAAGAACCAATTTTTACTTCATTTGATTTTTTTGAAGATGTAGAAATGATTTGTGCATTTTCAATCTTTTCTGTTAATTCAGCAATCTTTGCTTCGACTTCTGCTTGTTTTTGTCTAGCTGCATCATAGTCAGCGTTTTCTGATAAGTCACCTTGTGCTCTAGCTTCTTTTAATTCTTGAATAATTTCAGGTTTAACAACATCAATTAAATGTCTTAATTCTGTTTGTAATTGTTCATAACCTTCTTGTGTAACAATGATTTTTTCCATATTTAACTCTCCTTAAAAAGTCGATTATTATTATAACATAGATTTTTTAAAAATCTAGTAATTTGATTGTTTTTTCATTGTTTTTCATTAATAATATCTCTAGCTAAGGAAAATATAGATAATTTAATTAAGCAATATGATACCAACATTAAGATATTCTGCGATTAATAGCCACACTAAATATGGAATTAAGATGTACGCACTAATTTTAGAGTATTTTTTAAATGCCATTAAATTTGATGCAACTACAAGGTATAACACCGCTAACCAAATAGAAGCAAAAACATGCATATTCAAAGTGAAAAAAAATAAGGTCCAAAAGCCATTTAAAAATAATCCAATATAATATAAAGACATTGCTCTAGCATTATCTTCTTTATGTTCTTCACAAGTCTTAACATCATAAATATAACCAGATACCATCAATATTATATATAATATTGTCCAAACAACAGGGAACATCCATTTTGGTGGAGTTAAAAAAGGTTTTTCTAAAGTATCAAATTTATTACTCCCTATCATTTGGAATACTGAACCAACTATAGCAGTAGCAGTTACCGGAATAACTGTTTTTAATACACTTTTTATTTTAATTTTTTTCATATTAATCATCATTAATATTTTATGGAGTTAGGATAATAAATATTCAAAATTAAAGCATCTGATTTTGTTAAAAAACAAATACGAATAATGCGATTGATTAAAATTAATCGTTTTTTTACTTATTTCCCTTCTTTCCGATAAACTTTTTATTAACAAGACCCTATTTTTAGTATATAATCATAAATGAACTAGGAGGTTTTCATTATGAAAAAAATAGCAAAAATCTTTGCTCTTATAGGATTATCTTTATCTGTATTAATCGCTATTGGATCTACAATAGCTACTTATACATTATTAGGATTAGCAGCGATTACACCAAACACAGAATCATTAAATACAGTTTATCTATTTGGTGGATTAGTTAGTTTATTCTGTATTGCATTTGCTGGAGTAGGAACATTTATAAGTATCAAATTATTAATATTATTAAGAGAAAATGTAAAAAAGACTTGCTATGGAGTATTAGGTATTATCTTTGTTAATGTTTTAACTGGTGTATTCTATCTTTGCTATGATCCAAATAAAGAAGTATCTGAGGAGAAAAAAGAAGATTCAAAGTTAGTTTTATGGGCTAGAGATAACTTAAGAATATATGAAAAATGGGTCCTAACCGGAGCTAGCGTTACAATTATCGTTCTTGCCTTAGTTTGGAACATCGTATCAGATACTGTGTTTAGTAGTAATTCTGCATTCTTAATTTATGAATCATTAACTGGTTTACTTGGAGGAGCATTAATTTTCTTAGCTACATCAATTAATTTATTTGACGTTAAAAAGAATGGTTTGATTGCAGGAACAGTTGGCATCTTCTTATCATTAGGCCATATTTGCTTCTACCCTCTTTATATTGCTTCAAATACAGTTGCAGCTAAATATGCTGGAACAGCAAAAATACTTGGTTATATTTTCATGGGTATTTCAGTTGTTTCATGTATTGCATTAGTTGTTGGAATAATCTCTTCTTATTTAAGAAAATTCTCTAAAGCTTTAGAAGATAATACAGAAATAAAAATTATCTTTAAATTACAAGATGAAAACGAAAAAACTAGTGTTACAGATTAAAATTTCAAGTTAAAAATCTAATGAACGTGTTTATACACGTTCTTTTTTTATTTAAAAAACTACCAAAAAATTAATTTATATATCAAATTATTTATAATATGATATAATACTATAGCGAAGAAAGGAGATAATATGCGTTCTATTACACATAAATTGAGTCCAATTCGTTTTATTGCAATCGGATATTTTACAGCAATTATCATTGGTGCTCTTTTATTAATATTACCAATATCAGCTAAATCTGGTACTTTTACTAATTTTTTAGATGCACTATTTACTTCTACTTCTGCAGTATGCGTTACTGGATTAACTACTTTAAATACTGCAACTCATTGGACATTCTTTGGGCAATTAGTAATTCTCATTCTTATTCAAATTGGTGGATTGGGAATTATGACAGTCATCACTTTACTATTTTTATTACTTCGAAAAAGTATTGGTTTATATGAAAGAACTATCTTAATTCAATCTGCAGGAACTTTTTCTTTCCATGGTATTGTAACATTAATTAAAAGAATTCTTATCGGAACATTTATTTTTGAGTTTATTGGTGCTTTAGTCTTATCAATAAGGTTTATTCCTCAATTTGGTGTTACTAAAGGCATTTGGTATTCGATATTTCATGCAGTATCTGCATTTTGTAATGCTGGCTTTGATCTATTTGGTAATTCTTTAGCTGATTTTAAAACTGATCCTTTAGTTTTAATTACCTTATCTTTATTAATTATTATCGGTGGCTTAGGTTTCTTAGTATGGTCTGAATTATATGATTCAAAAAGAAATTTTTCTTTTAAAAGATTATCCTTACACACAAAAATTGTTCTTGTTTATAATACTAGTTTATTATTCTTAAGTGCGATAATTTTCTTCATTGTGGAATATAATCATGGATTAAGTGGTCTTACTATTGGACAAAAGATTCTTGATTCATGGTTTATGGCAGTTACACCTCGTACTGCAGGATTTAGTATTATTGAACAAAGTAGTTATTCTCAAGGTGGTACCTTATTAACAATTATCTTAATGTTTATTGGTGGTAATCCTGGTTCAACTGCTGGTGGAGTTAAAACTACTACTATATTAGTAGTATTACTCAATATTATTGCTTCAGCAAAACAAAAAGATGATGTTTGTTTATTTAAGAAGAAGATTAGTAATAAGATTATTAAACAATCTAGTGCGTTAGTTCTTATTTACTTATGTGCTTCAATTATCGCAAGTTTAATCATATGTGCAATTGAGCCATTTTCCATTAGTGAAGTGCTATTTGAAGTTGTCTCTGCTGAAGCAACAGTAGGATTATCATATGGAATAACTTCATCTATTAAATGGTATTCAAAAATAATTATTATTATATTGATGTATGCAGGAAGATGTGGAGCTTTAACATTATTCTCTGCTTTCATTGGAAAAGGTAACAAAGAAAAAGCAATTCTTAAATGTCCAGAAGGAAATATTCTTGTAGGTTAGGAGGATAGAATATGAAAAACATTTTAATTATAGGTATGGGTAAATTCGGTGAAAACCTTGCTCTCAAACTAAATAACCTCGGCGATGATGTTTGTATTGTCGATGAAGACGCAGATAAAATATCTGCATTGTCAAATAAAATAACAAACGCCTTTGTAGCTGATTGCACAAATATTGATGCATTAAAAGATTTAGGTATTAAACAATATGATGTATGTGTTGTCGCGATTGGTGAAAACTTCCAATCATCGCTTGAAATTACTGCATTATTAAAAGAATTAGGTGCTAAAAAGATTGTTGCAAAAGCAAATTCTGATATTCAATCAAAATTCTTAACTATGGCTGGTGCAGATAATATTATTTATCCCGAATTCGATTCTGCAGAAAAATTAGCAGTCATATGTGATTCTTCTAGATTGTTTGATTTTATTTCTCTTTCAGATAAAATCGGTATCTATGAAATTCAAGCTAAGAAAAGCTGGGTTGGAAAAGCAGTTCATAGTTTAGATTTAAGAAATAAATACAATATTAATATTGTTGCATTAAAAATCAATAATGATGTATCTATTCCAACTGCAGATTATATTTTTACTGGTGAAGAACATCTATTTGTCATTGGTAATCAAGAAGATGTCGTCAATTTAACAAAATAATTACATAAAGAAAATGGTAGTCACATTCCGTGAACTTGTAAAGTATTCGTAGACACTTTATAAAAAAAGATTTAATTAAAGCCTAATTCAGTTCTATACTGGATTGGGCTTTTATAATTTAAAGCATAAGCTAATCGCTCATTATTAAAATAATGAATGAATTTCTTAAC
>JAQXGN010000018.1 GCA_029006735.1 Caryophanales bacterium
TTGTGGACTAAATATTGATAGAGATATCAACGCGGCAATTAATATAAGGAATCACGCTAAATTATCTTTCAATTTATAAAATTATTATTACTACGGTAGGAACTATCGAAAGTTACGCTAGGGGAGAATATGTAAGAGGCATTTATGTCCTGTGTTCGCTGAACCTAGAATCTTGTGACTTTAGTCATGAGAGTGTTCAATCATAAGATTATTGCATAGTAATCATTAAATAGTCATTTAAAAATGACTTTTTTTATTTAAAAATTTTATTAATTGGTGTGCAAATTTATATAATTGTAAATAATATTTTTTACATCGAGAAAGGAAAAAAATATGAAAAATTCAATAGCAATTTTTATGGTTAGTTTATTTTCTATGTGTGTTGTAGGATGTAATGGAAATAATAATTCTTCTAAACCTAATAGTGAAAAAAAAGATAAATTAGTATTATTTGAACCAACTGATACATCACAATTATCAGAAAACTGTAAGGCATATGTCGATGCAATGAGACAACAAGAAATCGATAATGGGGAAGATCATAAATATATGATGAATGGTAATATGTTCTATCCAAAAGATGAAGTTAGAATCGATGCTAAAGATGAGTCTGGTAATTGGGTTTATCGTGATGCAGTAGATTATACCGATGAATCAAAAAGAGTAGAACAACAATCACAAAAATCAGATAAGAGCAAAGGTGTTCCTTTAAAATTCGCATGTAATGAAGGATATAGTGCAGAAACATATACGATTCAAGTAAGTACTGATGAAACATTCTTATTTGATGAGGTCATTGAAGTTAGTGCTAATCCAGAAGAAGAAGTCCGTGTTAAAAACTTATTCCAAGATACTAAGTATTATTGGCGAGTAGTCACTGATGATTATGTTTCACCTACTTCTGAATTCACAACTGGATATTATCCAAGATGGATTGATGGAGAAGATATGTTTAATATTCGTGATGCTGGAGGTTATATGACTTCTAGTGGAAAACGTGTTAAACAAGGCTTAATTTATAGAGGCGGAGAAATTACAACAAAAGCATTTGGTGGTAATGGAACTATGTCTTCTATTAAACATCAATTTACTGGTACTCCAGAAGCTAAAAAAGTATTTAGAGATGTGATGAAAATCGGCAATGAATTAGATTTAAGAAGAAATAGTGATTTAAGTGCAGATAATAATTACAATCGCTGCTATTTTGCTGAGAAAGATGAGAATGGTCAAGATGATATTATTTGGACAAATGTTCAATTAAATTCGTGGGAGAGTTTTTTAACAAATTATGGTGATATACAAAAATGTTTTGAAGCATTTGCTCATGCAGATGAAAGACCAGTTTATTATCATTGTCATGGTGGAGCAGATAGAACGGGAACATTAGGTTTATTTATCTTAGGAGCATTAGGTGTTTCTTATAGTGATATTGTTATTGATTATGAATTAACTTCATATTCATCAATCATCGCTCCTTCCACAACTGCAACTGAATCAGATTGTTTAAGAAGACATTATCAACGTGGTACTTATGACCATTGGAATGAATTTATTCCAAATGTCGAAAAAACTTCAGGTTGGGATAAATCAAAACCATTACAAGATAATATTCTTAATTTCTTAGTTAATGTTGCTAAAGTTCCTCAATCAACAATGGATCGTTTCTTAGAAATTATGTTAGAAGACGTTGTTATTGAAGAGTAATTAGTTTTTGATAAATTTAAAAATCATATTTTATTTTAATATTCTATTTATTCAGAAAGATTATATAATTTATTTTTGCTCAAATAATGATAAAATATCTATGGTGAATGATTATGGGTTTAACTGAAGAACAAATTAAGAATATTCTATGTAAAGATATTGTCTCTAAGACAATACTAATTAATAAAGAAGATGAAGATAGAATAATCGAAGAACATTTAGTATCTAATTGGAAAATTGTCAGTCATACTATATTAGGTAATAAGGTTAAAATAACCTTCCAAAAAACGATAAATAAAGACTAATATTATATTTTAAACACTGTTTAAGCATAAAAAAAATCAAGGTAAGAGGTAATTAATAAAAAAATATTAATTACTAATGAAATACTTTGATTTTTTTTATTATTATTTGGTATACTATAGGCGTAATTATCTATAAGATAATAAAATAAGGAGAAGAAAATATGCAATACACAAAAGATGTACAAAACATGTGTAAAGTAAATTGTGGCGCTTCACATGGATGCGCTCCAATCCCAGAAGAAGGAAAATGGGTATACTCAAGAAAAATTGAAGATATTAATGGTTTTACTCATGGTATTGGCTGGTGTGCTCCTCAACAAGGTGCTTGTAAAATCAGCTTAAATGTTAAAAATGGTATCATTGAAGAAGCTTTAATTGAAACAATTGGTTGTTCAGGTATGACTCACTCAGCAGCTATGGCTTCAGAAGCTATCGTTGGAAAAACACTTTTAGAAGCAGTCAATACTGACTTAGTTTGCGATGCTATTAACACTGCTATGAGAGAATTATTCTTACAAATCATTTATGGTAGAACACAATCTGCTTTCTCAGAAAATGGCTTACCAATTGGTGCTGGCTTAGAAGATTTAGGTAAAGGTTTACGTTCACAAGTTGGTACAATCTATTCTACAAAAGAAAAAGGCCCTCGTTATCTTGAATTAGCAGAAGGCTATATTACATCTATTGCTTTAGATGAAAATAATGAAATTTGTGGTTATCAATACTTATCATTAGGTAAATTCACTGATTTTATGAAAAAAGGATTATCAGCTGAAGAAGCTCTTGAAAAAGCTAAAGGACAATACGGAAGATACAATGATGGCGTTAAATTCATTGATCCACGTAAGGAATAATAGAGGAGGAATATAGTATGGCTATTACATTTGAAGGTTATGAAAGACGTATTAATCAAATCAATAAAGCTTTAAACGAAGTTGGCATCTCATCTATTGAAGAAGCAGAAAAAATTACAAAAGACGCTGGATTAGATGTATATAAAATGGTAAAAGATATTCAAACAATTTGTTTTGAAAATGCTTGCTATGCTTATATGGTTGGTGCAGCTATCGCAATTAAAAAAGGCGCTAAAACAGCAGAAGAAGTCGCAAAATGGATTGGTGTAGGATTACAATCATTCTGTATTCCTGGTTCAGTTGCTGATGATCGTAAAGTTGGTTTAGGTCATGGTAATTTAGGTGCAATGTTATTAAATGAAAATTCAAAATGCTTTGCATTCTTAGCAGGTCACGAATCATTTGCAGCTGCTGAAGGTGCAATTGGTATTGCAAAAACTGCAAATAAAGTTAGAAAAGAACCTTTAAGAGTTATCTTAAATGGTTTAGGTAAAGACGCAGCAAAAATCATTTCTAGAATTAATGGTTTCACACATGTTGAAACACAATTTGATTATGCTACAGGTAAAGTAAGCATTGTTAAAGAAACAAAATATGGAAATAACCCAGACAGATTAGCAGTTAGATGTTATGGTGCTGATGATGTTAGAGAAGGTGTTGCAATTATGCATTTAGAAGGTGTTGATGTTTCAATTACTGGTAACTCAACAAACCCAACTCGTTTCCAACATCCTGTTGCAGGTACATATAAGAAAGAATGTATCGAAATGGGTAAGAAATATTTCTCAGTCGCTTCAGGTGGCGGTACAGGACGTACATTACACCCAGATAATATGGCTGCAGGTCCAGCTTCATATGGTATGACAGATACAATGGGTCGTATGCATTCTGATGCACAATTTGCTGGTTCTTCATCAGTTCCTGCTCACGTAGAAATGATGGGCTTAATCGGTATGGGTAATAACCCAATGGTTGGTGCTACAGTTGCAGTCGCTGTTGCAGTATCTCAAGCATTAAATAAATAGTTTATTTTAAAAAATAGCAATTTAGGGGCTGTTAAGAAACTAAAAAGTTTCTAACGGCCTTTTTTATGTTTATAAGAAGTTCTAAGAGAGGCATTTTTGCCTTTCTTTTTAGATTCAGTTTTTAGCAATTTTTTAAAATTTGGAATAGGTAAAGATTCAGATTGG
>JAQXGN010000019.1 GCA_029006735.1 Caryophanales bacterium
GGTAGCATTGAAACTGCTTCTTTTATATCAGAAAGCAATTTCTCGTTTAGTTTTTCAATCTTATCATTACCAAAATTAGGATTTATCAGTTCTGAAAAAGTATCATAAACTAATTCTAAAGTCGCTTCATTTTCATTAAGAGTAAAATAATGTTTTATAATATCGAGTTCTATTTGTTTTTTCTTTTTCATCTTTCACCTCATAGATAATTTAATTTCAAATTTTGAAACCATATCGCAATTGCTTTGTCCGTAATTCGCTTCGCGAATATTTGCATAAACACTGCTTGAACTTTTACGGATTTGGAACATGGTGTTCGATGGTGCTTTTATGCTTTGACAAAGTAATTCTATACTGGTTGCAAGTTGTTCAGAATATATGAGCAAATAATTCTTTGGCATAATATCACCTCTTTGGTTGTATTATATTATAAAAGTTAACTACAATCAAGGCGCAAGCCTTGCATATCATCAAGTTGCAGGTGATACACGCTAAAGCGTGATGATATCCAGCCCCCAGGGGCTGATGATGTCCAGACCTTTGGTCTGATGATATGCCAAGTCTGCAACTTGGATAAAAAAATATTGCAGAAAATGGTAAGTTTTTTGCAATATTTTTTGGTGCGGATGACGAGACTTGTAGAGAACGGAGTGAACGTAATAGTGAGCCGAGTGAGTTTACTCATATAGGCGAGCGCCACTCACAAAACTTGTGAGTTTATGCAATAGCATAAGTGCATTTTTGCGTATACGTCAAATTTCAACACCTAATATAAAAGAAATACGATTCAGCATAATAAACTGAATCGTATTTTTGATATAATCCGCCAAATAACGCCAGGGAGAGTTCAACCCATCACTTCATTTTTCTAATCTCTTTTGAGTATGGAAGCAATTCTTCTATTGGTTTTCTGTTAAGATTATTTAATACATACTCTAAGTATTTTTCTACATTTACATTATTTATTAAACAAGTTTGGATTATTGAAAATATCTTTCCTGTATATCTTGCACCCGCATATGATCCTGATGTTTGAAATACTTTTCTTTGGATAACAAAAGGCTTTACAGCTCGTTCAGCTGTATTGTTTGTCATTTCCACATAACCATTATCTACAAATGTATATAAATCATCCCAACAATCTTTGGTATATTCTATTGCTTTCTCTAATGCTGAATTTTTCGCTGGATTTGAATTATATACTAGTTCATAGAGTTTTTCTTTTATAGGTGGAACATTTTTCTTTCTTGCTTCTACTATTTGACTTGGTGTTAGTTTATCTTTTCGATATTGTTTTTCTAAATCAAATAATTTACCAATCTCTTTTAATATCAAATATGCTTTTGATTCTTTCTTTTGCTTTTCATTTAAGTTTTTTAGTATATCTGCATATCTTCTTCTTACATGTGCCCAACATTTTTGAAGCATTATATTTGAATTATTTAATTTTAACTTGTCATATCCAGAATAGTTATCACATTCAACAACTCCATCATAATTCTTTAACCATTTTGTCGTTTCATCAATGCTTCTACTTTCATGAAAATCATAAATACGTATTTGCTTTTCATCATAGTAACTTGATGTATATACATAGACATAACTTTTTTTCCTATCTTTATTTGCTTCATCTCTTTTGGTGACCACTAAAGTGGTTTCATCACTATGTATTACTTTCGATTTATTATTTAATAAATCTTCCTTCATCTTTTCATATATAGGTTCCAATATCGTTCCTACCTTCGCCATATAATTTGATAAATTCTCTTTGTTTATATCAAATCCAATCGAATTAGTAATATGTTTTGCTAGATGTTCTAATGGTATCCCTAATTCATATTTGTGATACGCGATAAAGGCCGCTAAAGAGGGTGTTAAAATACTTCCTATTAGATTTTCATTACAAAGAGGATAATATATTTTATTATTCCTTTTATTACATTCAGGACATTTCATACTAACTTTGATTAATTTAATTACTTTAATTTTTGATGGAATTACTTCTACTACATATCTTATTTTGCTTGAGATTTCTTTTAATTCCTTCCCACATTCAGGACATACTTTTTCTTCAGGGTAAATATATCTTGTCTCAGTGACATATTTTTCGTAATCAAATATTGGTTTATTATACTTTTTACCTTTATTGGTTTTCTTATTTTCTTTTTGCTTCTTTAATGTTTCTTCTACTTCATTAACCACGATTGATTCTAGTTTCTCTATCGATGGTATAAATTGCTTGGTACGCGCAATATTATATTTTTCTTGATATACAGATATCTTTAATAGAGCTTCATCTAACTTCTTATTGGTTTCATATAATTTAACCAATGCTTCTTCCTTTTCTCGCTCTAATTTTTTGATATATTTCTTTGCTTCTTCTAGCTCTTTTATTAATTCTTCGTTTGTTTTCATATCTTTATTTTACCACAACGCAAATTTTTAAAGTAAACGCAGTTATTACACTCTAAACAAAGAAAATGCAGGAATTTAGATTATTTTATTTAAAGTAAATGCAGTTTCTAAAAAAATATTTGGATATTAATGATTTTATGATAGTATTAAAGTGTAATCAAGAGCACACAAAAACTAGATGTTAAATGCAGTTTTTTTAAGAGAATGCAGTTTAACATTGAATTTGCCACCCTATCAAATTTTTATAAATTATTTTGTTCTAATAATATTTTTAGGTGAAACGTTTCTTGGTTCAACTTTATGTTGGTGAATTTTACTAAGGGTATCTTCACCAAATAATTCAATAAATGCATCAATTGGGCTTGATGCACCTAGTGAAGATAAAAGTCGACTATTTAGATGTGAGGATAATTCGTAACATTGTTCCTGAGTTGCATCTGAGATGTCGGCTTTTTTGTTAATATAAAGCCTTAATTGGCTATTGATATTTTCTATATTTGGTTTTTGATTACTAGCTCCTGAATCGCAAAAGAATAATGCTGTTCTTCTTTCACCATTCTTGTCAAACTCGAAACTATTAATGTTAGAAAATTTACAATCGCGATCAGTAACTACTGCCTCAAATAATTCTTTGAATTTATCTAAACCAAGCGATTCTTGAAGTTCGTTAAAAACTTTTAACACTTTATCATTATCAGGGTTTTTAATAATATACAAAGCAATAAATTGAATTTGTGGGATAGTTAAAGAAAGTATCATTTTTGATGAGTTGTGCGGAACTCCTAAAAAATCCATCTCCCAAAAAGTTACAATTCTATTTTTAGCTTGATAAATAATCCAATCGCGATATAAATGGCCAGTTCTATCCATTCCTTTATTTTCTTTATATTCGTACTTAGAAGGTATCTTTTTTACCCTTTTCTTAAGAGAAACTACCTTCGGTAAATCATGAACAGTAACTGTTAAATATTCATTGTGAATATAACGATATAAGGTTGATACAGACGTTTTAGCATCACCTTCTAGAGTATGAGCAATATGATATATAGATTGTCCTTGTTCTACCCCTTTTTTAACCACGTCGTTTATTTCTTGAAAAGCTTCTGGTGTTCTATCTACACCTTTTCTCGATTCAACAAGAAGATGTCGATAATTATTATCCGCAGGATTTGGATAATACATATATTTATCTAAAGGACAGATTTCTTTTTTATCACACCCATTACAAACAAAAGGAAATCTTTTGGAAATTTTTTTATCACAAACAAATTCTACTTTATGAACACAATGATTCATTGTAGTACATCTAACACATTGTTTCGAACAATCTTTTTTCGAGCAATTCTTTCTAATGTAACACACCTTCTTTTTTGCACAGTTGACACAAATTGAAGTATCATTATTATTTCCTTTTTTTAAAGTTCTTCTCTTTTTTACTTCTCTTGAAACACTAGTAGGATCTAAATCAACTAAATAAGCAATTTCTTTAGCAGTATTATTATTTACTAGGCAATTATATATGACTTGACGTTTTGATAAATCTAAATGTTTTCCTGATGGTTTTCCCATATTCATTAACCTCCATTTAATACGGGTGGCATTTTTATTATACTAAATGCAGGTTACATAACATTTTGCATTTTTCTAAAGAAAAAGCAGTTTAGAGTGTAATAAACTGCGTTTACTTTAAAAATTTACGTTTATTTTACCACAAATATGAAAATTAGTCTACATATAAATATGTAGACTAAAATATTAATAATAATCGTATTCTTGAATCTCTTTATTCCTTTTTGACTCAATCACTTCAAGTCCTTTACACAATCCATTTAATTGTTCCTTGGTTATCTTTGTTCCTATTTCTAACCCTTTTGGCCATTTGAATTTTCCTTCAAATAATCTATTTTGTAATAACCAGCTTCCATAGTCATCTTCATAATACATCTTGATCGTTTTTCCATTATTTGAACAAAATACAAATACACTATGTCGTATTTCTATTGAAGTAAAATTACTTGCTACTAATATTTGTATTTTATTCATTCCCATTCTCATATCGATATTCTCTGAATACAAGTAGATATTCTTACTCTCACTAAATTTTATCATATTATTTTTTCTAGTATCTTTTCTGCTTGTTCTAGTGATGTTGTTATCTTTAGACCTTTATATTCTATTTCTACAATTGAATGATCAAATCGATCAAAATGATTCCTTCTTTTCTTCTTCTCGATTTCACTTAAGATATTGACTCGCATGTCTTCTTTTTCTATTATGTTATTTTCTTTCTCACTTACTGTTTTTACATTTATAAATTTTCCATGTATGTTTCTATATGCATGCATCCAATCCCTTAATGTTGTTCGATTGATTCCATTTTCCTTTGCATATTCCGATATTGTTTTTCCTGATATCCTACATTTTCTACAATGCTCATATCTTTCTTGATCTGTATAATATTTATGCTTTTCCATTTTAAAAGCCTCCTTTGTACTTTTTTATTGTACTTAAGAAGGCTTTATTTTGTTAGAGTGTTATTTTTTGACGTATAC
>JAQXGN010000020.1 GCA_029006735.1 Caryophanales bacterium
TTATCTTTCAATTTATAAAATTATTATTACTACGGTAGGAACTATCGAAAGTTACGCTAGGGGAGAATATGTAAGAGGCATTTATGTCCTGTGTTCGCTGAACCTAGAATCTTGTGACTTTAGTCATGAGAGTGTTCAATAAAAATAAAATAGCAGTGCCAGCTATTTTAAAGGTTTTTTAAGAATTTTAATTACTCTTTATCTGATAATGTTTTTGCTTTATTTACTAATTCATAGAATTGAACTTTTAAATAATCCTTTTTAAATGACGCATGTTGATTAAATATTTCCATAACTTGATTATAAGTTGATTTACCTTTATATTTTGAATCTCTTAGTAATAATCCAAATTCTGCGACTATTGAAGCAAAAATATGATTATCAGAAGGATTATCGCTAAAAACTCCACATAAAGTTACAATTTCTTGTTGCTCATTAGATTCTACATCTTTATATCTTAAAGTTGCGTTAAATAGCGAATCAAAGTCTTCTAATGTATAGATTTCATATAATGCAATAGTAGTTCTATTTGAATATATTTCACCTGCATCAACATCTGAATTATTAAAATCTTCATTGCTCATCATTCGATTTTCATAACCAATTAATCGATACTTTTCAACTTTATTTGAATCAAAATATATTTGAATTTTTGCATCTTTAGCTACTATTTGTGTAATTGAATCAATATTTCCTCCAAAGACTCTTTCAACTTCTTGTTCATCATCAATGTAGAATACATTACCATTTCCATTAAGGGCTAATTCTTGCATTCTATTATCTTTATAATTTCCCATACCGAAGCCAAAACAAGATAACGATACTCCACTATTTAATTCTTCTTGAACTAATTCTTTTAATCCTTCAACAGAAGATACACCAACATTAAAATCACCATCTGTTGCAAGTAAAATTTGATTCATACCACCAGTAATAAAATGTTTTTTTGCTAATTTATATGCACTTTGAATTGCACTATGTCCATTTGTCGATCCACTAGCATTTAATGAATTAATCGCATATTTTAATTTTAAATTTTCTGATCCTTTAGCTCCATCTACTATAGTTGCTTCTTTACCAGAATATACTACTATAGATACTCGATCATTTTTATTTAATTTATCCACGAGCATATTAAAGCCTTTTTTTACTAAAGGTAATTTATTTTTTGAACCCATTGATCCAGAAACATCTATTAAGAAGACATAATTATTTCCTGAATATTCTTCATATTTACATTCCTTAGTTTTAACTGCAATTGATGCTAATTTAGCTTCTTCATTCCATGGACAAGAAGATAATTCAGAAAATACACAAACATTTTCATCTTCTTTACAAATATAATCATAATCAAAATAATTAATCATTTGTTCAATATTAACCTGATCAAAAGATGGAAGTATTCCATTATTAAGATAGCTTCTAATATTTGAATATGCTGCACCTGAGGAATCTAATGAGAAAGTAGATAATGGATTTTCTTTTGCATCTACAAAATCATTTTCCTCTATTTCAAGATATTCATCTTCATTATAAATATCTTCAGTAGCTTCTTCGAACCATAATGGAGGGATAGCATTCCCCATCATATTTGATCCACTACAACTTGTTAACAATAATAAGATAGGAAAAATGATGATTTTATTTAATTTCATATAGTATTAATCTCCTTACTTTAATTTAATATTGTAAGTATCAATAAAACTGTTAAACTCCATTTCTTGATTATTAAAATCATGAATTAAATTATCATGTTTAATAAATTCATATTTTTTCATTGGTAAAGCAAAAAAATACATTTTCCCATTAGTTAGTTTTCTTGCAATAAAAGGAATATATAATTCAATAACAACAACACTAACATTAAATTGATTAGGGTTTTCTATAGAAATCATGCACTTTTCTTTAGTTTTATTTTCCTTGAGAGATAAATCTTCTATACCATAATCTTCCTTAAGTATATCGATATTATCTTTTATGCAATGATATGCTTAATCAATTAATGAATCATCAACTTCTTCTTTACATTTATATAAATATTGATGTTCATATTGAACAATGAAACTTAATGCATTATTTACGCCAAATAACTCTTCGTAATAATAATTTAATCTACTTTCATCATATTTTTGATAATATAAAACATATTCATCATCCCTTGCTAATTCAACGTTATTCATTCCATCAAAAATATTGTCTTCTGGAGAATTATTTCCAACTCCAGCACATCCAACAAATACTAAGCAAGAAAGTATACAAATAATTAATTTAATAAATCTTTTCATTGTTTTATTCCTTTTATTCTATTAATGAGATTTGACCATTAACTTCATCAATACGATAATCAAAAACGAATTCTTTGAAATCTTTAAAATCATTTAAATCATTAACTGGTTCAACATTTAATTCAAATAATGCAATTCGACTATTATCTAATATTATTTCTTTTTTCTTATTTAAATAAGAAATTAATGAACTTTGATTATCATTATTTATATAAAAGTATTGAATAGAATAAGTTAAATTGATTGTAATAGGACTTTTAAAATATGTTTTTTCTTGAAGTTCAACTTTACCATAGATAGTTAATTTACTACCTTCATTGACACTACGATAAATCGGAGTAATAACAAGATAGTCTTGATAATTTGAATTATCTAAAACACAAATTGTATCTTCTATTATTAATCGAGACTTTATCTCATTTAAAACAATATAACTTGTAGTGATAAATACTAGAAAAGCCAGAATCGATGTACTTACAATTAAAAGCACTGGTTTTTTTCTTTTTTCAATGACAATAGGCTCTTCTTTCCTTTTTTCTCCAGAATACAATTCGTCAATTGTAACACCTAATGCATCTGCTAGCAACGGCATAAGGTTAATATCTGGAAGTGTTTCTCCTACTTCCCATTTAGATACGGCTTTATTGGTAACGCCGAGTTTTCTTCCAAGTTCATCTTGAGTCAACCCACATTCACTACGCATCTTATAGATAAATTCACCAAATTTGTATTTATCCATCTTGTCCTCCTACCTTTACTATACAAAAAAATTATATTTTTGTAGCTAGAACTATATCTCTTAACAAGAGAATTAGTATTTTTCTTTATTTTATAGTATTGCTAATATCGAGTTTTGTAAAGAAAAATCCATTATTAAATAATAAATATTGAGATTATTCCATATTTAAAACAAATTAAAAGGTCAAATGGTATAATCCATTTAACCTATTACAATTTTTACCTACTTTCTAATTCATTTACAATTCTAACCATTGATTCATTGAATTCTTCATCATTATTGTTATTAAAAATTAATAAATTATTAATGACTGTTGGCACTGAGAAATCTCTACTAGCGATATATTGATCCCAGTTTGCAATTTTCCAAATATCACGATCAGAATTTCTCATGATCATTCTTTGTTTGCATACTTCAACTGAAGTATTTACCCAAACAACAACTAACTCAGCGTCGTGTTCTAAGCATCTATCTTCTAAATGTTTAATAAATGATGCACTTCTTACTTCTTTGGTGAATGGAGCGTTAATCAATACTAAATCCTCATAACGAATTGCTTCAAATGCTAAATCTAAAATGCAATCATATTCTTCATTACGAATATATTTTTCAAAGAATTCACTTGATCTATTATATTCTTGATTAGCTACTAAGAATATTTGTTTACTTAATGTAATCAATGTATCTTTATCTAAATAAACAACATGTTTTAAATTTTCTGCTAATTTTTTTGAAATGTAAGTTTTACCACAAGCAGGGGGTGATGAGACTAAAATTAACTTCTTTCTATTCTTTACCATATAAATCTTCCTCGGGATTATTATATATATTTTGTCCACTTTATTAAACAATTTTGACCAATTTTCCTTAAAAAATTTATATTTTTTTCAACTATTGATTTAATAAGTAATTTCTATTTATGGATTTATAATAATCATTACTATTTTGGTCAATCTATATGTATGAAAATAGATTTTATTCACTTCTTAAAGCAACTACAGGATCTTGTTTTGCAGCTTTTGAAGATGGAGATAAACCAGAAATCATCGTTAATCCGACACTCAAAGCTATCATAATAATTGCATTTAGTGGAGTTAGTATCGCAATATTTCTAATACCAAAAGCTGCATTGATTGATACTGATACAATAATCGATAATAAATAAGTTACACCTACACCAACTAATCCTGATGCTAACCCAATAATTAATGTTTCTGCATTGAATAAATGAGAAACATCTTTCTTTCTTCCTCCAAGAGCTCTAATGACACCAATTTCTTTAATTCTTTCTACAACAGAAACATAAGTAATAATAGAAATCATTACACAAGAGACAACTAATGATAATGCAGTAAAGACAATTAATGCTATTGTAATTGCGTTAATCATTGTATTAATCATTGCAATAACTAAAGATAATGTATCTGTGTAAGTAATATCTTCTCGATTTTCTTTTAATAATACTTTTCCATTGCTCAATGTAATAGTTTCATCGCTATTCCAATTATCCATATAATTAAGAGCTAAATCTTTTTGATCAAAGTCAACTGGATAAACTGATACTTTAGTTGGTTTATTACTTCCACCAACTTCATTTATTGATAATGTATATAAATTGTTATTATTTGATGAAGATTCTCCACTTCCTCCTGGCAACATACTTCCTAGAATTGACATATAAATACTAGATGACGAATTACCAACAAATCCTTTACCATGTTCAATTGGATCATCCTTATATTGAAATGTATAATCATAATAAATCCCCATGTCTATTGCAGCATTATTTACTGTAATAGTTCCACTGGTGATTGATTTATTTTCTTGAGTATTTATATATGTTGATAATTTAGAATTTGCGTTTTGTTCTAATACATATTTTGTTAATTCTTCTGTATAAAAGAAGCCATTACTTAGACATCCATAAGATATGCTATCTTTTGGTTGTAAAATACCTACAACTTTTAATTCTAATCCATTTTGTAATCCATTGCCTTTATAAGAATAAGTAAATGGATTAAGACTCTTTAACGCTTCTATTTGTTGTTCTTCAAAAACTTCATCATTTGGATACCATGTGAATCTTTTCCCTAGTAACTCTTCATATGCGAATTTGTCTTTATTTAAATCAGGATCATATAAAGGAGAATCCGTATGTCTAAATGCTTGATTCATAAATACATCTTGAGTGTAATAACCTAGTTCTGCTAGAAGAATATCAGATAATTCTTCATCCTTAGAAATTACAATCATTATTTCATCCTTGTTTTTAGCAATTTTACCTGCTTTAACATCATATTGAGATAAGATGTAATCTTCATTTGAAGGTGCTTGCGATAAAATATTATTCATTTGGCCAATCAAATAACTATATTTTGCAAACTCAGTTTTATTTAATAAACTTGAATAGATATTTTTTACTGCAGATAAAGAAACATTCTCATATGTATTATCATCTTTATAAAAATCAACATATATATTGTTTGTTAAATCAAGACCATAATCAAACAATAATGCTGATATATATTCTTCCGGCATATCTAATAAATATTGAACATAATCTTCATTGATATCATTTTTAATTAAAGCAGAATCCATCGCACCAAACCTATCAACTATATATTTGATTGTTGATTCAACATTAACAAAACCCGCCTCTTTAATTACATCAATCTTATCACTAGTACTCATTTTACCCATAATAGTATTTAAGTCATAAGTTGACTCTGTAATTGTTATTGGATTGCCTGATAACATATCATCTTCCATTGAAGCAATATATGCTTTTACACCCGTAGAAATAGCTAAAACAGCAGAAATACCAATAATACCAATTGATCCTGCAATAGAAGTAAGAATTGTTCTTTTTCTTTTGGAAAGAAGATTTTTTGTTGATAGTCTTATTGCTTGGAATAAACTCATTTTTGCTTTTGATTTCTTATTTAAATGCTCTTCATTCAATTCTTGGCATTCTTTGATTTCATCTTCTTCCGAAAAAGGATTAGTATCTTCTACAACCTCTCCATCTAATAAACGAATAATTCTTGAAGAATATTGCTCAGCTAAATCAGGATTATGAGTAACCATGATAACTAATTTATCTTTAGCAACTTCTTTAATAATATCCATAATTTGGATACTAGTTTTTGTATCAAGTGCACCAGTAGGCTCATCAGCAAGAAGAATTTCTGGTTCATTCACTAATGCTCTAGCAATCGCAACTCTTTGACTTTGTCCACCAGATAATTGATTAGGTTTTTTATAGTATTCTTTAGATAAACCTACTTTATCTAATGCTTTTTTAGCTTTTTCAATTCTTTCTTCTTTTTTCATACCGGAAATTGTTAAAGCTAATTCAACATTTTCTAAAACTGTTTGATGAGGAATTAAATTATAGCTTTGAAAAATAAAACCAATTCTTTGATTTCGATAAACATCCCAATCACGATCTTTAAACTCTTTTGTTGATTTACCCGCGATAAATAAATCACCTTCACTATATTTATCTAGTCCACCAATAATATTTAATGTAGTTGTTTTACCACACCCAGATGGTCCTAAAATTGATACAAATTCATTTTTTCTAAATGATAAATTAATACCATTTAAAGCGACTAAAGTAGAATTTGCAACAGGATATATTTTTTTAATATTTTTTAATCTTAACATTCTATCATCTCCTCTCTTATATATAATAACTATAATTATGTTAATTTGAAGTTAATTTATATAATTATTTAAAAAAGGTCTATTTAAATATATAAATAGACCCCTCAAATTATTATTGTTTATTTGATACTAAAGCACCAATCATACTTGACAAATCATCACTTGTTAATACTTCTGGTAATTTACCATCCCAAGTATCATAGAAAACAATAGATAAAACCATATCTGCACATTCTTTATAAGTTAATGATGATTTCATGTTTTCATAAAGATTATTAATCATAGCTTCAACTTTTTCAACATAGATAGATGCAGCATCACCTTCTGCTTCACCTTCCATTTTAATTGCATATGCTTGTGCATCTGCAAGAACCTTTTTTACTTCTGCTTCATTATTAGCAGTAATTAATTGTGCTTGAGCATCTAATTTTGCAATTTCAATTTCTTGTTGTGCTTTAGCAGCAGCTTGTAAAATATCTTCAACTTCTTTGCCACCATCAATATCATCAAAAGCAACATCCACGATTGTAACAAAATAATTACAATATAATTCCTTTGCTAAATCATCTTTAAAATCGAGTCTTGCATTTTCTAATTCAGTCGATAACAATTCAAAAATATCATATTTAATTGTGGAACTTTGTAAGCAAGATTTAACGATTGTATTTAATGCTGCATTAGGAATATCATCATTATTTGTTACTTTGAAGAATTTACCTGCATCTTGTTTTTCAATCTTATAAATAATTGATAATTCAAATGTTGCATATTGACCATCATTTGTTTGACCTGTAGTATTTACAATAGCACTTCTATTAGCAGTTGAAATTGTAGTGATATGTTCAAATATACTTTTTGTATGAAATCCCTCTGTATAAGTTCTTTCTTGAACACCACCATGGATTTCATCATAAATAATACCTACGCTATTAGCAGGAATAGATATAAATAATCCGCCTAAAAGAAATAATGCACATACAAATGATAAAGGAATAAATTTATATGCTTTCTTTGTTTTTTCATATTGATAAGCTCCTCCTTTTAATTTTATCATTTTTCCTTTTTTGTCTAAAAAGACAGCGATAAATGTTGTAATGCCTAATGCAGTTACAACGGCAATGATTGTGAAAATTAATAATTTCATATTTAATTTCCTCCTTTTTCCACATCATTATGAGGTCCTATAAAAAAATAAAGACCATTAACATAATGTTAATGATCTTGCTAAATCTTTTTATGGATTGTTAGTACCGAGATTCTATCTGTGTGACGATATACTAACCTAGTAAGCTACTCCTCATTTACAAATATATAATACCATATCGATAATTAATTATCAATAAATTTCGATGATTTTCATTCTGATTCTTATCAATAATTTAAAATATCTTATTCAAATTTTTTTTAGTAATATTAACGGCAATTCTTTCCACAGCCATTACCTTGTCCATTTTCTTTACATTGTCTTTCACCATAATTATCTTAGACGCCATCATTATATTCATCATCGAAATCACCTTCACATTGATTATCTTCATAATTTTCACAAACACCATTATTATTTGCAAATTGTTGTTGAACACTCTCATGACTAAAGTCACAAGATTCTATGTTCAGCGAACACAGGACATAAATGCCTCTTACATATTCTCCCCTAGCGTAACTTTCGATAGTTCCTACCGTAGTAATAATAATTTTATAAATTGAAAGATAATTTAGCGTGATTCCTTATATTAATCGCCGCGTTGATATCTCTATCAATATTTAGTCCACAACAAGGACAAATATATTTTTCACTTTCACCAACATCATGCCTTCTTTGACAGCGTGAGCATATCTGACTAGAAGCATAATAACGATCTATTTTACATATTTGTTTATCATACATATTCGCTTTATAAGTAAGAAGTGAAACAAGTTTACCTAAAGAAGAAATAATCATCTTGTTTTTCTTTTTCTTGTTATCTTGTATTTGAAGTAATTGTTTAATATCTAAATCTTCCATATAGATAACATCATTTTCTTTAACAAGAGAATAAGAAAACTTATGAAGATTATCTTGGATAATATTTTTTCTTCTTTGATATACCTTAGAAAGAATGATTCTTTGTTTTTCATATCTTTTTGAATCTTTATTTCTACGTGATAATCTACGATGTTCACGTCTACATCTTTTTTCTAGTTTAAATGCATTTTTAGGAAGATGATATTTTATTCCTTCACTAGTTGTGATAAGCTTCCTTGTTCCTAAATCTATTCCTATTTCTTTTCCTGTCTTAGGTAAAGGAATAATATCAGTATCATAAATAATACTAGCATAGAATTTTCCATCAAGATTTTGAGTAATTGTAACATTAATTATTTTATTATTTGAATCTACATAATTAGAGGAACATTTAACTAATCCTAATTTAGGTAATTTAATGTATCCATCATTAAAAGAAATATTACCGTTAGTCATATTTGTTTGATATGTTCTTTTTGATTTCTTCTTAGATTTGTAATGAGGAAAACTAGCTCGTTTTTGAAAGTGATTTCTAAAACCTTCAGATAGATTCTTACAAGCGTTTTGTAAGGAGAATTTATCTACTTCATTAAGAAATGGATAATCGTTTCTAAGAAGAGTAATTTGTTTTTGTAATCTAAAACGATTATATTCTTTATTCTCTTTTGCATAATCAAGAAGAGTGTTATAAATAAATCTTGCACAACCGAAAGATTTAATAATTAAATCTATTTGTTCTTTAGTTGGATATAGTCTAACTACAATACCTTTCTTCATTTTATTCCCCTTGACTTTGAATATATTTAATAATGTTTTCTTTAAGATTATCGCTTGTTGTTGCAATATAATATGATGGAGACCAAATATAACCTTCCCATAGATGTTTTTGAATAACATTACGATGCTTTGCATTTAATAATCTAGCGGAAACACCTTTTAATGTTTTCATAACTACTGGAATACTATCTTGAGGAGATAATCCTAGTAAGAGATGAACATGGTCTTCATCAGTATTGATCTTCACTATCTCAAAATCATTATCATTACAAATTTTAGTAATGATTGATATAAAATCATCCCTTATTTCATCTTTTAATATTCGCTTACGATATTTAACACACCAAATAATGTGAAAATATAAATCATAAACGTAGCCTCTTCCTTGTTTCATAAATATAAAATTGTATCTTCCTTTGTTTATATTATATCAAATTATATGACATATGCATAGGTATTTTTTTATGTTTATATCTTTGATATAAAAGTGAGAAAATTCTAGGACATATATATAAAAATTTTTGAAAATAAAAAAAGAAACTCTAACTCTTGTATAAATACAAAAGACTGCGAGTTTCATTATTCAATCGATTTGGTGCGGGATACAGGACTTGAACCTGCACGAGTCACCTCACTAGATCCTAAGTCTAGCGCGTCTGCCAGTTTCGCCAATCCCGCATTAATATATCATATCTGGAGCGCCCGATACGATTCAAACGTACGACCTTAACCTTCGGAAAGTTCTGCTCTATCCACTGAGCTACGGGCGCACTGCAAGAATAATATTATCATAAATAGGTTTTTATGCAAACAATAATTAATATTTTTTTCATTATATCATCCCAGTAGAATCGACAATAATTGACTCTACTACTAGTAGAATATACCTATTTTATAAATAAAATAAACTTGACTATATCTCTTTTATTGCATAAAATATGAAATATGAAAAGCAAAAAAACAAATGACATTATTCCATCAAAGAACACTGAAATATCGAGTATTGAAGTAGAAGAAAAATTACGAAAAACTATTGCAATTAATTTAATCTACTACCGTAAGCTCCATGAAATTACGCAGGTTCAACTTGCGGAACTTTTAAATTACTCTGATAAAGCTGTATCTAAATGGGAAAGAGGCGATGGTGTTCCTGATATTTATATCTTAAATAAATTAGCAAAAATATATAATATTACTGTCAATGATTTAATTTATGAACACAAAAAGAAAAAACCTATTACTTTCTTTAGAAATAGATTTGTGATTTCTTTATTGTCTTTTGGTCTAGTTTGGTTTATTGCAACTATTTTTTATGTAATTTTTAAAATTATTAAAATAAACGTTTCTTCCTTTAACCCTAAAAATTGGGAACTATGGTATTTATTTATTTATGCAATCCCTTCTTCTAGTATTGTTGCATTGGTATTTTCTAAATTATGGGGAAAAAGATGGCATAGATTCTTTGAAGTATCAGGAATCATTTGGGGAGTAGGATTAATTGTGTTTTTACAGCTCAAATCGTTTAATGTCGACAATGCTTATTTATTTTGGTTTATTTGTGTCGCATTTGAAGTATTAACTCTTTTATGGTATTGCCTTAGAAGAAAAAAGAAGGAAGACAATCAATAGCCTTTTTCAAACGTGTCATCGCTTCGATGACATTTTTCTTTTGTGTCGCAATATTAAGTCTGATATATTTTTTACCATTTCCGCGGTAGCATTCTCCTTTAGATACAATTAGGCCGACATTTTCCTTCAAAAACTCTGCGAAAAGACTACTATCTTTGCAAATAGAAGAAACATCAATCCACATTAAATAAGTAGCTTTACTTGGAGTTACTTTTAATATTGGTAATTCTTTTTCAATATATTCTTTAACATATAGTTTATTCGTATATAAATATTGTCTTAGTTCTAATAACCATTCTCTACCATAACTAAACGCTGCTACCATCGCATCTATTGCTGCAAAATTAGGCTCAGCGATTTCATCGTTATTAAATCCTCTTTCAATGCGTTCTTTTATGTGTTTATTCGCACAATATACACAAGCGCCATGTACACTAGCAGCATTAAATGTCTTAGAAATAGAAATGCAAGAAATAGAGACTTTTTTAGCGATATCACTAGCCTTAGCAAAAGGAACATACTCTAATCCTGGATCTAATAATTCGCAATGAACTTCATCAGAAATAATAGTAACTCCATTTGTTTCAGCTAATGAAGCGATACGATTGATCTCATCTTTAGTCCAAATATTACCACAAGGATTATGTGGATTACAAAATATCATTAATGTTGTCAAAGGATCCTTCATCTTATTTTCTAAATCCAACCAATCGATTGAATAAGTATTATCATCATTATTGATCATTTTAGATTCCACTACTCGTGCTCCATTATTAACAATTGAATTAAAAAAGATATTATAAGCAGGAGTTAAGACAATTACATTCTCATTTGGGTGAGTTAATCTTCTCACCATAGAAGAAATACTTGCAACAACGCCAGTAGTAAAAATTAATTCATCTTTCTGCATTTCAAAATCATGATACTTTTTATACCAATCAATAATGGATTCATACCATTTTTCTGAAATACCATAATAACCTAATACACCTGTATCCAATTTCTTTGAAATAGCATCTAGAATGACTGGACATGTCTTAAAATCCATGTCAGCAATCCACATAGGTAATTCATTATCATTTACACTCCACTTAATTGAGTTTTCATTTTTTCTATTTGTTAATTCATCGAAATTATACATAGTAATTACATTTTCTCCTTAATGATTATTGAAGTTTTATTAATATCAATTTTATCTTCCTCCATAATTAATGTATTAACACCTAAACAAGTAATTTTTCCTGAAAAAGGGTTCTTAATACTATCTATAGAAGAATTAATTTCTGCATCAATATTTTTCGAATACTCAAATGATAAAGTCATGTCTTTCATTGTACAATTAATCATTTTTAAATTATTTATATAGCATAAACCTTGCAAAGATTCTAAATGGCAATTAATGAAAGTAATATTAGATGTATTCCACGCCAAATACTCTCCTTTAATAGTCGAATCATATATAACTACATTATCACAATTCCAAAATGCATCTTTTGTATTCAATATTGCATTTCGAACAATAACATTTTTACATCCATCAAAAGCATAATTACCATCTATTTGGAGATTATTAATTTCAATATATTCACTACCTAAAGCAAAATAATCACCTTTTACTTTGATATTGTTTAAAGAAATATTTGAACAATACCATAAAGTCTCTTGAGCATTTAAAAAATCAACATTTTCCATTTTTAAATTATTAATTCGACGGAAATTCTTTTCTCCAATTATCAAAGTATTGATAATCTCAATATTATTAGAATACCAAACTCCTGCTCGAGCATTCTTAGTAAATAAAGAATCATACATTTTAACATTATTACAATACCATAAAGGATATTTCCAATCAAAAGTAGTTCTAGTTAATAGTAAGTTATGACTTTCCTTTAAAGGTGATTCTCCATCATAAAAAAGAGTATCTTCAATAATCAAATCATGTACATTAAATAATGCTCTTTCTCCTTTATATTTTTCATTTTTAATAACCTTAGTTAAAACTTCCATTATTACATCCTCTATTATAATGTTTGAATAAACCTTTCAAATCTATCCATTCCTTCTTTTAAATCTTCAATAGAATATGCATAAGATACTCTTAAAAATCCTTCACCTTTTGAACCAAATGCTGTTCCTGGAATTACAATTACTTTCCCTTCAAAAACTAATCTAAGTGCAAATTCTTCACTTGATAAGCCAAATTTAGAGATATTAACAAAGCAATAAAATGCACCATAAGGAACATAACAATCAAGTCCCATATCTTTAAATCTTTGTAAAAGATATTTTCTTCTTATTACATATTGTTCTTTCATCTTTTCAATATCATCATCACCATTTTTTAAAGCTTCTATACCTGCAAACTGTGATATTGTCGATACACATATTGCTGTATATTGATGTACTTTAATCATTTGCTTAATGATATCTTTATCCGCGCAAACATAACCGAGTCTCCATCCAGTCATTGCAAATGACTTAGAAAAACCATTAATCAATACTACATGATTTTTCATTCCTTCAATAGAAGCAAGACTAACATGTTTTCCCTTATATGTTAATTCTGAATAAATTTCGTCTGATACAACGATTAAATCATGCTTAATAACAATCTTAGCAATCTTTTCTAAATCTTCTTTTTCCATAATCGCACCCGTCGGATTATTTGGATAATTCATTACAAGCATTTTTGTTTTATCGGTAATAACTTTTTCTAAGTCTTCTGGATCAATTTTAAAATTATTCTTTTCCTTAATATCGACAAATACTGGAACTCCACCAACTAATTTAACATTTGGTTCATAAGAAACATATCCTGGATTAGTCATAATTACTTCATCCCCTGGATTTAATAAAACCCTAAATGATAAATCAATTGCTTCTGAACCACCAAGGGTAACCAATATTTCTTCTTCGTTATAATCACAATCATATTTTCTTTTTACAAATTTAGATATTTCTTTTCTTAATTCTAATAAACCAGCGTTTGGAGTATAGAATGTATTTCCATTTTCAATGGCTTCAATCCCTTTTTGCGCAATATGTTTTGGTGTATCAAAATCTGGTTCTCCAACCGAAAGAGGAATCGCATCAGTCGCACCTAAAGATAAGTCAAAAAATCTTCTAATACCGGATGGTTTAATCTCTTTGACAACATCATTCAAATATTTATTCATAGAAAGATTCCTCCTTATTAAATATAATAATATCAAAAATAATTAATTATTATATAAAAAATTGATTATTCATTAATAAATTTATTTACTACAAAAAAACGTGATAAAATAATTTTGTATATTTTGGAGAGAAAAGATATGAAAGAAAAAATTGAAAATAAATATTTAAAAGTAGAAATTAATATGCATGGTGGATGCCTAGCATCTATTTATGATAAAACTAATAATGAAGAATTATTATATCAAGTAGATTCAAGAGCTTGGAAAGGTCAAGATATTTGTATTTTCCCTTTTATCGCTAGATTAAAAAATAAAACATATACTTATGAAGGTAACGAATATCATTTAGAGAATCATGGATTATGCCGCTATAATGATTTTATTGTCTTAGAAAAAAAAGAAGAATCTATCACAATAGAATATCATTATGATGAAAACTCTTTAAAACAATACCCTTTCAAATTTCGTTTTATAGTAACTTATTCATTAAAAGAAAAAGAATTATTTGTTACTTACTTAGTAAAAAATATAGATAATAAAACAATGTATTTTGGTTTAGGAGCTCATCCAGCTCTAAAGATAGATTATATCGAAGAAGAAGATCATTTAAATACGGATGGTAACTATATTATTTTTGATGAAGAAAGAGATTTTTCTTTTTACCGATTAACAGATGATGGATCATTTGTCATTTCAAAAGAAGAATTAGGTTTTTATCAAGCTTTTGAAACTAGTAAAAAATTAATTAAGGAGTTTAAAACACTTATCCTTGATGCAAAAGGAATAAAAAATGTTACTTTACATAGAAAAAATGGTCGTGATTTAATCTATCATTACCACACTGATATCGATTATATTGCGATTTGGTCATTCCCAGATTATGGAGACTATATTTGTATCGAGCCATGGAATTCTCTCCCAGATTTTCTCGATAATGATTTAGATATTTCAAAGAAAAAGTCACTTGTTCACCTTCAAGCAAACAGTGACTTTACATTATCTTACTCTTTAGAAATTAAATAGAAATTATTTTTCCCAAATTCCTTCTGGATAAACCTTTTCATCCATTAATTTTCTTAATGAATTTACAACATCCTCTTTATCTTCTCGATAGGTGATTCCATACCAAACAGCTTCTGTACCTAATACGCGAACACTTACTTCATTTTTTGCAATTAAAGAAGATACGAGTGTTGGAATTAAATATTCGCATTTATCTAAATTATTCTTATTTTCTTCCATAAAAGGAACAAAATTATCTTCAATATAATTCATGATATCTTTGGTGAAACAGAACATATTCATTGATACTAATGTATCTTTTGAAATAACACGATCATCGTCTTCATTATCAAGTGGACGCATATGAATTTTTCCATCAACTTTTTCAATTTTTGATTCAATTAAATATTGTAAATTTTTCTTATCATCAA
This sequence comes from Caryophanales bacterium, assembly GCA_029006735.1. Classification (GTDB taxonomy): domain Bacteria; phylum Bacillota_I; class Bacilli_A; order RFN20; family CAG-449; genus UBA3210. The sequence goes on from JAQXGN010000020.1 coordinate 15,714, forward strand.
ATACTAAAACACCTCTTTTTACTGATCCATTCTCTGTCATAGTATTTGCAACATTATATGCAACATTCGCATATTTGGAAGATGCTCCTTTTGGTAATGAAGAAAGATAATCTGCTGCTACCTTAAATGCATCAACTCCATAATAATCATCCGCATTAATTATAATAAACTTATCTGATACTAAATCTTTTGCAGCTAAAATAGCTTGTGCTGTACCTAATGGTTTAACTCGATCAGATGGAATATGATATCCTTCAGGTAATAAATCTAATTTTTGGAATGCATATAAGGTTTCAATCTTATCTTCGACTCTTTTTCCAATTGTTTCTTTAAAAATATGATAATTTTCTTCTTTTATGATGAAAATAACACGATTAAATCCTGCTCTTTTTGCATCAAAAATAGAATAATCAATAATAAAATTTCCATATTTATCGATTGGTTCAATTTGTTTTAATCCACCAAAACGAGAACCCATACCAGCTGCTAATATAACTAAATCCATAATTGCCTCCTAATTTCATAATAATTATATGATTTAAAAATAGTATTTTCAATGAATTATCTTATTTATCCAAATACTATTGTTCTGTTGGATTATATCCTTCTTTAGTAACTAAATCAAATATTTCTTTTTTTGATAAAGAAGAAGTTACGCTCACTTTTTTAGTACTTAGATCTACAACTATATCTTCATTACCTTCCACATTTAAAGCATTATAAACATGCTTAACACAATGAGAACACATCATATCTTTTACATAAAATTCTATTTTGTTCATTACTTTTTCCTCCGCTATTTCTTTTTCATTAATATCATAATTTAAATGTACTTTCTTAAAAAATTTAATCGTTAAAGCATTTATTACAACAGAAACACTTGAAATACTCATCGCAATACTTGCAATCATTGGATTCATTTTAAAGCCATTAATATAATATAAAAATCCAGTTGACAATATAATACAAATAGAGTTATAAAAAAACGCCCAAAACAATCCTAATTTAATTGTATTTAATACTCTTTTTGATAAATTTATTACGTTAAATACATCTAATAAATCGTTATTCACTAATACTATGTCTGCACATTCTAAAGCAATATCTGAACCAGCACCAATCGCGATGCCTAAATCTGCACTAGTTAATGCTAATGCATCATTAACTCCATCACCCACCATTGCGACTAAATGCTTATCATCCTTTTTTAAACTATTAATAATTCTTTGCTTATCTTGGGGATATACTTCAGAAAACACTTCTTCAATTCCTAATTCTTGAGCGATCTTATTAGCCACAATTTTATTATCGCCTGTAAGCATGACAACTCTTATTCCATTTCTTTTTAATAATTCAATCGCTTTTGAAGAAGTATTCTTCACTTGATCTTTAATTGATAATATTCCTATTACTGTATCGTTTTTTGCGAAAATCAAAGGTGTTTTTCCCTCTTTTGAATACCTATTAATAATAGTGTTAACATCATTAGGAATCGCAAATGTTCGATTATTACCAATATAATAAACATCATTATTAAATTTACCTTTTACCCCTTGTCCTTCCATAGATTCAAATTCTGATACTTCTAATAATCTAGCGTTTTTATTTAAACAGTATCGACAAATTGATTCACCTAAAGGATGCTCCGATTTAGTCTCTAAAGAATATAAGATTGATAATATATTTTCTTCTTTTTTTAATTCAATAAAATCTATAACTTCTGGTCGACCATTTGTTATAGTACCTGTTTTATCTAATACGACCGTTTTAATACTATGTGCTTTTTCTAATATTTCCGCATTTTTGATCAATAGGCCATTTTCTGCACCTTTTCCTACTCCAACCATAATCGCAACTGGAGTTGCTAAACCTAATGCACATGGACAAGCAATCACTATTACAGTAATAGCAAAGTTAAAAGATAATTCAAAATCAACTTGCCCTTTTACTAAGTAAGATAATAATAGATTTAATGCAAAAGTAATTAACGAAATAGTTAGAATAATTGATACAAAAATCCCAGAAATCTTATCTGCTAATTTAGATATTGGAGCTTTAGAAGAGCTTGCTTCTTCTACCAATTTAATAATAGTATTTATTGATGTATCTTCACCAACTTTCTTCGCTTGAACTTTTATATAACCACTATTAATTATTGAAGAAGAAATAACCTCTTCACCAACAGTCTTTAATACAGGTAGAGATTCTCCCGTAAAAGAAGATTGATCAATTGAAGCTTGACCTTCTATTATTATTCCATCTACTGGTATCTTTTCTCCTTTTTTAACAATAACTATATCATCAACTAATACATCACAAGCGTTAACTACTCTTTCCTGTCCTTCAATAAATAAAGTTGCTTCTAAAGGTGCTAATCCTATTAATTTAGTTAGTGAAGAGGTAGTTTTCTTTTTTGATAAGTTTTCAAGATATTTTCCTAAACTTACCATAGTTAAAATCATTCCCGCTGATTCAAAATACAAGTACATATGATATTCATTATGACCTAAAATAACCATTATTAAGCAAAATATTCCATATATTAAAGAACAAAAAGCCCCTAGAGCAATAAGCGTATCCATATTGGGTGAACCTTTAATTAATCTTTTAAACCCATTAATAAAATATCGACGATAGAAAACGACAATTGGTAATACTAAAATCAATTGAATCAAAGAAAACCCAATAGGATTTTTCTCCATATTAATAATATTAGGAACTACCCATCCCCACATCATATGTCCCATAGAAACATACATTAATAACATTAATAAAACGATAGAAATGATTAAAAGAAGGAAACTATAATCTTTTTTTGCCATATTAGATATCTTTTTCTCTTTTTTTAATATAGCTTCATATCCTTCATTGGATAAAATATGACAGATTAAATCGATATTAACTTTCTTCTCATCGAATTCAACTTCCATAGAATTTGTTAATAGATTAACCTCGCAAGAAGATACTCCATTTATTTTACTTACTGCATTATATACATTTCTTTCACATGATGCACATGTCATTCCTTTAACATCAAAACGTTCTTTCATATTAGTTCATCCTTTGAAGTAAATAGGCGATTTCATCTATTTTTTCTTTTTTATCTTCTTCGCTTGTTGCATTTACTACACAACTTTGAAGATGTGCAGACACTATCTCTATGTTAATTTTCTTCAAAATCGCTATACTTGCTAATAACTGATTTGAAATATTCATACAATAATCATCATTATTTATCATCTTTTCTATTCCATTTAGTTGACCTTGTACAGTATGTAATAATTTTAATACTTTTTGTTTATCCGCCTTCATAAATACACCCCCCTAGGGTATCTATATTATATGAAGTAATCGATTAAATATCAATAAAAAAAGAATCAAATTAGATAACATAACTTGATCCTAAAAACTTAATTTCATAATCTTCTTCTTGGTCGTTTAAAAATTTATATACCGTATCATATTGTTCTGTTGGAATAATAAACTCAATATAGAAATTATACTTACCAATTTCAGTTTTCTTTGGTCGAGAAATAATTGCTGATAAATTAATATTGCCATAATAAAATTTCTTTAATATTCCATATAATAAACCTGCATGATCAAAGGTAGGTATGATAAATAATGAGACACGTATTTTTCTATTTTGCTCAAAATCATTATTAAATTTTTTCTTTAATACAACAAAACGAGTTTCATTCTCTTCATAATCAGTTACTCGAGGAATAAATAATGAAAAATCTTGATCGTTGATATGAGAAGGAACAATACTTGCTACTCCTTCTTCATGCTTTTTTGCATTATTATATGATTCCATATTACTTTCTGTATTAATGATTTCAATATCATTATTCAATGAATTAATAAATTTTCGACATTGTCCATTCGCCTTAAATTGAACATATAATTTTTTAATATCTTTAATTGATTCACAATTTCCCACTAAATCAAAAGAAACAGGTGATTTTACTTCTTCCACAATATAGACGTTTTCTTCATATAATAAATCTAATGTTCTTTGAACATATCCATCCAATGTATTTTCAATTGGTACAAGAGCAATATCATCTTCATTTTTTAAATGGGATACAACTTCATCAATTGTTGAATAAGGGATTATTTCATCTTTTTCCTTTTTATACTTTAATGCAACAAGATAAGAAAAAGTTCCAATCGGACCTAACACTAATATTTTCATTAATTGCACCTCTTCTTTCTTATTACGATTATAACTAATAGAGGAATTTTTACATAGTAAAATATCAAGTTTTATTGAAAAACTATGAAAAAACTCATCTATTTAGATGAGTCAATCAATAATATTAATATTTTCTAATCTTTCCATCGAGGCCATGTAGCATTACAACTGCTTCATCTTCCCCTTTTCCTGCGCATAAGTGTTTTGCATACTCTAATGCTTCTTTTTGTGTATCAAACAACTTAATAACTTTGCTTGATCCTTGGATGAATACTTTCCATTCTCTTCCTTCATCACCTTCTCTTTTTGAGACATGATATATAGTTTTTGCCATTATTACTTCTCCTTTTTTGCTTTATTAATTAAATTATAAAATTATTTTTTCTATTTGACAATATCAAAACTTAGCACTATTTTATCTATAATTCTTATACGAAGGATCAAGTTCAACTAATTCAGAAAAATTATCTATTTCAATAATATCTTCTTTCTTACATTCATTAATTTCTATTGCAAAATCATTTTGATAATAATAGAAAACAATCGTTTCCCAGAATTCTTGTTTACCACTAGCTGAAGCAAATACTTGAGGAATATATTCTCTTATTTTCTTACAGTCATTTTTATTCCAATAAGAAATCCCATACGCATTATAACAATTCACATTACCTTTTTTATAATCATAAGCTAATCCATCTTTACTTCTAAAAGACCAATCATCTGTTTCAAATACTTTCGCACCTAAATAATTTGATGAATAGTGATATTTAGAAATAATATATGGAGAAGAAATCATAAAATCAGCTTCGCAAATATACGTATTATCGACTAAAGGTAATACTTTCATTATCGATGAAATATTATTAGTTTTTGCATAGTCATCATTATCAATAAAATGAATAAACGGATATTTTTCTAATAATTCATCAAACATTTCTTTTTTATATCCACGAACAATATAAATATCTTTAATATCTTGTTTAATCAATGCATCTAATAATGTATCAATAATTCTTACTCCATTAATTTTTACTAATGGTTTTGGTCGATATAAAGTAACTGGTGCCATCCTTGAGCCAAATCCTGCAGCTAAAATAATCGCTCTTGAAACTTTATATTCATCGAGTATTTTTAACCCTTCATCTGATATGTAGTAGTTGTTTTCATTTAAATAAATATAACCATTTGTTAAACATTTATTAATATCTTCAGTAAGTGTATTCCAAGAAAAACCCAATTCATTTGCTAAAAATCTAATTGATGTATTAACGCTTTTTTTCTCTACCAAATACTTCATTAATTCAAATTGACCTCTGGTTAATTTAATATTTGTTTTTACTAACATGTCGGAATATTTTTTCGCAATACTATACCAATTATATAAACTCGAACCCATATCAGCATCCATTAATTCACGATATAAAGCCCATACAAACCAATAATAAGCAATAATAGCCACATAAGATAAGTAATGGTTTCTCAATGTTTCATTATATTCATCTTTACAGTATTCTTTAATGAATCTTTCTGCTTCATCAAAATCATACATTGCATCAACAATATAATAACCTACATCAACGCCAGGATCAGATATACCTGAATATTCCCAATCAATTAATATTACTTTATCCTTTTGCATCATCCAATTGTATTTATATGTATCGCAATGACAGATACATTTCTTTACTCCATCATTTCTAATTCTTTCATAAAGAATACCAACTTTTGATTTCAAATCTTCAAAATCGCTCATTTGAATAGATGATTTTTCTTTGATTATTTTTTCTATTTCTAAAGCTTCTTCCCAAGGTTTAAACTCCCAATTAATTGAATCATCCTGGATAGAATGAAGTTTTCTTAAGACTTCAATTACTTTTTTTGAATCATCAAAAGAAAGATAATCAGGTTCATAAAATTCTTCGACATAATAAGAAATTTTATAGCCTTCTAATTCATCCATATAAAGGAAAGTTGAATCAAAATCATTCTTTTTTGCAAATTCTAATACTTTCTTTTCATGTTCACGATTAATTATACTTTTTGTTCCTTCTCCTGGTTGCCTATAAACATATTTTTTATGATTAACTTCAAAAATAAATGATGTATTTGTTAATCCTTCATGAATAGGTTTAAAATTGATAATATCTTTTTCATCACATAGGAAAACTTTACAGATATTACTCATTATTTTACTTTCCGTATTATTAATATATTTTTCATCAAAGGCTCTTAATTCTTCAACAAAATCAAATTCAAATATTTTATCAGACGGATATCTTTTTATTGAAAATGGTGGCAATTTTTTTAAGTTATCTTTTACTAATTTCTCCCAAAAAGCATTATCATATTCCCCATTATCATGTGCTTGTTCAATTAAAGATACCATCATAGATGAGAATTCTTTGTCCCAATAAGAATGACCTAATAAAATAAGTCCTTTTGATAATCCTTTTTTCATCTTTATAATTTCATCTTTTGAATTAACTTCTACATACATTTCATCGGTTTTTTTACTAGTTTCAATCGATGCATAAAAGGATTTATATTCATATAGATTAAATGGATTATCAATAAAATAATCATCACAGGAACAGATATATGAAGAATCTATATGTTTACGTGCTAAAAATAAAGATTCAATATTATTTTTCTTATTGAATGAAGGATTAATAATAATATTTATTCCATATTTTTCTTTTAAATAAAAGAATGATTCTTTCTTATATCCTAAAACAACATATATATTTTTAATACCAGATTGTAATAATTGTTCAATTTGACGTTCAATCAATATTTCATTTTTTACTTTAAAAAGACCTTTTGGTTGTTCTAATGATAAAGGAACAAATCTACTAGAAGGACCTGCAGCTAGAATAATTGCATTCTTGACTTTATATGGTTCTAAAGCTTTTAATCCTTTTTCACTTACTTGATCATCTTTAAGATAATCTTGCTCAGCTAAGTTTTTCATAATTGAAGAAATGCTTCCAATAGATAGATCTAATTGATCTTTCATCTCTCGATAAGATTTCTTACCATTTTGTAAAATATAAGTTAATATATCAAATTCATTTTTTTTCATTAAAATTGCCCCAAACATCCTTATTATTAATTCATTTATATCATAACATATTATTAAAAAAATAAATAGACAAAAAAGTATATCTGTTCATTTTTTGTATATACGATGTTGAAAACTGAACAAATCAAGAATAAAATATAAGAAAAGGAGAATAATATGCACGTATATAAAGGTCAAATTTTAAGTGTAAATAAAAATAACGATGTTTTTTCTTATCTAGTTGAACAAAAAGGAAAAATCGTTTATGTTGGAAATAATTTACCAAATATTTATGAAAAAGAAAAAATTATTGATTTAAAAGATAAGGCATTAATTCCTAGTTTCGTTGATACTCACCAGCATTTTGCAAGTTTTGCTCTATTTCATTCTGGTCTAAATGTTATGAATGCTTCTTCAAATGAAGAAATACAAGAAATAATTAAAGATTTTGTTTCTAAAACAAAACAAAAAACAATTATATGTTTTGGAGCGTCTCCTTATTCAGTTAAAGAAAGACGATTAATCTGTAAGGATGAACTAGATAAAGTTTGTAATAAAAAAGAGATAATGGTTGTAAAATATGATGGACACGCTTGTATTATCAATTCATTACTACTCAACCGATTAAAAGACAAATTAGTTAATTTAAGAGGTTATCATGAAGATACTGGCGAAATGAATCAAGAAGCATTCTTTGTTTGTTTAAGTTATTTAACTAACTCAATCTCAATCCCTCAATTAGTCAAAAATATACAAAACGCCATGGACTATGAAGCAAGTAAAGGTATTACTATGGTCCATAGTGTAAGTGGTATCGGTTTCCCTTTAAACTTAGATATTAATTTAGAAAAATGGATTGGTAGGTCGGCTCAAAGTGGCTTCAAATTAAGGATTTATTCTCAAACAATGAATACAAAAGTTGTTACTAGACGTCACCTTCCTCGAATTGGTGGATGTTTTGAATGCGCGCTAGATGGTTGTTTTGGTTCTCAAGATGCTGCACTAAACGCCCCATATAATGGTACAAACGATCAGGGTGTTTTATATTATAATGATGAAAAAGTAATTGATTTTTGTAAAAGAGCGAATCGATTAGGATTACAAATTGAAATGCATGCAATTGGTGATAAAGCATTCGATCAAGCAACTAAAGCCTTAAAAGCATGCTTAGATGATTATCCTCGAGATGATCATCGTCATAGTATTATTCATGATTGTCTACCAACAAAAGAAGGTTTAGAAATCTGTAAAAAATATCATATTTGTATGCCAATACAAACTTCTTTCATTGATTGGAAGCAAGAACCGGAAGAATACTTAATATCAATTTTAGGAGAAGAAAGAACAAGTAAATTAAATCCAACTAGAGATTTTTTATCTCATAAAATTGTTATCGCAGGAGGTTCTGACGCTCCTTGTACAGATCCAGATCCAATTATGTGGATGCATCAAGCAGTAAATCATACTAATAAAGCACAAGCTTTAACAATTCAAGAAGCATTAAAAATGTGTACATATAATGGTTATTATATTTCCTTTGATGAAAAAGAATATGGGTCATTAGAAGTAGGTAAATGCGCCGATATGGTAATACTATCAAAAAACCCTTATTTAGTAGAAAAAGAAGATATTAAAAATATAAAAGTAGAAAAAACCATCATTAATGGAATTCCTTATACAAAACAAAACCAATCTTTTGTAAAGGCAATTTTAAAAGGAATTTTCTCAAGAAACAAAATATAGGTTATTAACCCTAAAAATTAATTTAAAGTATGCAAATTAAAAGAGCATATCAGGTAAATGATATGCTTCTTTTTTTAGATATTATGCTTCCGTGTAAGTAACAATTTTTTTCTTTCTTAATGAAATGCAAGAAAGAACAAAGTTTGCAACTGAGATCATTAACAAATAATGGCCAATATATAATTGATTTGATTTAATTATTACCCAGCATAAAATGCAAATCATACCAATTAATGAAAAAGTGAAAATCATTTTCCTAAAATCTTTTACTTCATAAATTAATAATAAAGAAAAGAAAACAATTGGTGATAAAAATAAGCTTGTTAATACAAAATTAATCATATATTCACCAAAGTCACTACTTCCAAGAACTAAAAATTTTAGACAATCTAATACAGTAACTTGTGCTTCGTTATTAAAATTAAAATATGCATCTAACACTAACAATAAAACAAGTCCAACTAATATAATAGAAGTTAAAATAACTTGTGCCTTTCTAATTTTGCTCATAAAATACTCCTTTTACACTTAATATTATAAAACATTAATCAAATTATATCATTAGAATATTATCTCGTAATAAGAGAAATGTAAAAACAGCTAGTTTTTCCAATAAAAATTAGATATATCACATTATTTTGTAATATTGGAAACTTGTTTTGTGAGGTGTGATTATCTACATTTTTCAAAATAGTTAAGATAAAACGATAATAATCATTTATACTTGTCGATGATATGAAACAATAATCTTTGTTTCATCAAATTTTCTTTCTTTTAAATAAACTCCTTTTTTAGGAACTTTTACTAAATCATAATCTAAATTAATCAATAACAAGAATCCTTTTTTTGCTCAAATCCAAATAGTCCTATCAATATATTCAAAAAACAATATGAAATAATATAATAAAAATATTATTATTTTTATAAAATATATAGTAATGGAAAATAGTTTTATTTATAATACATTTTAATAAAGAAGTATCTAACGTATTTTTACGGGCAAATATTTCCATGGGAGATAAAAATGGAAAATAAAGATGTAGAAGAACAAAAAAGAACACCATACTTGGACGCATTAAAAAAATACGTAAGTGAGAATGTTAGTCCATTTGATGTTCCAGGACATCATATGGGAAATGTAGAAAATGATTTCAAAGACTTTGTTGGAGATTTAACATTTAAATGTGACGTAAATGCCCCTAGGGGATTAGACAATCTAAATCATCCACATGGAGTAATATTAGAAGCACAATCTTTAATGGCAAAAGCTTTTGGGGCAGATGAAGCATTCTTTTTAATTAATGGTACTTCTGCCGGTATTATGGCGATGATTTTATCTTGTTGTTCTGCTCATCAAAAAATCATTGTTCCTCGAAATTGTCATAAATCATGTATTAATGGATTAGTTCTTTCTGGAGCGACTCCAATTTTTATTTCACCACAATATGATTTTGATTTGGAAATCGCTAATCAACCTACAATTGAAGATTATAAAAAAGCAATTGATGAAAATCCAGATACACGTGCTATTTTTGTTATAAATCCTACTTATTTTGGTGCAGTACTCAATTTAAAAGAATTAGTTGATTATGCTCATGAAAGAAATATTTTAGTATTAGCAGATGAAGCTCATGGATGTCATTTTGGGTTTAATGAATATGGTCCGATGAGTGCTATAAAAGCAGGTTGTGATTTATCTGCAGTATCTTTTCATAAAACTGGAGGCTCTTTAACTCAATCCTCTGTATTGCTTAGACAAGGAGAAAGAATTTCTCATTATGAAATATCAAAAGCGCTCGCTTTAATTAATACTACTTCTCCATCAACTTTATTAATTGCATCTTTAGATGCAGCAAGAAAATATATGGCGATAAATGGTCAACAAAAATTGTTAGATGCAATAGAGTTAACTCGATATGCAGTAAAAAAAATAAATGAAATAGATGGTTTTAAAGCTCGTGATAAATCTTATTTTATCAATCAAGGAGCGTATGATTATGATGAAACTAAGATTGTAATTGAATTAGATAATCTTGATATTGATGGATTTACAGTATATAAACTCCTCAAAGATGAATATAATGTGCAAATGGAATTAGCAGAAACTTATGTAATTTTAGCAATTATCGCGATTGGATCAAAGAAAGAACATGTTGAAGCATTAATAAATGCTTTAGAAGATATTGCAAGAAAACATTATAAAAAGAATATCACTTATCCTAAATATCGATATGATAATCCATTCCCTAAAGGGATTGTTAGACCAAGGACTGCATATCATGCACCTTTAAAAATTGTTCCACTTGAGGATGCTAAAAATTTGATTTCAAAAGAATCTATTATGATATATCCACCAGGAATTCCCCTTATTATTCCAGGAGAAGTATTCACTGATGAAATCATAAAAAGAATTATTCAATATAAGAAAACAAACGCTACTGTTTTATCTGATTACGAAAATGATGTATCTGTAATTGATTTTGAAACATGGGATTTATATGAAGTCCATAAAAAAGATTTGGAGGAATATTATGAGTCAATTAAAATTAAATAATAATATTCTATCTGGTTATAATTTCCCTTTTGAAGGAAATAAACATAAAGCAACCATTATCCTTCTTCCATATCGAGAAGATACTTGGAGAGAAGAAGCTAAACCTGGACTAGATGTTTTTTATCAATTAGTAAGTATTATTTCTAAATATGAATTAGTTCATTTAATTGTTGATCCTTGTATTCCAAAAGAAAAATATAATCGCTTTATTATGAAAAATGTGAAGATTCATGTTATTCCTTATAATGATGCATGGGCAAGAGATAATACCTTAATATACCTACAAAAAGATCACAAGAATCTTGCGATTGACTTTGGCTTCAATGCATGGGGAGGTCAAGTAGATGGATTATATCCAGATTATCAAAAGGATAATGAACTAGGAAAAAATCTTGCTTTAGAATTCGATGATGATTTTATTTCTATTAAAGATTTTATTCTTGAAGGTGGATCAATTCATACTGATGGAGAAGGTACACTACTTACTACTGAAGCTTGTTTACTATCAAAAGGAAGAAATTCATCATTATCTAAGGAAGAAATCGAAGAGAAACTCAAAAAATGTTTAGGAATTAAAAAAATATTATGGTTGCCTCGAGGCATCTATAATGATGAAACAAATGAACATGTAGATAATGTTGCTTGCTTTTTAAAGCCTGGTGTGATTGCTTTAGCATCTTGTCATGACGAAAAAGACATTCAAAATAAATTCTATAAAATGGATTTAGAATATCTAAATTCTCAAGTTGATGCAAAGGGAAGAAAATTACATATCGTTGAAATAGAAACACCAATCGATTTAAAAATGAGTAAAAATGAAGCTGATGGATTAATCTTAACTGATGCGATTACTCGTCCTGAAGGCAATCGATTAGCAGCTTCTTATATCAATTTTTATCAAAGTGATAAATTTGTTATCGTTCCTAAATTCAATCATCCACTAGACGAAAATGCATACCAAATATTAAAAACATATTATAAAGAAAAAGATGTCTATCAATTAGAATCGCGTGAGATTCTTCTTGGTGGAGGAAACATTCATTGCGTAACTATGCAAATACCAAAGGAGTAATATAATTATGAGAAAAGTTACTGTAGCAGCAACACAAATGTCCATATCTTGGGACATAAAAGCAAATATTAAAAAAGCAGAAGAAATGGTTAGAAAAGCTGCAAAAAAAGGCGCTAACATCATTCTTCTACAAGAATTATTTATGACACCTTATTTTTGTCAAAAAGAAAAATACGAATATTTTGATTTAGCGATTGATAACATTTATGAAAGTGATTTTTATAAAACATTTTCTTCTTTAGCTAAAGAACTTAATGTAGTAATACCTCTTTCCTTTTTTGAAAAATGTGGTGTTGCTTATTATAATTCCCTTGTTGTTATTGATGCAGATGGCAATTCATTAGGATTATATCGAAAGACTCATATTCCAACAGGTGAATGCTATGAAGAAAAATTTTATTTTACTCCTGGTGATACAGGATTTAAGGTATTTTCTAGTAAATTTGGTAAAATTGGTATTGGCATTTGTTGGGATCAATGGTTTGTAGAAACTGCAAGAATTCTCACATTAAAAGGAGCAGAAATCTTATTCTTCCCTACTGCAATTGGTAGTGAACCTATTTTACCAATTGATTCTTCTACACATTGGCAAAATGTCATGTGTGGTCATGCTGCAGGCAACATAATCCCTGTAGTAGCGTCTAATCGAATTGGAAAAGAAGAAGAAACTAATTCATCAATGACTTTCTATGGTTCAAGCTTTATCGCTAATGAAGAAGGAAGCAAAGTTGAAGAAATGAATAAAGTCGAAGAAGGATTTATTACTCATACCTTTGATTTAGATGAAATAAATAAAAAAAGAAGAGACTGGGGTATCTTCCGTGATAGAAGACCAGATACTTATAAAGAAATATTAAAACAAGACGCTTCAAAATAATGAACAATAAAAAAGAACTATTTCTCATCAATAAATAGAGATAATAGTTCTTTTGTTTTTCTATTCTTTTACTTGTTCTTCTAAGCCTTCAGATAATACTTTTTGCTCATTTGCAAATTCACTTGCTTCTTTCTTAACTGATTTTGTTGTTTTAAATTCTTGTTTTACTGCTTGAGAAATAACAACTTGATCATAGCTTAAATCAATACCATAAGTTAAGAATAATTGACGATATTCTTTAAGAATATCTCTTTGAACTTGATAACGATCTTCTTCATGACATTTTGCGACTAACTTAACTGCGATATTACTTGCTCCATAATAAGAAACGCCTTTATAAAATGGTCCTTCAATAATTTCTGGAATTTTTTCTTTAAATGAATTTAGATTATCTTTAAGAATTTTTTCAATTAATTCAATTGGTGCGTCATAAGTAAATTCACAATCAACAATTGCAAGAGATAATTCACGAGATAGGTTGACAACATTTTTAATATCTGAATTATTGATAATCTTGATATTTCCTGCTGCATCAATAATCTTTGTTGCACGAATACCAATTTCATTAACTGTTCCTCTAAATCCATCTATAGAAACGATTTCACCTACATCATATTCATTTTCAAAAATAATGAATACTCCTGCAACAATATCAGCGATTAATGATTGACAACCAAGACCTATGATAAGAGTAATAACACCAACTGATTCCCAAATTGCTCTTGTATTAACTCCAAATGCATTTAATACTAAGAAGATTAATGCAATTGCACTCCCATATTTAATTAGTCCATCTAATAAAGTGATAACTGTTTTTGCTCTATTTGATTTATTCATAATTTTTCTAAAGATAAATCTTAATAATCTAGACAAAGCGATAACTACTGCGATTAGAATAATACAATGAACTAATACTTTATAATGTTCCATAAAGAGTGTTGGGAATTGTGTTATATCCCAAACATTCTCCTTTGCCCAAAGAGAAAATACATTATCAGCTGGTAAAGCTAGTTCAAGAATCATTATTGTCACAAATGCGACAAGTACAATAATACCTAATGATAAACTAATGATTGATGATATTTTAATTTTTTTCTTTTCCATATACTATTCCTCCTTTATAATTCACTTGCTATTGTAAATGTATATGTATAATATAAATTGCCTTTTATCTCGACTAAATCTGAAATAGTTTGTAATTTATTTGGACTTAACGATCCATTTAAATTACATTTTATTTCCTTACCAATCACATTTCCACTTACTTCAAATATATAAGTGCTTGATTGAGAATTTGTATAGTCATTAAATTGATAAGTAACACCATCTATGATTGCCAAATCTTCAAAATAGAAATGCTTATCGTTGTAGATAGTAATTGTTGTTTTATCTAGTTCAGCATTATATGACCCAGTTGCACTAACTGTATCAAAGTCAAAGACTAGACCACCAGAAGGATATTCTGAACTTAAATAATAATAGATATCATTTTCTTTATATACATTATAGTAGTAGAAACTATAATATTGCATATCTACATTTTCTATACATGAAATTCTTTCATTTGATAATGCGTGGTAACTACCATTGAAATTGATAATATTATATGATTCATCATAATCCGCAGTATTAAAGATTAACGCATCATAATATGACGATGTATTATTTTGACTTGTTACACTCATATCTCGATAAATATTAATTGTTCCATCATCATTATAAGTAACAATTGCATCTCCTGGGTTCGCAAACGATAATCCATCTAATGGTTGATATTTACTTTCTAAAGAACTTTTTCCTTCTAGTGTAATTGTTTTTGCTACTCCAAAAGGATTATTACTTTCATCATAAGCTTGTAGAGTAACACTACCTCCATCAGTACGATTTAAGCAAGAGAATACTATTTCATTATTTCCAAGTTCAAATACTTTTTCATTCAATGCATCTCCTGATGGAACTCCATAAATCGCCTTTATCTTATAACTAGATGGTAAGATATAATCTAGTTTATAAGTTAACTCAATTGCTTCTGATGACGTTAAAGCATAGTTCGCACTTATTTGGGTAACATCAAATTTATAATTCAATGCTATATTAAATTCATCGATATTTACTATATGTTGATAACTATCTAAAGTTGGATCAGTGAATGTAATTGTACCCGTAATCTTAACATTATTTGGTTCACCTTCAATGAAATCAAGATTTATTTGATCTTCTATATAAGGAGAGTTAATCGAAATAGGATAAGTATTTGTCTCCGTTTCAATATTCAAATCAATAACTGTGTTACTAGTATCATAAATAGAATCGAAACTATAATATAAGATAAACATATCATCGAAACCATATTCATTTTGGAAAGTAAGCTTAGGAACCTTAATTCTACTATGATCACTAATCAATTGAGTGTCATATATTTTTTCCCCATCAGTGAATACACCAATATCAGAATATTCTAAATATAAATTTTCTATATTAGAAACTACTAAATCGACATTTGCATCCGTTCCTGAATAAGAAGCATATTCATTACCTAATTCATCGAGTGCTCTTACTTGGTATCGATAAATTTCTGGATATTCACTAGTAAATCCAGTATTTATACTAACTGTGTATGTATTATCATCATTAAATGTGATTTGAGAATCTAATGGACTGATCTTACTATATGATGCTAAATAATTAGAATTCAATGTATATTCAACTATTCCAGAATCATATAAATTATAATCATTTCCACCAAATGAATAATAAATCACAATTTGATATTTGTTCATTGTTGAATAAGCATCAAATTCACATTTAAAGTGATTATTACTATCGATAGTAGTTAATTCTACTACTTCATCTTTTATTAATTCACTATTAAGATATTGATTGAATTTAGATTTAATAATAACGCTGTCCGCACTTCCAATAATATCTCCTTCAATAGATACTTTACCAGGTGTAGAAGAATCAACAATTGAATATTTTGAAATTAAAATATCTGGTAATCTATCTTGATAAGTACATTCAATTAACTCCGAATCATAGAACAAGACTAATTCATCATTTTCATCTAAATAAAATAACGAAAATTGATAATATTTAATTATTGGTTCAATTGTTCCAGATAATAGGAATGAATGTTCTTCATTTAGTTCAACCACTAAATTTTCTTCTTTTTTTATTAAACCATCATTATTCGAATACGAAATAGAAGCAAAAAAGGATAAATCAAAACTAATATCATATTCAATATGACCACCGAATTCGATAGTATCGTATTCACATGAATAGAATAAAGATTCTTCAACAAAAGAAACAGAAACTTGTTTAGTTGGAGTAATAGGAACAACACCAATTGTAGCAGCCGAAACAACTGCGACTGTAGCAGTAAGCGCAGTAGATACTTGTCCAGCAATACTAGTAGAAGATGAAGCAATACTTGAAGAAGTTGAGGCAGTAGTTGAAACACCACTTTCTACTCCTTGAACATCACTAACATTATTATTTCCTATAGAATCTACTCCTTGATCTTTTATTGAATCTTTGATTTCATCTTCAATCTTCTTATCAAAAGAATTACTTTTCTTAATAGATTTTTCTTCTTGGACATCATTAAAATACTCTTTTGGAGATTCAATTTCTAAAGGAGATTTCACTTGTTCTAAAACACGATACTCTTCTGCTTTAAATGGGATAAATTCACTAAAAGTATTGTATTCTGCACTATCCAATTTGTTATATTCTTTGTCATCCATATTAAAAATATTTTAATAGAACACATTTTGTTTGACAATAATATTTATAAATAAAAATATATTTTTTTTATAAAAAAGCAGAAAATTCATTCATTTTCTGCCTAATAAAAATCAATTTAATTTTTTATCTATCTTTTCTTTTTAAGATAGAAGAAGTTCATTAGAATATATACTCCTAATAAACCAACAATTGTTCCGCATAAAATTAGATACATTGTTATCATTGGTACTAGAGTATCAAAGAAATAAATATTACAATCAATACTATCTTTAATTCCTTCAATTACTTTATTAAGAAATCCAACATTCTCTAATTCTTTAAATGAACCTCTCAATACCCTGTTTCGAATAATACTTATGCCATATGTGACTAGAAAAAATCCTAAAACATTAGAACCCAGTAAGGAATAAAACTAAATCAAGCTAAATGAAAACCTCATCCAAGAGTTAATAGCTTAGGGGTGAGGCCATTTTTCTTTTAAAATACTATAAGTCAATCGATTCATCATTTAGTAAAAAATCTTTTAATACAGATTCAAAATTATTACACATTTAGATTTCATCAATAAATATAAAATACTTTTCATCAGATTTAATATGATCAAAACATATTCATAAAGTTTATATGGATCTCTTAGTTTCTCAAAGCTTAGTCTGTCAAGTTCTATTGATATTATATTTTCTTTTTTAATACCTTTGGATAAGAAATAATCTCTAAAAATATGAAACAGTAAAAAAGATTTACCACATCTTCTTATGCCTGTAATAACTTTAATTAGCCCGCTATTCATTTTTCTAATAAGTTTATATAAATAATAATCTCTTTTAATCATATTCATTTCTCCACTGAATATTTGCAATATTTGCATTTTTCTTCACTAATAAAGATTAATTAATATATACACCATTCCCATTAAATCGCAAGTTTAGATTAAATTAAATCGCAAGTTTGGCAAGTGATAAATCGATATTTTGGATTTAAAATAATTATTACCAATCAATCTATTTGATATATAAGTTTTTAACGAAGAAAAAATCCCTAAGGGGCTTGATATTTGTATCAGACCAATTAAGGATTTTTTATCTAATTTCTAAATACTTATAATACTAGAACTTTTTTACTAAGATATTGCATAATTTCTTAAGATAAAAATAAATCAGTTTTATGAGTCAAAAAATCAATAATATTTAAATGTGTAATTCCGTTTCTAGACATATCAATTGTATCAAGACTTAAAACATATTTAGGGGATGCATCTTTAATCGGTGAAAAGGCGTTGAATTCTCTTTCTATTGTTTCCTCGCTTTCCATTACATACGCAACTTGAATAAAGCACTTTTTACCATTCTTAATTACAACAAAATCAACTTCTCCTTTATACGTTTTACCAACATATACTTCATAGCCTCTAGATAGCAATTCAACACATATTAAGTTTTCTAAAAATCTTCCACGATCATAATTGTTCGAGTTGGAATTTATTATTCTCATCCCATTATCAATTGCATAATATTTTGGATTAGATTTAAGAATTTGTTTTCCAGAAATATTGTATCGATATATAGGTTTTATCAAAAATGATTTTTCCATCCTATCAAGATAGTTATATATTGATTTTATTGAACAGTACTCTACCCCACCGTTATTAGATTTTAAATAATTATATATTGATTCTGGATTAAACTCATTTCCAGCGTTTAGTAAAACATACGATGCTATTTTGTTGAATTTTATCTTTTCTATTTCTGCATCTCTTGAAAATATATCTTTTTCACAAATATTGTTATACAATTCATTTAAATAAGCTTTGACATCATCCTTCGAATCTAAATTAAATCTAAAAGGATATCCACCTAACTCTAAAAAGTCAGCAAAGTCATTTATTAATCTATTTCCTAATTCTTTTTTATATTGTTCGCTTTCTTCAAAGCAAAAAGGATAGATACTAAATTCAATTATCCTTCCCGTAAGTAATGTAGATATTTCAGATGATAACATTTTGGAATTTGAACCAGTAATAAATATAGAGCAATCAAAAGACACTCTAAAAGAATTTATAGCTTTTTCAAATCCTGATACATGTTGAATTTCATCAAAAAAAAGATATTGTTTATTTGTCCCTTTGTGTTCTTTTACATATGTATTTAGTTTCTTATAATCAGATATTTCTTCAAAATCCAGATTTTCGAAGTTCATGTAGATTATATCTTGTTCGTCGACTCCTTTTTCCTTAAGTTCATTAATAATTAACTCTAACACTTTTGATTTACCAGCTCTTCTAGAACCTACTAACACTTTAATAATATCCAAATCATAAAAAGGTCGTATTTTTTCTAAGCACCTCTCTCTTTTAAGTAACATTGCAATCACCTCATTTGTATTATATAAATAATTTTCAAAAATTACAAATATTTTTATTTTTTGTAAAATAAACACATTGTTGAATTTATAAAATTATTATTACTACTACGGTAGGAACTATCGAAAGTTACGCTAGGGGAGAATATGTAAGAGGCATTTATGTCCTGTGTTCGCTGAACCTAGAATCTTGTGACTTTAGTCATGAGAGTGTTCAATTTTGGAATACAACGCCTAAATTCCTTTTAACAACATTTATAACTTTATCAATATTATGCCCACAGATATTAATAATTCCACTATCCTTACTCAACTAATCACACATTATATTAATAATTGTTGATTTGCCCGCTCCATTAACACCTTAAAATGCAAATAACTCCACTTTTTTACGCAAAAACTCAAGTTATTTACTGCTTTTAATTCAAAAAAAGATTTATGTAAGTTTTTAATTTCAATAATATTTTACTTCTATAACCCTTCAATAATCTTATCTGCTTTTTTCTTAATCAAAAGATATAATAAGCCAGAAAAAAGTAGATTATTAATAATAAAAATACAGCTTATAATTAAATAATTGTTAACGAAATAAGATAATCCTACTAATGAAGAACCAATTACCACAATATAGAGTACTCCAAATAAAAGAGTTAATCCAACACATGCACTTTGTTTAATTGGAATGATTTCATTCATCCAGTTAAGATTAACGTATTTAAGCCCAAGAACTAATCCAAGTAGAGCCATAAATAATTCAAACGAACACATTATTAAGAAAGCAAATATTACATCAATCACATTTAATGAGAATGGAATAAGTAATGAAGTAGAGACAAATAATAATGGGACACTACATAAGATTAGTTGAACTAATAGCTTTGCTAAAATAATCTTTTCTTTCTTTACTGGTAGAGTTTTTAAAATATAAAACTTGTTCCCTTCTAATGAGAATGATGGAGCCACAATGTCTACCATAGTAAGAATAAATAAGAATGTAACGGTGATGATCATTTGTGCAAAAGTCAAATTATTTGGAACAATTTGATTAAAAGCTTCAACCAAGAAATCTCCTTTAATAAATAACATTACTCCAGCGATAACTAAGAATAATAGGCCAATTCCACAATTCAACATATAATTAGGGCTAGAAACAAACTTACCAAATTCTTTATTTAATAATCCTGATAGTTCTGATTTAGCTTTATAGACATACCCTTTAGTTTGTCTTTTATAAGAATAACTAGCTTTAGTAGTTGCTACTTTAATAAAACTATGTTTTAAAATAAACCAAATTGATAAGAAAATACCTCCGACAATCACACTTTCAATAAATATGAAAAGATAATTTCCTACCCCAATTTCTCCAAACATATAAAATGGATATCCATAAGTTTTAATTGCTTCTGCAATTACACTACCATTTGAAATCAATTCAGCAAATATCACTTCTGCCTTAAATGCAATAAGATAATAAACTGCCATAAATGCAAGTAAGGCAATAACTGCTAAAATACTCTTGAATTTTAATTTAGAACTAATTTTTGCAACAACATATCCAAGTCCACAACACAATGATAAAACAACTAGAGAAACTATTAATAATAAGAATATACAACCAATAATAGAATTAATTGTACAATTGCCAAAGATTAAATAAATAATAATTGAAGGAACAATTACTACTCCTGAATACATTAATCCAATAAAATATACGCCTAATAATTTAGATAATAGAATCGTCTTTGGTGGAATTGGCATTGATAATAATAAATCATTATCCTTTGCTAAATACAAAGATGAATAAGTATTGAATACCCCACCAAAAGAGCCAAGTAATATAGCAATCATTCCCATAAAAAGGAAATATAACCAATCTAATCCTTGACTGACTAGAGGTTGACATAAACTATAACTTAAAGAGAGAAACATCCCACCAAATAATCCACCAAGCAAGAAGACAAATAATAATATCCATAGGATTGTTGAAGTTTTTGAACGAGGTTTGTTCTTCCGATAATCATAAAAATATGAACGGAAGATTTCACTCATTTGCTTTTTAAATAATAGAGATAACATATTTTAGTTACTCCTTATTTTCAAGTTCTAAGAAGACATCTTCTAAAGATGCATCGCCTTTTACTTCTTCAATTGTTCCAAAACTAATTAATCTTCCTTCTTTAATAATCGCAATCTTATCACATAATTTTTCTGCCACTTCTAAAACGTGAGTAGAAAAGAAAATTGATCCTCCATTAAGGCAAAATTCTTTCATCATTTGTTTTAATAAATGTGAGGCTTTTGGATCTAATCCAACAAATGGTTCATCCATAACAATTAACTTTGGTTCATGAATCCATGCGGATATTAATGCTAATTTTTGTTTCATACCATGTGAATATGAAGCAATTGGTTGAACCAATGCAGGATAAATTTCAAATGCTTTTGCATATTTTTCAATATTGTTTCTTCTTGTAGTTTCATCAATTTGATAGATATCTGCGATAAAATTTAAATATTTTATCCCTGTCATATAATCATATAAATCTGGATTATCTGGAATGTAGGCAATAATCCTTTTACATTCTAAAGGTTCTTTTTTTATTGAGCGACCATCAATAAAAATTTCTCCTTCTTCGAAATTTAATATACCTACGATTGATTTTAATGTCGTAGTTTTACCTGCGCCATTATGACCAATAAATCCATATACTTCACCTTTTTCAATGTGAATAGACAAATCATCTATTGCTCTTTTTACACCATATTTCTTTGTTAAATGTTCTATTTTAAGCATAAATTTCTCCTTTATTAAATATTTTAATTTCTCCTTTTGCTTCTTTATATTCAATTTTTATGTTATACATACCTTCTTTAGAGGTTACTAAGATAAAATCACCTTTATCTATTTTATTTCCTTTATATAAATATTCTTCATTTTCCATTCCAATAAGAATATCTACTTCTCCATCTTCAATTTGATATTCTACTTTAATATGATCATTTTCTTTTAAAGATAAGACATGATTATCTTTATCTGTTAAATAATCAAACTTTAGATAATACTGATTATTATCTTTTATAGAGGATATAACTATATTCTTTTGAAATTGACAACTTATTAATAATAAACAAACAATTAGACTAAATAATTTATTAAATATTTTCATATTATTTCATTCCGTCTTTTATTGAAGAGAAAATAGTTTCTTTATTGTAATTAAAATCAATAAATCCCGGTATCTCTTTAATACTCTTATATGTTGAAATACTATAATTAGTAAATAATTTTGCTAATTCTTCATCATCATACGGATTACAATTATTAATACATAATGCAGCAATACCACATACCGTTAACCAAATAGAATTAAAGTAATATTCTGCTTCTTCATAATTGATATAATAATTATTCATTAATATTGGAATTAATCTATTTTTTGTTTTTTCAATTAATACAATCGAACCTTGGTACTCTTCATCTTTTTTAGATAAAAATAAAGCTTTATATAGTTCTGGTTCATCATGAACAAATCGAATATACGCTTTCCCAAATCCTAAAAAAGGAATCCTTTCTTTTAGGCCCTCATTTACATATGAATCAAATATTTTTTCAGCAGCTAAGCGAATTTCTCTCTTTGCTTCATTCATTGTAGAAAAGCATGTAAATACTGGTTGAGTAGATACTCCTAACTCTTTAGCTATATCAACTGCTCTTACTTGATCAATACCTCTTACTCGAGTTACTCTAACTGCAGCATCAATAATCTGCTCTTTTTTAAACTTAAATTTTGGTGGCATATATTTCTCCTTTGATATATAGTCATTGATATATATTGATGAATATATTATAACTCATAAAATAAATAATCAATATAAAAAATTTTTTTATAAAACAATATATTTATAAGCTAAATATCGTAATCACAGTGATTCCTAGAAGCAATAAAACTAGACCAAAAATCGCTTTTTTTGTAAATTTTTCTTTTAATATAATTAATGAAAATAACATCGTTAAAAGAATAGAAAATTTACCAATTGAATTAACCGCGATTGGATTAGAATTTACCATATTTAATGCTTCATATTCACAAAGCCATACTCCACCTGTAGAAAGGCCTGATAAAGTTAAAAATATCCAGGATTTTGGGGAAATTCTTGTTACATCTTTATAATCTTTTTTGATTAATACTATTGCACTAGCAAAGATAAAAACAATAATTGTTCTTATTAAAGTTCCTAAAGAAGAATCAATATTTTTTAATCCTAATTTTATAAAGAAAGATACTAACGCTGCAAATACGGAACTTAATATAGCATATAATAACCAAGTTTTAGAAATCTCTTGCCCGCCTTGTTTTTTTTCAATCATTAAAAAAGTGCCTAGTCCAATTAAAATAATTGATACCACTAGCATGCTTATTGTTAAAGGATCACCACTATTAGTAGTATCATCGAAAAAGAAAATAACAAATAGGATACTACTTAAAATAAAACTTGATTTATCGATTGGTACAACCTTATTTACATCACCTAATTTTAATGCTTTATAATAACATAACCAAGATAATCCAGTTACAATTCCAGATAAGATTAAAAAGATCCAATTAAACGTATTTAAAGAAGGGAAACTTGATAAACTTCCCTTAATTAGACAAATAATTAACGAGCAAAAAACAACAATTAATGTTCGATAGCCAGTTGCAAAATTAGAATTTACATCCTTTATACCTATTTTTGATAAAATTGTTGTTAATGAGGTAAATAAAGCTGCTAATAAAGCGACAATAATCCATTCCATAAATACTATCCCTAAAATCCAATAATGAATTCAGCCCCCTCATCTAATGAAGAATTAACTTCAATCTTTATATTATTATTCATACAAATATGTTTTACAATTGCAAGACCAAGTCCTGTTCCACCTAATTCTTTTGATTTTGCTTTATCTACTCGATAAAACCTTTCAAAAATACGTTCTTGATTTTCCAAAGATATTCCAATACCTGTATCTTTAATCGAAAATGTGCGATTTTCTTTATTTAAAGTTAATACAATAGAACCATTATCTTTATTGTATTTTATCGCATTATCGATTAAATTACGAATAATATGATACAATTCTTCTATATTCATAATAACAGTAAAATTATCATAATTTTTAATAATAGAAATCTTCCTTTTTTTAATAATTGGTTCATATGCTTCTAATATACTATCAATAGAAGAAGCTAAAGATAATTCCTTTTTCTCAACATTAATATCCATTTCTAGTTTTGATAAATCCAACATTTCAATAATGATTTGGTTCATTCTAGTTGCTTCTTTTATTGTTTTATTAGTTGCATCTAATAATTCTTTGGGTTCTGTAATAATTCCTTCTGAAATCATTTGCTGATAACCAATTATTGTAGTTAATGGACTTTTTAATTCATGAGAAGCATTCGCGAAGAAATCTAGTTTCACTTTTTCCAAACGTTTGGATTCCGTGACATCATAAATAAATAACGCTACACCAAATCTATTACCTTCCATGACGAAATCCGAATTAAGAGAAGATATATTGATGACATAATATTTTCCTTCTTTACAATAAGAGATTTGAAAATCTGATTCTTTATCGATTGCTTTTTCAATTAATTCAACAATATTTTTTTCTTTAAAAGCATAATTAAATGATTTATTTAAAAGATCCATGCCTTGTAAATCTAAAACTTTTAAAGCAAAATTATTAATTATGTTAATCTTTCCTTCTCCATTAAGAATTACAATACCATTATTCATATTATCAATAATATAATTAAGTTTTGATGATTCCATTTTTATCATCTGCATATTTGAATCAATAACTTTTCTGACTCCTTCAATTTGATTAGACAATTCAATTACATCATCTCCACTATAAGTCAGATCAGTATTTGTAATCTTTGATAAGTTATATACTTCTTTTTTTAATGGTTTAGCAATCAATTTAGATTCTAAAAGAATAAATCCAAAAAAGACGATACAAATTAATACGCTACCAATTAAAGAAAAAGTAGTAAATTTATTCACGATATCAGATACATACGATTCTTTTAAAGAAATACGAATATATGTATTAGTATTTTCATCAAAAGATGCAAGATAATACATTCTTTCATTAGTAGTTTCTGAATATCTTTTTTCTATTGTGCCTAAAGAAACAATTTCTGGACGATCTAAATGATTTTCTTCACTAGTTTTAGTTGTATCAAATAGTACGTTACCCTCTTTAGAAATAAAAGTAATTCTCAGATTAACATTTGAAGAAACAAACTTATTGCCGACTTCTTCCATATTTGTTCCATCATAATCTTTTTCAACTAAAGAGAGATAATTACATATTGAATTAGAAGTATTTCTCTCGTTCAAATAAGAAACCATACTAATAGAAGAAATCAAAAATATAATTAATGTGAATAATAATACTACTGAATTTATAAAAATATATTTTTTTCTCATACAATTTTATATCCTATTCCATATATTGTTTCAATTAATGACTCATTACCAATTTTCTTTCTCAATGACTTAATATGCATATCGATTGTTCTAGTTTGTAAATCATCATTTTCACCCCATATATGACTTAAAATTTCATCTCGTGATACAACTCTTCCATTTGCTTTTATAAGTAATTCAAGAATATCAAACTCTTTAACAGTTAAATGTAATTCCTTATCTAAGTAAAAAGCTTTATGATACTCTTTATCAATAGAAACTCCATTATATGTTAAGTAGTTATTTTTCTTAATTCTTCTAAATTTAGAATTAACTCGTGACATTAACTCTAATATATTAAATGGCTTTTCAATATAATCATCCGCACCAAAATCAAGTCCATCTACTTTATCAACCATCATTCTTCTTGCCGAGATAACAATGATATAAACATCATCATATTTTGTTTGTTTTCTTATTTTTTTCAAAATCTCTATGCCATCATAATCTGGTAACATCATATCTAAAAGTATCATATCTGGCTTTTGCTTTTCTAATTCTAAAAAAAAGCTAGTTCCATCATAAAAAGATATAACATTGTAACCTTGCTTTGATAAAGTCATATTAATAATACGAGAAATATCTTTATCATCTTCAATTGAATAAATTAAACCTTTCATTTAAATTTTCTCCATTTCTTGATTACCTAGTAGGTTAATAATACTATAACCAATGTTTACTAAGTGGTCACCAACACGCTCGATATTAGAAATAATCGTTGTGTAACATGATGTTAATTCTATTTTACATGCATCTGCTATTACTCTAGAGAAATGTTTTTTCGCCATCTCTTCTTTCATATTATCGGTCTTTTCTTCTAATTTATCAAGATAAGGCAAAGCAGCACGATTATCAAATTCAAATATATTAATACTGATTTTCGCCATCTCTATAACATTAGAGAACATCACATTTAATTCTTCTTTTGCAGTTTGAGAAAAAGCAAGCTGTTCTCTCTCCATTTCTTTATACATTTTAACAATGTTTATCGCATGATCACCAATTCTTTCAATATCGTTAATAACATGGAAATACGCACCTATATTTTTCTCTATCTCAATTGGTGCTTGGGAAGATAAATCAACTAAATATTTTGCAATTTCATTGTTTATATAATCAATATCTTCTTCAGTTTTTAATATTTTATCAATATCACTTTTTTTACCGTTAATTAATTGAAATGCATCATTTAGATTATTAATAGAAAGATTATACATATTAATTATTTCTTTTTTAACTTGATTTGAAGCGATTAAAGGTGTGACTAATAAATGAGAATCAATATATTTAAGAACATTATTTCTTTTTATTGAACGATTTTTAATGATTAGTTGAGATAAAAAGACTAACCATTTAATAAAAGGCAATAAAAGGATTGAAGTAGAAACATTAAATACGACATGGAACAAAGCAATCTTAAATTCAATAGCAATATTGATACTATCAAACAAATTAATAATCGGATTTTTAAATATTAATAAAATAATAGTAAATATCAATGTTCCAATAACATTAAACATTAAATGAATAAGACTTGCTCTTTTAGCGTTTTCCGAAGTACCAATAGAAGATATCAATGCAGTTACACATGTTCCAATATTAGTTCCTAAAATAATAAATAAACTAGATTCAATACTTAATATTCCTCCTCCAGCAAGTACAATTACAATACCTGTCATCGCACTAGAAGATTGAATTAATGCAGTAAAAGCTATACCTATTAATATTAATAATAATGGAAAATTAACTTTAGATATTATATCCATGAAATAAGTAATTACTTCTTGATTATTAAACGCGCTGCTCATTAACTCCAAGCCAATAAAAATCAAACCAATTCCAGTAAATATTTGACCGATATTTTTTATGATACTCTTTTTAAAAAACATCATCATTACACCAATAAACGCTAGAATTGAAATATACTGACTTAATTTAAAACTTGAAAAAGAGGCAATAATACCGGTAATTGTTGTACCAATATTTGCCCCCATAATAATACTTGTCGCTTGAAATAATGTGATAATTCCAGCATTAACTAAGCCAATAACCATCACTGTTGTCGCACTAGAAGATTGAATTATCGCAGTTACTCCTGCTCCAATTCCCACTCCTAAAATACGATTATTGCTAACTTTATCTAAAATTCTTTTCACGCCTTCTCCACAAGCAGATTCTAAAGCATGTGAAAGCATATTCATACCCGCGATGAATACACCAACTCCAGTAAGTAATGCCAAAATACATGTTATTATCATTTTTCTTCCTCACTTTCAAAATGATATTAACATACATAATTTTTACATTTGTGATGAAGAAATATATAGATTGTAAAAAACTTGTAAAAAATATTATTATATTATTCTAAAATAATAGAAAAAACACTATCCCCTATAATTCTTTGCTTGTTCCATAAATAATTTATAGTACAAACTATCTTCATTTTTCATTATTCCCTTTAATAAGTGAAATTTTATCATTATAAAAAATATATACAAGCAATTATTAGTTGCATATCTATCATTTTAGTTTACATCCATATGTTTTATATATTATATCTTTTCACAAAATAAAAAATGACTAATATAATTATAAATATTAGCCATTATTTCTAGATAGATTATTGTTTACCACTTATTATGAACTTTTTCAATAAAACCGAATAAATCGTTAAAATTATAATATTTATTATCATATTTGACTCTTCCTGAAAAATAGCCAAACATTTGATTTGTTAATTGTTTAATAAAAATAGCGTTTATATCAACATGACGATTAAAAATAGGAGTAAACTCAATATATAATTCATCATCAACTAATGATGTGATAATTATCTTTCCTTGAGGGTTTAATTTTTTATTTATATAAGAAAATTGAATATCTACTTGATTTAATTTATAAGCTTTATCATTCAAGAAAAACATATTTTCTGAAGAATTAGAAGTATCACCAAAGCCATTTCCAATATTGAATCCAATATAATCACCATTATATTTTGCATTAATGGAACACCAATTCCAGGTATTATCATAAGTCCAGACACCTCTTCCCCAATCTAATACCCCCATAAAATCATTTTTATCATTTAGATTTACACTACCTAAATTAACATTTCCTTCCACTTTAAAATTATTGATTTTTTGATTGTAATAAAAATGTCTCTTCTTAAAAAAAGGCGTAGAAATAACCATTGAATCATTACATGTTTTTGTTAATATTACATCAACATCAAGTGGAGTATTATCAATCACATTATCACAATGAACAATGACTCTTCTTTTCTTATCATCCATTATCTTTAATTCTATTGAATCATTTTTATTTTTATATAGATAACTAGAAGAAGAATCTTTAGGAAGGTTCATTTTACCACATGGAAAAAGTAATAACTTTGACTTATCAATCAATTGTTTTTTTGTGAAATCAAAATACACTATGCCGAATTGACCGATATATTGTAAATCACCAATAACTAGTGCGACTGCATGTTTATCATTACCGAAATAGTAATAATCCCACTCTTTCAATTTGATTTTGTGTTTTTTTATTACTTCCTTATTCCATTTTTTTACTAATGAAGTGGAATAACCTGCTTCAATTAATTCACCACTTGAAGAAAGTAAATCGCCTTCAGATAAAACATGTTCATTATTCATATCGTATATCTCCTAAATATACTTTTATTGTAAATCTATTTATTAATTAATCCAAGATGGTAATTTTTACCCTTATTTAATCTTAATATTCTTTTGTGCTGGTCCATCTAATACTTTCCCATTCATATCAAATCTAGATCCATGACATGGACACTCATATGTTCCATCTATTTTATTATGTTTCAGAGCACACCCCATATGGCTACAACGATTTGTTTTTATATTAATTAAACTAATAATAGTAATAACCAATGAAGATAATAACTTTCTATGAAATATGCTTCTTGAAGGAGATAATAAATAATGGTTTTCTTTTTGTTTTCCTTCTATCATGTCAATAAGCATTTTGCTTGAAGTCATCGCCCAAGTAAAACCATATAAATTAAATCCTGTTGCTACATACCAATTATCATGAGTATTACTAAATCGACCAATATATGGTAATTGATCTAAACTTATACAATCTTGATTACTCCAATAAACAATGATTTCTTCATCTTTATATTTCTTTTTCATTTTATTATAAAAACTATTTTCACAATCTTTATTAGTTAAACGATCATTTCCTCCAACAAGTGTATATTCTTTATATGGACGATAATATAAGCCATTATCATCAATATTAATATATAATTGATTGATTTTTTTATTGATTGTTACTACATATGATCTTTTTTGTCTAAGTTTCATAAAATAGAATCCTTTTTTATTAACTAAAGGATAATTTGTTGCGATTATGACTTGACTAAAAAAGATATTATATCCATTACATATTGCTTTATTATTTTCAATTTTAGTGACTTCACTATGTTCAAATATATTTAATTCTTTAGCTAAAGAATCAATTAATTTCAATGGATTAATGATTGCTTGATTACTAATCTTAATCGCTTCAATATAATCATCATCTATTTCTAAATTATTCGCGAATTTGATTTCAACATCTAATGATTCTAATGCTCTTTTTTCGTTAATGATTTTATCTTTATTCATCGAATAGATAAATAAATCTTTTTTCTCATAATCAAAATCATAAAGGTGCGATAATTTTTCATAATCTTTCATCGCATTTTTACATAATTCTATATAATCCTTTGTCTTTTTTAATCCAAGTTTTTTTATCATTTCATAATAGGAAAAATCATGAATAAAACTAATAATGGCAGTTGTATTTTTACTAATTCCACTTCCAATATAATTCTTCTCTACTAATATATAATCAATATTTCTTTTTTTTAATTCATAGGCACATAAAATTCCACAAATTCCTCCACCAATAACTAATACTTTTGTTTTATATTCTTTTTTTATCGAAGGAAAATGTATTTTATCTCGATATTCTTCCCATATAGAGATTTCCATTTATCATCACCACATATAGTGTTCCAATAATTTAAAACTATATTCTTTAATGACAATTTAGATTGCACAAAAAAACGAGTGATATATGAACTAATTAATACAATATAATCAACTCGTTTATTTATTAAAAATTACATTACCAATGCTTTTTCTAATATTTGCCAGAGGAATACAAAGAAGCAAATAACGCTTACTATAGTAACTCCAGCAGTAACAGAAGCAATTATGATCCAACCTTTCTTAGAAATACGTTTTCTATTCTCCCATCTATCTTTACTCCAGAAGTGTTGCTTTTATTTGCACTAAAAACTAAATATTGTTTCTCTAGAAGTTAAATTATCTTTTCCCCTATAAAGAATATGGGCATGAATATACCAATTAATTGGATTTTTTCGGGCAAAACACAAATAGTCCCAAGATAATTTCTCACCAAAATTAGTATCTATTTCTTTTTTATTATGTAGTTCTTCTTCAGTCATATTAGCCCATAACATCATATCTATTATCAATCTTTCCATGCACATATATAACTAATTATTTCATAAATCTCTTCCTCAAAATAGACTATCTTATTCTTAAATTAGTCAAATATTCGAGTATAACGATATGATACATTACTAATCGCCTCATTTATTCTATCAATATTAGAGATAATATAAGTTGGCCCTTTAGTTCTAGTAATACCAGTATAAATAATTTGTCTATTTAACAAAGGATGTCCACTTTTATTAGGAAGAACTACTAATATATTATTATAGCCTGATCCTTGTGACTTATGGATTGTAATAGCATATGCATATATAGTCTTATTTAAGTTCAATAAGCGTAAAGGATATAATAAATATTTTCCTTTTTTCAACACTTTATCTGCAACTTTTTCCGAATCAAGTGGATATAAATCTGATGATTTTGCGATAAGTAAATATAAAATATTACTATTATTTAAAGATATGATAATACCCGTATCACCATTATCTAAATCTAGGGATCTATCATTTTCTGTAATCATTAATGGAATACCTGGATAAAAGTTATTATAAGAAGAATTTTTATTTAAAATAACTTTATTTTTAATAACTTTATTAATATTTTCTACTCCATATTTACCCAAGTTTTCCGCGCATAATACACGTGCTTCATCAATATTTTTGTAGATGATATCTAATTCATTTTCATCAAAAGAAACGTTATTACACATGCTTTCATATTGCTTATAAAAATGTTCTCCCCATTCTTCAATAATATCTTCATAAGATTTTTGAGAATCTTTTCTTTCTTCATAATAAAAAACTGGATAACTATTTTGCTGACGAATTATTTTTTCTTCCTTAGTTTCATTTACTAAAGGAATCAATCTTTGTCTAATCTTAAATTCATCAAAAGATTTAAAAGAAATGTTTTCTAATGTATTACCAGAATTAACATCCATTGATAATTTAAACACATCAGAACCTTCAACAAAACGATGTGATTTTGTTAACTCTACAATGTTATTTTTTAATCTATCATAACTTAATAAATCCGCAAGAACCGCTCCACATTCTACTGATGGTAATTGGTGTTTATCCCCTAAAATAAAGACTCTTGCCCCTTTAGGGATTGCTTTTAATAAATCATCAAAAATACAAATATCAATCATACTTGCTTCATCAATAATAAAAATGGAATTGGTTGGAAAAGGATTCTTTTCATTATGAAAAAATCCATTGGTAGTATAATCATTTTCTAACAATTTATGAATTGTATATTTTTTAACATTTCTTAGTCTTTCTATCTCTTTTACATAACCAAGTTGATTAGGATTTTTCTTTATAAACTCGCTTATTTCTCCATCGATACTTTCTTTAATTCGAGAAGAAGCTTTTCCACTAGGCGCGGTTAAATAAATATTATAATGACTATGCGCCTTTAATAAGGCTAATAAAAGATAGAATACTGCCGTAGTTTTTCCAGTACCTGGACCACCACATAAAATTAAATTTTTATTAATACCCTTATTAATAAATTCTTCTTGAGCAGAAGAAACACTATTCCATATACTTCTTACATTAAAATCAATTTCAATATCGTCATAATAAGAAATGAATAATCTTTCCATTGATTCTTTTATACCTTCTTTAGCGTTAAAGTATTTTCTTGCATAAAGAAAATTATTATGGATATAAAATAATTTATTTTCTCCAACAACATTATTAAGAAATGCTAATTTTTCAATATTTTTCAAAGCTTTTTCTCCACATTCATATATGGAAGAAACTGCCTTTACTATATTATTCTTTTCCTCTTCTTTTTCAACTCCAGAAGATAATAAAATGATATTTCCTTCACATTTACTCTTCCACTCTTTTATTAATAATTCTTCATCTAAAGGCATACAAGAAGATCCACTACTAATAAAAGTAAAATACAAGGAAAAAATTTTTAATGTTTCATCATCCATCAATGGTTTTAAGATAATTTTTGAAAGGTATTCCCATACTGGAGTAATAAAACGATATTCGATTAAATCTTTTAAAAACTCATCATTATTCATCTAGTTTCCCTCCTTTTATTCCTCCGCGTAAAACCACTTTCATAATCCCATCAAACTCTTTCTTTAAATCAGAGTAACTATTCCACGTTTGAGCATATATTCCATTAGGTGTATCTTTTTTACATCCTCTAATAAAGACATAAAAAATACCTCCAAAGTGCTTATCAAACACTTCTTCTAATGTAGGTTCTAATTTACAATTATAAAGATAATTAACTAAAGTATAAGCGTATAAGACTCTTTGAATTGAATAATGACCATCAACGCGTTTTTTTAAGTCATTTAAGTTATTATAACTTAATAAATCATCATCATTTAATGTATCGGACTTCCAGTCTAAAATACAATAATAATCTCCTCGCTTAAATAATAAGTCAATAAACCCATTACAATAATTTGATAATTGTATTTCTTCTAAAGCAAAATTAAATTCTGCTTCTGCTTTTTTATTTTTACTATCGATTTCCTTTAATTTAAACGTGTTATTTATGTCAATATTACATCCTTTAATCACTGGAAAAATCGCATTTAAAACATCTTTTACCATATTTACTACATATTCTTCAAATACTGGATTATCTGGGATATTATTAACTTTAAATCTTGTTTGAATAAGTGAAGATAAATGGTTATCTTCTTTATCAATATCAGTAAATTCAAAATTTTCAAATACTTCATGTAAAGTAGTTCCAATAAGCGCGCCTTTTGGAAATTGATCTGGAATAATTGATGGTTTTATATCACTATAATTCATATTTGCGGATAAACTAGATTTATCAAATCCATATAACACTTCTTCTAATAGATTACCTTCTTTATTGTAATTAAGATTACCATCAATAATATCATTACTCTCTTCTTTTATCTTCGACATAGAAGCATATGAATGTTTAAATAAACTATGTTTATTCATATTATCCGCGATATTTTTTAATATGTTTAATTGAGTTATTTTTTCTTCTTCTACATAGTTATCTATAGATGCATTTTTTTGAATAATTTTCTTAATATCTTTTTTAATCTTTTCAAAATCAAGATCTTTTTCATTAAACAATACTAAATCATATAATGATTTATTCTCTTCCATAGAGATAAATTGTTTTACACTATTAACAACAGAAATATCCTTATTTTCCTTATAATAAGGCAGTACTAAAAGATATCTAGGTCTAGTATTCGCGACATAAAATAATCGATCCAATTCTACGCTTTTTTCACTTTTATAATCTTTATCATCCATTGTGATAAAAGATTTAGTTATTTTTCCATTTTCAGTCTCTAGTTCTTTATGATAAATACCTACTTTAGATACGCTTTTTGGAAATCCTTTTTCTCCTCCAACAATAAATACAATCGCTCTATCAAGACCTTTAGACGCATGCATTGTCATTAAATCAACACAATCAAAATCAGTTCCTTTTGCAACTGTCGTTTTTTTATCTTCATTATCTCCATCACTATCACCCTTATTTAAAGTAGATAGGTTATTTTTTAATTCAACAAGTGAATTTCCGGCGAGTAAATAATCTAATGAATAATCACCAATTTGTTTAAAAACACTTAATGATTGAATATCATTTAAAGAAGTCATTCTTTGTTCAATTTTTGAGTCCGTTAAAATTGAATTTATCAATTCTATGAAACGATATGAATTAGCCAAATCTTTCCACTTTAAGATTAATTCCATCTCTTTAGAAGAATCTGTATCATAATAAGGACTTGATATCTCTTTTAATGATTTTCCAAAGAATTTAGTGAATAACGCTTTACGGAAAGCATTACGATTTCTACCTGTAAAATCAGGTTGTAATATCGCATTTAATAAAGCAATCCAATGAGAACATTCTATTCCATTAAACAATTTCGAATCATTATATTTAACATAAGGAATACCTGAATGTTTTAATTCATATTCAATAGAATAGAATTCACTTCGAGTTCTTGCCAAAATCATGAAGTCTTTAAAAGAAACATTTCTAGATTCCCCATCTTTATCATAAACCTGTAATCTAGTTTTACCTTCATCATTAAAAGAACAATATTCTGTAATCATTTTTACTATCGCACCAGCATAATCAAATGGAGTAATTGGGATTATATCATTTGTATCTTTAGTTCTAGAAGCAACAACTTTAATACCTTTAATACTTTGACCATCAAATTTAGCATCTAATTTATCTAATCCAACACCTACTTGATTAACATAATCTAATGATTGATAACTATCCATTTGGAATAGTTTATTATAACCAGAAATCACCGCTTTAGAAGAACGATAATTATTAGGTAAAATCATAGAGAGTCCACCTTTTTCAATAATAGATTTTACTGCTGAATCATATACAGTTAAATCTGCTCCTTGGAAAGAATAAATTGATTGTTTTCGATCACCAACAACAATAATATGATTATCATTAGTATCTAAAAAAATCGCTTTAAAAATATCCCATTGAAGTTGATTAGTATCTTGGAATTCATCAATTAAAGCATATTTATATTTTTTTCTTAATTTTTCTTTTAATCCACTCCCATTATAAATTGCTTCACGTACTTCTCTTAACATATCAGAGAAAGAACACCATTTATAATGACTTTTTTCTTCTTGCCATTTTTTATATAATTCAAGCGATATTTCTTCTAATGATTCGATTGAATCCTCTTTTTTTAAACTATCGATAAAATTCTTTAAATCTTTAACTTTTCTTCCTGTTATTGAATAATTAATAATGCCTTCACTAGAAATATATTCGTATAAAGAATTCCATAATTGATCAACTTGTTCAAAATATTTTTTGTCATTTTTATTCATTTCCATTTTTCTTAAATAAGTTTCACTTTCTTTATCAAAAATAGAAAATACTTCTCTAATTTCTTCGGATAATTTTAAATCATTTGGATCATTATAATTTATAAAGAAATCAAGAACTTCTTTTTCACTTTTTCCAATTAAAGTAGATACTGCTATATTTAATCTCATAATCGGATCAATCAAAGAAACTATTTCTTCATTAAGATTTTCATTAGAATCTAAGTATATCAAATTTACTATTTTTTCAATATTACCAATGTCACTAGAAAAATCTATTCTCTTATTATAAAAATAATCTCTAATAAGTCTACTAGAAAGATCTTTCATCTTTGTATCATCTACAACAGTTGTACTAAAAGGCAATCCCATAGTTAAATAAAACTCAGAAATTGTATCTTTACAAAAAGAATGAATCGTCCCAATATGTGATGCATCAATATTGAAACCTTTAACATCTTTTTTAATACGATCTTTCAATTCACCTGCAGCTTTTTCTGTATAAGTAACGATTAATAACTCATCTTCTTTAATTCCATATTCACGAAGCTTTTTTACGATATTGACAATAGAAAAAGTCTTTCCTGTACCAGCAGAGGCAGAAATAGAATAATTTTTATTAAAGATGAATTTTTCAATATCAAATATATTACTTTCTTCAATATTTCCCATAATCTATTACTCCTGTTTATCTTTAATAAATAGAACATTCTCATAATAAAATTCGATGAGTTCTTTTCGTAAAGTACTACTTTCTAAAGATGAATTAGAATCATAATTATTCTTATCATAACCTGCAGATTCTCTTAAATTAATAATTCCTTTATCCTCATAATATTTCCATGAATTAGAAGAAGAACTCTTAATCAATTCATCAAAAGTATCTTTTTTTAAGACATCAAAGCTTCTATATCTCACATCATTATAATCAAACATTTTTAAATATAAACGATTTAAGATTTTTACTGCATCTAATTTACTAACAATGAAATCTCTTTTCGTCTTATCACTATATCCTAATACAACAGTATATTCATGATTATCTTTGTATTTAGCAATATACGCTAAAGCAATAATGTATAATTCTACATACGATTCTAAATCATTTTTCCCCAATTTTTTTACTTTGGCATAGTTAAAAATAAGTTTAAATGGGTCGTCATCTTCTTTACTTATCACATATTTCCTATTACAACTAAGTACCCAATTTACTTCTTTAGAATCAATAATTGTTGATAATTCTAATTCAAATGGTTGTTCTAAAGATAAAAAAGTTCCCAAAGAATTATAATACTCCATAGTATTTTCAATTAATTCTTCGATTTGTTCTTCTTTTAAACAATATGGGTAAGCATGCATCAATTTATACTTTTCAATAATTGAATTGATTGTTTCTTCAGATAATGAATTTGTCCTATAATCAATCATTTTTAATAATAAATCTTCTTTAATACTCGATTCAATCAATCTAGAAAGGCTTAATGGTTCATATTCATCATTAGAAATAGAAGAAAAATCGTCATAACATTTAAATAATCTATCCATTTTAAACAACAAATTCTCGTTAATTGAACTAGCAATATCTTTATGCTTAACACTTGTTGGATAATCCATTTCAAAATAAGTAGTGACTTCCTTATCTTCTTCTTGAGTATTATTACTACTTTGAGAAGAGACTAATCCAATATTATATTCTTTCTTTTCCATTTCTCTATTAGTAAATAATTCTTCGTATTTTCTATTTTCTAATAATCCGAGTTTTTTAATATTTTTTTCTTCCATATTAATAAATTCACAAGGCTTAAATTCTTCTAAAGATTTAAGATTAATATTTGTATATGTCGCGCATATATAAGAAGCATTATTTGTCAATTTAATAAATACATCTCTATCAATATCTGACGCCAATTCAATATTCTCTCTTAAATCTAATTCATCTTTAATGTTCTTTCTTGGTAAATTATTATTTGACATACCAAGTAAAAACATATATTTAGAAGCAATAATATTATCTTCCTCATAATTGATAAAAGTAACGCCACGAGAAATCATATTTGAAGGAAGAACCGAAATACTTTTTGCTCCATTAATCATCGATAAAAAGACAATTTCAAAAGGAGTATCAATTTGTTTTTCAATCAAATTATTTAGTGCTTTTAATGCGGCATTATAATAAAAATTTGGTTCTGTTTCTGAATAAATTAGCCATTTATTTAATTCTATTTTTAACTCTTCTAAATCTCCACTATTATACATTTTTTTATTGCCAAATTTATTTCTAAATTCTCTAATATCATCAATTATACTAGCAAAAAGAGTAATAGTATTTTCATCTAGAGAAATACTACCAAAAGGAAGATAATCTTCATTAGAAATACTTACCTTATTTTCTATATTATATGCATTACCAACTAACTTAGATAATAATACTCTTTTTAATCCATACAACCATTCATCTGACATAATATTATCTCGATAAACATTCATTTTATCAATTGCATCAACGATAGGAGCAATCTCAGAATTATCAAATTTTCTTGCTTTTTGAATGTCACTATTAGTTAATAGTTTAATTAAATCCATTCTTGTAAACTGTTCTTTATATAATACATCATATAAAATATTTATCGCCAGAGCAGCATTAGATAATATAGAAGAACTATTTAAAATAACATAAGGAATTTCTGGGTAATTATTATCTCCCCCATTAGAAAAGACCTTTTTAATCGTTGTCTCATACTCATCTAGATTAGGAGCGTATACACAAATATCATATACTTTCTCATCTTTATTCTTTAATATTTTACAAATCTCACCATGAATATATTCAATTTCTCGTTCTTTAGAAGAGCATGAGCATGCATCGTTAATAGTTTTTGCTATTTTACTATCTTGAATATAAATTATTGCATTAATTCTTTCTAGTTCGTTTAATATATGATTTTGGATTTTTCTAAAGCCAAATACAAATACTTTTCCCACTTTCTTTGGATTAAGTTTAATAACATCCGATAAAAATACATATTTAGGATTTTTCTTTTTAATTGCATCTAAAAGCTTACCCTCTTCATTATTTGGAGTAAATCCTTCTTCATCGTATAAAATATATATTCTTGCTAAATTATTTGCTAAATCAAATAAATTAATATTATTAAGTTCATTATTTTTAGTTATATATTTATTAAAATCCGGATAATCATTTCTATTTTCAAGTAATTCTTTTAGAATCAATAAAGAGAGGTTTTCCCTAGTAAATAGTACTTTATCATTATTAAAAACTTCATTTAAAAAAGATCTTAATCTTTTGAATTGTACATTTAATAATACCGAGTTAGACTTTCTAAGCCAATATGTTTTAATATATTGTTCTAATAATAAATTTGGTACAACGATGGTATATGTTTCAAAAGGATTAATTCTATTTTTTATTTCATTAATTATTTCATCTATAAGTGAATTTAAATCGTTCTTTTTAATAATCATACCTAAACACCATTATTTTTTCTTTAAAATAAAAAAGGAATTATTAATTCCTATTTTATCATATTTTAATATTATTCTAAAAGATATTTACATTAATAGAAGAAACTAATATAACATGTTACTTGAAAAAGTAGCATCATATTTTTTTGACACAAATGTTACAACTAAATAATTATAAAACAATATATCAACCGATAAAAAAACAGCAAAAAAATTATTGACAATTACAAAGCAATTTTTTTGTTAAGAAGAGCAATTTTCTATTAATATTTTATATAAACTTTTTTTGAATTGAGAAATTATCTATATAAAACAGGATCTTTTATTAATCATTCTTTAATATTCGTATCTAATTTCGCAATAGATCACTCTTTTAATATTAAATTACCAATATCATATCGTTCATCATCAATAACTGCAAAATATATTGTAATATCAATATTGGGATGTTGATTAATAAAAGAGTTACATGCTTTTAAAGCTACTCTCCAGTTTTTTCCCTATCAATACCGATGATACAAATGCATTTGTTACACCTAACAATTGTGCTAAATTACCCAAATTTTCTTCATTATCAATCATAAGTTTTCTAATTGATTTACCAAATCATGTATAACCCATATTCTACGCTCCTTTAATTATGTAATTTTTATGTAGAATATTACTCTACGTATATATTGAACCATTTTAAATGCTTTGTTAACATATCATCAATTATTTTTTACCTTTGGGGTTTATTCACTTAGGTTAGGTAGGTGTAATCAATAAAAAAAAGATGCTATATCTATTTTATACAACATCTTGATTTTCTCAAATTCAATAGAAAAATGAGAGCAAGTTACAATTTAATTATGTAGAATGAATTCTTTCCTGAACCACCTTTTACGAGTTTTCCTTCTTCCACCATTTTAGCTAATACTTTTTCAATTGAACTTAATGATAATAATGGACATAATTCTGCTACATCTGATTTAGTTACTTTACCTAGTTTCATATCTAGAGCTTTTTTAACTGTATCATATGCACTAAGTTTTTTAGTTACCATCTCAACTCTACTTTCAAAATCATCATAAGCCATTGATATTATGCTTAATAAATAATTTACAAATGGTGTTTGATCATCATTTTCTTCATGCCAACCTATTTGTGAATCATATAATGCATCGTAATATAAATCTTTAAGCTTAGATATTTTCAATTCAAGCGATATATATTTTCCGACATAATATCCTGAACGATATAATAAAAGAGTTGTAAGTAGTCTAGACATTCTTCCATTGCCATCATTAAATGGATGAATGCATAAAAAATCATGAATAAATATTGGAATTAAAATTAATGGGTCAACTTCTTTTAGCTCAATAGCTCTATTGTATTCATCACATAATGCTTGTATAGCCATCGGAGTTTCAAATGGAGATATCGGAGTAAATAAAGTAAATGAATTACCTTTTTCATCAGTGGCACTTATATAATTCTGAACATTTTTAAATTTACCACCATATGATACTTCATCATTTTTGCTACAAAGAATTTGATGCAATTGCAATATGTAATTTGGAGTTAATGGGATATGTTCAAAACTTTCATGAATTGTATTTAAAGCATCTCTATATCCAGCTATTTCTTTTTCACTTCTATTCTTAGGCGTTGTCTTTTCATTAACGATTTTTTTTAATCTTGTATCAGTAGTTCTTATACCCTCAATAGCATTACTTGATTTAGTACTTTGAATCTTAGCAAGTTCAACTAACTTATCTAATTCTTTTGGTTTTTGAGCTAAATATAGTTCTTGTCTTCCTTTAGATTCATGAATATGTGCAATTTTATTAATAATTGAAGAATCCCACACTTTATTTTTTAAATTAGAATAATCAAATTTTCTCATAATTTTAACTCTTTTCTCGTAAATTATATACAAAAATGAGAGAATAATCAATAAATTGAGAGAATAATTATTATACAATATAACTTTCAACCTCTTTAGAGTGTGAATATTTTATTACTTGGTTCATAGACGTCAGCTACAGCATAAGAAAACTGATGAATCTATTCTCTTATACTAATGATATTATTTGAGCATCTTGCATAAGTCTTTTCTCTAATGTCTCTATTAAATGTGTATCAACGTTAATATCTTTCCAAGATGATAGTGGTCTATTAGTAACTATAATTATGCTTCTTGTTTCTTGAAGGAACATCATTAGCTTATATATCAAGACAAGTTCATCTTCCGTAGGTGTTAGATAAAACACATCATTGACGATAATTAAATCTGCATTAAAACATTGTTTCAGCATTTCTTCTTTAGCTTTGATTCTAGTAAAAAAACATTTAATGTAGATTACTTTTAAGATATTGGATAATAAGTATGTTTTAGAAAACATCAATAATGAATGCATCGAAAAAATTTCTTCCATATTCAGAAAAAATATCTACAAAATAAAGTATGAGTTAAATTCCACCTGGTGTTATTGGGCGAATAAATATAAAAAATGAAGAGCAAAATTTACAACTCTCCATTATTCTTTAAGGTGATGTAGGATTTTGACATATACACCATTAATTAAAAATTTACACGACATTGTCTTGCAAATTCATAACGAACAAAAAATACTTTGTATTTATATGCATAAAAAAGACACCTTTTTTTACAAGATGTCTCATAAATACAAATGGTGACCTATACGGGATTCGAACCCATGAATGCATGCGTGAAAGGCATGTGAGTTAAGCCTCTTCTCCAATAGGCCATAGATGGCGGGACATACAGGACTTGAACCTGTGA
The DNA here is from genome assembly GCA_029006735.1 of Caryophanales bacterium. Classification (GTDB taxonomy): domain Bacteria; phylum Bacillota_I; class Bacilli_A; order RFN20; family CAG-449; genus UBA3210. The sequence goes on from JAQXGN010000020.1 coordinate 58,474, forward strand.
CACCCTGATTAACAGTCAGGTGCTCTACCGACTGAGCTAATGTCCCAAATTGCTTAAGTAATCTCAAGCAAGTAGAATATTACCATAACAGAAATTGTTATGCAACATTTTTTTTAAATTATTTTGATTTCTTTTCAATTGCATTTATTACATCTGCAACAGTATTGAAAGCTAGCATTTCATCGTTATCAAATTCGATGCCATATTCATCTTCCATATCCATTAACATATCAACAACATCTAATGAATCTAAGCCTAATTCTTTGATGCTGCTATCTAAAGTTACTTCTTTACCATTAACAACTTTTTTAAATCCATGAATTACTTTTTCTTTAATATCCATACCTTAATTACATCTCCTTTAATATAAAGTTTACCCTTAAAAGTATATCAAACTGATTAATTTAATACAATAATTTTGATAATTGAGGACAATATCATATCTCTAATTGCAACAAAAATGCATTTTTAACGCGTATTAATCTTTACATTAAAAAAAATCGACTTGTATAACTAATGAAATGATTATATTATTTTATTGGACGCATTTAGAGGTAAAAATAAATGAAAAAAGGATTACTATTCAAAAAGATGTTTAAATGGCTATGCTTAGCTGCATATATCTTAAGCGCCGGTGTTTTAATCTTTGAATCTTGTTTAAATGGTGATAAATCTTCTAACCAATCAAATGCAGTTGGTGGATCAATCATGGATATAGTCAATGATTTAAATGGTGATACTAGTAAAAATATCTTACCTAAATTACTATCCATTGATAATAAAATTAATGAAGCATATGTAGGTGATGTATATACTATTAACGCACATATCGAGCCAGAAGAAAGTAAATATCAAGCAATAAACTTTTCTTCATCCAATACTAGTGTTGCTTCGATTAATAATAATGGAGAAATACATTTTCTTTCTAAAGGACAAGTTACTATAACTGCATTTAATGATACATATACTGATGTTAAAGATGAATTTTCTATTGATGTAAAAGAAGTTTTGGCTACTTCTTTCACTTCAAAAATAGATAATTGTGAAGTAGATGAAGAAGGAATATATTCTTTATATATTGGAGAAACTTATTCAGTAACAAATATATTTGTTCCAACAAATACAACAAATAAAAATGTTACATATTCTCTAGATAATACAAGCTATTTATCAATTACAAGTAGTGGTTTAATCACTCCTTTAAAAATATCACAAAATGAAGTCACTACCCTAACAGTATCTACGAATGGGTTTACTAATCAATTAAAAATAAAAGTAAAAAACAATATGGAGAATTTTGTCGCATTAAAATCTCTCTCTATTAATGATATTTCAATTTGTGTTAGTGAATCAAAAATACCAGTTGTAATAGTTGAGCCATCTAATGCGACTAACTCAACATACACAATAGTATCTAATGATCAAACAATTGCAAGAATCAATGGTAAAAATGTTGTCGGTATTAAAGAAGGAACTACTACATTAACTGTTACTTCTAATGATAATCCTTTGATTTCTTCAACTTGTACAATAACTGTTAAAAGTAAACCAGAACCTAGTAATATAACCGTGACTTCAAGTATTTTGTTAGTAGAAGGTGGTAAAAAGAAAATAACAGTTTCTGTTACTCCTTATTATGCAAATAAAAATAATATTACCTATACCTCATTAGATACCTCAATTGCCACAGTTGATAGTTCTGGTTATGTTAATGGTATAAATGAAGGTAGTACAACAATCGAAGTGAGATGCGGATCGATAGTTAAAAATGTTAATATAACTGTTACTCCACCAAAAGAGCCAATTGTTATTACAGATTACACCCTAAACAAAACAACTATTCCTTCAATAGAGTGTTCTCGTAATTATGATTTATCATCATTAATTTATGTTACAGAATGGATTCCTAGTAAACCAGATTCAACAAAATTAACTTACTCATTATATAACCCTCAATTAGGAAGTATTAATGGAACAAACTTAATAATTACTAAACCTTGTACATCTATTATAATTATTGTCGATTATCAAGGTATTCAAAAAGAAGTAATTATTCAATATGCATATGAACCAATTAAAATTACAAAAGATGATGTAGAAGTAAGTTCTATTGATGTTAATCCATATGAAGAATTCGATTTGATTATCAATAATCATGAACTACAAGATTTAACTTTTACAAGTGATAACTATAATTTAAGTATCACAAAAACAGATGAGTCAACTTATCATATCTATGTCAAAGATGAAGGTACAACAGTATTAACATTTACACCATTAATTAATAACTATACTATTCCTTCAGGTTATAAAAAAGTAACTATTACTTCTAAGCATATTAAAGTGGATTACTTAAAAGTCGAAATTTATAAGCAAGAAGATAATAGTTTAATTCAAGAAATTACTGATAACTACAATTTATATGCAAATGAGAAATTATATTTAGATTACACAATTAACTCAAACGCAACTATTTCAGAAATAACTTATAAAGTCGATAATGAAAGTATTCTAACAATTGATAATAAAGGTAATATTATTCCTAAAAAAGCAGGGGTAACAAAAGTAATTATACAAGATAAATATTCAAATATTTCCAAAGAGTTTACCCTCAATGTTTATAATGTTATTAGATTTGTTCAAGATGGTTCTTATTCAGTATCTGGACATAATGTAAAGAATAATGATGATGGGTTTATTCTTACTAATGGTTATAGTTATAAATTACAGATGAATTTCACAAAAGATACAACTTATAAAGTAGTTAATTATTCTTTATCCGATGAAGATGTTATTTCAATTTCTGAAGGAGGAACAATTACTCCAATTAGTAAAGGAAATGCTACAATTCATGTAGTAATTGATGATGGTAAACTAGAACCAATTAAATTTGATATTGAAATCGAAGTTATTGGTAAACCTGCAATTGAAAACGTCAGTGAATTCTTACATAAAGTTCGTAAACAAATTGGACACTTTGGTGCATTCTTAGTATTTGGTATATTCTCAACATTAACATATATATTATTCTTTATTAATAAGAAGAAATTATGGGCAATCACTCTCCCATTCAATATCGCTCAAGGATTTGGGCTAGCCTATTTAACTGAATTCATTCAAAAATTTGTTCCAGGAAGATATGGTTGTCTATCTGATGTATTATTAGACTTCTATGGATTCTTAATTTCTGCAGTCACAATTAGTGTTGCAACTATCGCATTCTATTTAATAAAATATTTCATCAATAAGAAAAAGAAAAGCTAAATAAAACATCACTTCTAGCAAAAAACTAAAAGTGATGTTTTTATTATATTTTAATTTAACGATTATATAGGCTCCTATATTTTCCACCTAATTCCATTAATTGTTCATGTGATCCATGTTCAATTATTTTACCTTCAGCGATAAAATATATTTCATCAGCATTTTTTATAGTTGATAATCGATGGGCAACAACAATTGTTGTTCTACCTTTTGTTAATTCATTTAATGAATTTTGAATATACGCTTCAGTAACATTATCTAAAGCAGAAGTAGCTTCGTCTAATATCAAAATAGGTGGGTTTTTGAGGAAAACTCGTGCGATAGATAGTCTTTGTTTTTGTCCTCCAGATAGTTTAATTCCTCTTTCACCAATATTTGTTTGATATCCGTCTTCTAACGATAAAATATAATCATGGATATTTGCTTTTTTCGCAGCTTCATACACTTCTTCATCTGTCGCATTTAAATTACCATAACGAATATTTTCAAGAATAGATCCATTAAATAAGAAGACATCTTGTTGAACAATACCAATTGCATTTCTTAATGATTTAAAGGTTAAGTCATTAATATTATATCCATCAATTGTTATTTTACCTGAACTAACTTTATAAAATAATGGAATAAGATGACATATAGTTGTTTTGCCTCCTCCAGAAGGACCAACAAAGGCGATTACTTTTCCTTTATCAATTGAAAAAGATACATCGTTCAATACATCTTTTGTTGTTTGATAATCAAAAGAAACATGATCAAAAGAGATATTTCCTTCAACATTATCTAAATCGATTGCATCTTCTTTTTCTTCTTCCTCTTTCTCTTCTAATATTTCAATGAATCTTTTAAAACCTGTTACACCATTTTGATATTGCTCAACAAAATTAATTAATGTTGTTAAAGGAGTAATAAATACTCCAATAGAGACCATAAATGTTGCTAGTTTAGTATATTCTGCAGTTTGTGATGAATCTACTCCATTATTAACTGCGTTATAAACAAAAATTGCACCAAAAATAAGCACGACTAAATTGAATAAATTAGTAATAAATTGAGTTGAAGAACCAAATTGACCCATTGCTTTATAGGCACTAGAACGATTCTTTACATATAATTGATTACCAATTTCAAATTTACGTAATTCTTCTTCATTATTATTAAATGCTTTAGTAACTCTAATCCCAGTAATTGATGATTCGATGCTGGAATTAATAATCGCGATTGATTTTCTTGATTCTAAGAATGCTTTCATCATCTTTTTTCTTAATAAAATAGAGATAGTAACAAGTAAAGGAACACAAGTAAAAGTGATTAAAGTTAATCGCCAATCAATACTAAATAGATAAGCAAAAGAAAGAATAATAGTTGTTCCACAAATAAAGATATTTTCTGGACCATGATGCGCTAATTCACTAACATCTTGTAAATCATTAGTCATACGAGAAATAATTTTACCTGTTTCATGTTCATCATAAAAAGAAAATGGTAATCTTTCTAATTTAGCAAACATTTCTTTACGCATATCTGCTTGCATCTTTACACCCATTACATGGCCTTTATATTGTACAAAGAAAGTCAAGCCCATTCTAATTAAATAACAAGCTAAAACAATTACGCCAAAGATAACAATTTCGTCAAATCTCTTATTAGGAATACTAGTTTTTAATATTCTATTAGTACATAAAGGATATAATAATCCTATCAATGAGATTAAAAATGATGCAACCATGTCTAAGGCAAATATTTTTTTATATGGTTTATAATAACTAATAAATCTTTTTAACATATTATCACTCCTTTTTTTCATCTTTACTAGGGAATACAAACTTAAAAGATACATATTTTTGCGTAAAATCTGCGACTAATGTACAAGAATATGTACTCCCAGTTTTCTTGGAAATTAAATCATCAAATTCCACTTTTCCTTTAGTGAATATTTGTTTTGCCATTGTTTTTGTGATTTTTTTATTAATCGCTTGAAATAACTTATTATCTGTAACTAATGTTAAACTACATCCTGAATTAGAACATCGATATCCATAATCAGTTATGGCAATTATTTGTCCACAACGAGGACACTTACACAACTGTTTTTCTTTTGCTACTTCAAATATTCTCGGTGGTTTATCTATTTCAAGAAAAGAAACATCTTGATTAAATACATTATCTATCTCATTTTCTGCAATCTTAAGAGCTTGATCAATATCAATTTCTCCTCGATAGACCATTTTTAAAGATTTACCTAATTCTGCAGTTTTTTCTTTAGGAATTAATACTTTCAATTTGTCTAACGTTTCAACATAATATTTACCTAAAGGTTCTAAATGATAAGTATTATCTTTTAAAGAAATATAATTTGATTTACATGCATTTTCAATAATACCAGTTCTAGTTGCTTCTGTACCAAGTTCAACCCCTTCAAACATTGCTTTTATTTCTTCAATATCATCTTTTTCTTCACTTTCTTCTAATTCTTTTAAATCATTTTTAAATGGATTTTTTAAAAAATTATTTAATGTTTCTACTGTAAATCTTTTTGGAGGAGTAGTTTCTTTTTTAACTGGTTTAAAAAGAATATTTACTTCATCATTTTCTTTTAAATTTGGAAGCAATTTATCTTTCCTTTCATTATCTTCAAAAATTGTCCATCCTTTATTGATAACAATATCACCGACAATTTTGAATAATTCAACATTATCTTTTAATTCAATTTCCATTGTCGAGCGAGAAACAACGAGGTTTTCCTTAGAAAACACGGCGAAGAAACGATGAACAATTTCTTGATATACCAAATTTTCTTTTTCTGATAATTCAGATTTTTTAGGTATTTTATATGTTGGAGTTAATGCCGAGTGTGATTCAATTTTAGAATCATCAAAAATTGATTTTGAATCTTTAAATTTGATTTTGACTCCTAAAGAAGCAAAGTTACTAATAATCTCTTTAAACTTATCTTTCTCATTTTCGGCAAGATATTGAGAAGGTGTTCTTGGATAAGAAACATAGCCTTTTTCATATAAATCTTGCACAATTTGAAGAGATTCATCTAATGACATTTTATATTTTTTACCTAATACGCCTTGTAATTTTGATAAGGAAAATAGTTTTCCTGGTGGAATAATTTTTTCTTCATTTGATACTTTTTTCACAACGCATTTTAATTTGTTATAAGTATCTGCGAGTTGATTTATTTTGTCATATTCATCTTCTTTAAATTCTTTTTTACAAACTAATTCGACAAATTCACCATTTGTTTTTTCTTTGCTAGACAAAACATAGTACTTTCTTGGTACAAAACTATTAATCGCCATATCTCTATCATATATAGTTTTTACAATTGGAGCGATTACTCTTCCTACTCTTAACATCGTATTCGCTTTTATTGAAGCATAACGAGTAAGATTAATTCCATATAACCAATCGACATAAGTTCTAGCTAGTCCCTCATTAGCCAAATTATCAAATTCTTTATCGTCGCGCATCTTTTCTAATTCTTGTTTTATAGTTTGTGGTGTTTGATCAGGCATCCATAATCTTTTTATTGGTGTATTCTTTTTTAATGCGTAAGAAATGATTAATCGAACAATGATTTCTCCCTCTCGATCACTATCACCTGCATTAATAATCGCATCACAATCATCACGATTAATTAATTCACGAATTACTTTATATTGTTTAATTATTCCACTATCTCTTTGTAATCCAAACTTAAATTGTTCTGGATAATATGGTAAATCGTCTAAAGTCCAATGATATTTTTTATCTACACTATAATCATCTTTATACATTTCTATATCATATAAACGAAACAAATGACCAAAAGCATAAGTTACTATATAATCTTTTCCTAGATAATAACCATCTTTTTTTTGCATATTTAAATCAATCGCATTAGCGATATTTTTGGCTAAAGATGGTTTTTCTGCAATTATTACTTTCATTTGTGTACTCCATTTATATAGAAATAAAAAAGATTATCTGAAAAATTATCTCAAAGTAGAATAATATTTTCTCTAATCTTTTTTTCTTATTATAGCTTAGAAATCGCTAAAGCGATACGATTTTTAACTTCTTCTAGTCCTAAAATATTTAAGACATAGTAAATATTTGGTGATTGTTTAGATGATGTCAATGCGATTCTTACCATTTCTGCAACATCACCTATATGTCCTAAATATAAATCCTTATTTGCTTTAAAGGCTTTATTATTTTCTGCAAAATGATGTCTTGCAGCAAGTTCTTTCAATCCTGCGAACCATTCTTGTTCATTTACTTTATCAAAGTTAGTTGTAGAAGCAAAATCATTTAAAACATTCTTAATCACTTCTTTATCCATATTTGGATTCCAAGGTAATGGTTGTGTCATCATATCTAAATAATATTGATTATAAAAGAATTTTACTTTATTCAATATTTCCGAATATTTTTCATAATCTTTTCTTGGATTTTCCTTATCTTTTTCAATATTCATTATTTTTGCAAAGTATTCTTCATCAGAAATAATTAAATTATATAACTCTTCACAATATTGTTTTGCCCATTTTTTTGCTTCTTCTTTCATTTTTTCTCCAGAATAAGAACTTAATAATTCCTTTGAAAAATATCTCAATTTATCAATATCAAATAAAGCTCCATCAAGGCTCATTTTTGCAAATGTGAATTTAAAATCTTCTAATTTTAAATCTTTATTTTGAATTTGCCATTCTTCATAATTACTATTTGCAATAGTAAATAAGTATTGTTTTAAAGCGTATACTGGATATCCATCTTGTAAGAAGAAGGAGCAAGCAGCTTCACTATCTTTACGTTTTGATAATTTCCTTCTTACACCATTATCCATTTTCATAATTACTGGAACGTGAGCATATTTAGGTGCTTCCCAACCCATAGAATTAAATAATTCAAGATGAATTGGTAAACTTGGTAACCATTCTTCACCACGTGATACAATTGTAGTTCTCATAAAATGGTCATCAACTAAGTGAGCAAAATGGTATGTAGGTAATCCATCTGATTTATATATAACAATATCTTGATCATTTTCTGATAATTCAAGGTGACCTCTTACTAAATCATTTGCTTCAATCTTATTTTCATGATTACCTAATGATCTAAATCTAATAACATATGGTTTTCCTTCTTGAATCAATCTAATTTGTTCATCTAAAGATAAATTTCTACATCTTGCGTATTCTCCATAATATCCTGGGATTACTTTATTTTCTTCTTGTGTTTTTCTTAATGAATCTAATTCTTCTTTTGTACAAAAACAAGGATAAGCTCTACCTCTTAAAAGCAAATCTTTAATAACTATTTTGTAAATATCTGCTCTTTTTGATTGAATATATGGGCCATAATCACCTTTTTCATAACTGCCAAAGTATCCTTCATCGTTTACGACACCAAATACTTTCATTTGTTCAATTAACGATTCACCAGAACCAGAAATTTCTCTTTTAGTATCAGTATCTTCAAGACGAATATAAAATATTCCTCCTGATTGATTTGCTACTTTTTGACCAACTAAAGAAGTAAATAAACTACCTGTATGCAAAAAACCAGTTGGAGAAGGGGCGAAACGAGTAACTTCTGCTCCATCAACTAAATTTCTTTTTGGATATCTTTTTTCTAGATCAGCGACAGTTTCCTTAATATCCGGAAAAATCGCATTTGCTAAATCTAATACTGTTGACATTGAAATACCTCCTATTCATTTGGTTTCATATAGAATCTACCAACTAAAGATTGAACTTTTGTAACTGTAATAAATGCTTGAGGATCGACTGCTTGAACTACTTTAATTGCACGTTTTGTTTCATATGAAGACAAGACAATATAAATAATTGATTTCTCCATTTTTGTAAATGCCCCAATACCTTTAACAATTGTCGCAGAGTGTGGGAAATTTGCAATCAATACATCTGCTACTTCAATATTTGAAGTAATTATTTGCAATTGATTCTTTCTATTTTTTGTTACTAATGCATCAACTACAACCGATGTAACAAAGAAATATACTAAACTATATAAAGCACATGTTACAAATGCCCAGTTACCTGCATCAATTCTAGTTAGTAAAGTATAAACGAAAATGATGCAAAAGTTAATTAACATTGATACTTTTCCAATTGATTTATTTGGATTTTTAACTGTAATGAAGACTGATACAACATCAACTCCACCATTAGAGTGTCCAGATAGAATCGCAATTGAGCTTGATAAACCAGAACATATACCTGCGAATAACGCTCTTTCAAAGAATCCTAAATCAATTCCTGCGATTTCATTCGAATAATAAATATTACATGCTTGTTCTGGTATTAAGTTGACAAATACGAAATATAATAAAACATTAACTACAGTAAAAAAAGCAAATTTTTTCCCTACCGATTTAAATGCGATAATCGCTATAGGAATATTTGTAATAATATAGAATATTGATTGAATCAAATATCCCATATTTGTAGGTCCAATTGCTTGATTACCATCAACACCACATATTTCAAATATTAATGTAATGATTTGAGCGATACCAGAAGCTCCTCCTGTAACGATATTTCCATCCGCACTAGAAGGATCAACAAATGATTTATAGCCATAAGCATATACTAAGGATGATAATGATGCTGCCATGAACATAAATACGTATTCTAAAAATATTCTTAACTTAATATGATCATAGAAATAATCGCTTAATTTCTTTTTAATTTTTTTTAAAAATGTTTTCATACAACCCTCTATAAAAATCACGTATATATTCTAACATTTATTAAAAATAAATCTATAAAAAAAAATAATTATGTAAAAAAAACAAAAAATAGTATCATTTAGGTGGAAATTTATGTTTTAATATAACAGGTTTTTGTAAAAACTAATTTTGTTTATTGAAAATAAAAACATATAATGTTATTATTAGAACGCTATTATATAGAAATACGAAAATTTACGGAGGTAAATCATGGACAAATTATTTAAAGCAATAGGTAACTTCTTCAAAAAAATATGGGAATGGATTAAGTCAACTGCATGGGTTCAACCATTATTAATCGTTTCAATCATTTTCGGAATCATTTTCTCAATCAACCCTATTGTTAATGCAATTAAATCAGCAGCATCAAGCGATAAAACAGGTGAATTCTATAGTGATAAAGCTCTTAACAAAGCATTTAACCAATTATTTATCGGTATTCCTGATCAAGGAAATGATTATGCTAGACGCGTAAGAAGAAATAAACTTCTCGTTACAGAAGATTCTGGTGATGTATTAGTTATTTATGTTAAAGGTAACACTTTAGAAGACGATGTAAAACATTTCTACAATTCTGCAAAAGTCAATGGTTGTAAATTATACATTGTTAATTTCGATGATGAAAAGAACCAAAGATCAAAATATGATCCAGATCACAAATTATTTGAAGACAAATATGAAGATGATGATGGTGCAACATATTATGAATTCTTATTAGAACAATTTGAAGAATCTTATAGTAGATCTCATGTAATCGGTACAGATAAAACAACAGGAAAAGATGTTACTTGGGGAGAATACAATGAAATCTTCAATAAGAAATATGGTTATGATATTTATTATCCATCATTCAAAGGACAAAACTTAGAAGGCGAATATAATACTACTTCTCAAGGTGGTAAAGATGCACATCAAGATATTCATCTTCCAGCTGCAGTCAAATACCATAATGGAAACGTTATTGATATGAGATTTGGTAATAGTTCTTCTTGGGTTGACTACGATACAAAGAATTCAAATCCTGATAACCAAATTATTTTACAAAATATGTGGGAAGGCGCATTTGAAAACATTGAATTAAAGTAATTTCAATTAATGAAAATAAGCTTCGATGGAAGCTTATTTTTTTATTTATTTGGTTCCTTTTGTTGCCCATGACATATTTCATCCATCGATGTAGTTATCGTTTGATAATATACTGGTCGAGGAATATAATGATTAACTGTTTTATAATTGACTGGACAAATGATTGGTTGCTCAACATAATAACAACAGTTATGGACGCACTCTCTTACAGGAAGAACAATTGGTTCATATTTATATTTACATGGGCAAGTACCCTCATTACAATATCGCATTAAAAACTATCCTTTCTTCAATTATGTATATGAGTATGGATTTTTTCACATAAAGACAATCGCCCAATAATACATTTAAATATGAAGAAAAATCTTTATTTTAGTTTACTATATATCTCCTTTTGCTTTTTAATTCTTCTTTATGGTAGTGATTTATCAATCCATTTAGAAAAAATAATGTCAATTTATCTATATACTTATATTCCAAGTTTATTACCTTTTATTCTACTTACTAATATTTTCTTAAAAAACGCCTCATTAAGCGCGATTAAAACTAGTTTAGATAAATTACACATCGGTGTTATTTTTGATGTGTTTATTATCTTATTATCCTTATTAACCGGGATTCCTTGCATTTCGATTATTCTTAATCATTTAATCAAAAAAGGAATCTACTCAAAAGAAAAAGCAAATCGAATAATTTATAGTTATGGAACATTATCTCTCCCCTTTGTTTATCTATTGTTTTCTTCTTTATATATCATATTTATCATATTAACCATTGAAACATTATATTATTTATTGATAAAAGAAAAAACAAATACTTATATAAAAGAAGAATCATCTTTAAATGAAGATCCTTTTTATAGTAGTTTAATCTCTTTAGGTTATATTTTTATTTCTATTTGTCTATTTACTTTCCCCATAATAATTTTAGAAAAATTATTTCCTCTTCAGATAGCATATCTTATCGGAGGTATATTTGAATCTAGCTTATTTAGTTTAAAACTATATAGTTTAAACAATATACTATTATCATTATTTATCACTAGTTCAACATCATTATCCTTATGTTTTCAAATAAAAAAAACAAATACCTATGTTAACATGGTTTATTACATTTTTAGTAGATATTTGTTAAGTATTTTAATTACAAGTTGTTATTTAGTATTTTTTTAGATTATTTATTTTTAAAAGCGTTATTAACACATTCTGGAACTAATGAAGAAACATCTACTCCATTATTAACGAATTCTTTTACCCCTGAACTAGAAATGAATCCTTTACCAGTAGAAGACATTAAAAATATTGTTTCAATTCCTTTATTTATAAATTCATTTCCTGCGAATAATTGGAATTCAAATTCAAAATCAGTGACTGCTCTTAAACCTCTACACATACATTGGCATCCTAATTCTTCTGCTTTCTTTATCACTAATCCACTTGTTGAGATTACTTCAACATTCCTGATATTTTTACAAGCCTCTTTAACCAATCTTACCCGTTCATTAATATCAAAATAATACTTTTTGGATGGATTATCCGCTATACAAACATAAAGAATATCAGTTAATTTACTCGCACGAATAATAATATCAATATGGCCGTTTGTAATTGGATCAAAACTGCCCGGATAAATCATTTTCTTCATAATTACCTCCAATATATGGTTACGTATATAATACCATATTTATAGTTTTTATATTTAATAAATCGATCATCTTCATAAAAAGGAGTATCACATTCTTTTACAATAACTCCATTAGACGATATCATATTGTTCTCAAATAAGAAATCTACTATTTCATCATATACTTCTTTCATCTTATATGGTGGATCTAAAAATACGACATCATATTGCTCATTTTTATGAGAGGCTAAGAAAGACTTATAAGAAGATAAACATATTTCTACTTCTTCTTTAACATGCATATACTCAATATTTTCTTTGATTGTTTTTATCGCAAGCGAATTTTTATCAACAAAAGTCGCACTTCTAGCGCCTCTTGATAAAGCTTCCAATCCTAATGCCCCCGAACCAGAAAATAAATCTAAGACTTTTGCATTATATAAATCATTAGATAACGCACTCATAATTGCTTCTCTAACTTTATCCGTAGTTGGTCTAGTCAAATCACTATCTGGTGCTTTAATCTGTAGATGACGATATTTCCCTCCAATAATTCTTAACATATTTTCTCCTAATTCTGTATATTTTTCTAAAATATAATCAAACTAATATTGTACTTAGATCTAGTACACATTCCTCCATATAAAGTAGGCTATCCCCAAGCCTACTTTTTTTCACATCCAGTTTCTTTAAATTTAAACTTAGATAATAGATTATATTCTAAATAACGTAATGGTTCATTCACTTCTTTTAAGCAATTATAATATTCCTTCACTAAATCTAAAGAATCTAATTCATATTTTGCTTCAAACATTTTTCTTTGTAATTCATTAAGTTCGATAGAATCTTCTTCATAATGTTTTAATCCATCAGAATAATCTCTTTGTGTTTTTTGAAAAGCTAAAGATAAAGAAATTACTTGAGGATCATTTTCCATCTTTTCTTCAATATCTTTTAAACGAGAATATGATTTTTGAGATTTTAAATAAGCTGTAATATCATTAATCTCTTCGTGTATATCTTTCATAATTCCACCATCCGATTTTAGTTTATCTTAAAAATATATTTTTAACAATAAAATATTTGTTTATAATAAAAACATATGAGACTAGATAAATATTTGGCTAGAATTGGCTATGGAAGCAAGGAAATAGTTAAAGAATTCATTAAAAATAGTATGGTTTCAGTGAATAGTAAGTTAATAACTGATCCTTCTTTTCAAATAGGAGAATTTGATAATGTCTTAGTTGATAATAAGGTAAAACCTTATAAAAAATTAGTATATATAATGATGAATAAACCTAATGGAGTTCTCTCTGTTACAAAAGATGATACTAATAATGTGGTTATTAATTACCTAAGTGAAGAATATCGTTTAATGAATTTGTCTCCAATAGGAAGATTAGATATTGATACGACTGGATTATTAATTTTGACAAATGATACAAAAGTATTACGTAGAATTGCTTCTCCTAATTACCATATTTCCAAAACTTATTTAGTAACGTTTATCGGCAATATCGAATATGTAGATATCTCTTTATTCAATCAAGGTATTACATTATCAAATGGTTACATTACTAAACCATCAAAAATTGAGTTTATTAATAAAGAACAAGCACTTATTACTATTTATGAAGGAAAATATCATCAGATAAAAAGAATGTTTCAATCAGTTAATTTAAAATTAATTAAATTACATCGTATATCTATTGATAAAATATATATCGACCCATCATTAAAAGAAGGAGAATATCGCTTATTAAACGAAGAAGAAATAAATATTCTTAAATCACATTAATTCTTTCGCAAGAGATATCATCATTGATATATCTTCTATTTTATCAACTAATCTTTTTCTTCGTTTTATCTTATATTCTTCAATAAATTCATTGAGTTTTTCTGGATTACGCGATAATATGCGATGCCATTTTGGGTTTTCCCTTAAAAAAACATAATAATCATTATCTCGATCAAAAAGAATCAATAAATCATTTCTCATTAATCATCATCCCGAGAATATGGTTGATTCATTTTTCTTTTACTATATGAAGGATTTTCATCATTCACCATTACTTCAGAAAGAATATTTAATACTTTTTTCATTCCATTTAATCCATCTGCGATTTTATCTATATCAATTCCACTAAGCATATCTAAGACATTAGAAAAATTCGATTTTTGTTTTCGTTCTTGTTTTTCTTCTATAAATATTTCATCGTCTTCTCCATATAAATCATAATGTTCAAATAATTCTTGCCAAGAAGTTTTTTTTGCATCAACTTTATCTTTTAAATATGGTCGAGAAGAAACAAATTTTTTAAACTTTTCCATTTTATCCATTATTATCACCAATATAAGATATGAAAATATATTAAATTAATTGCTTAAACTATGTTTCACTTTATTTTTTTCTTCATATCTTACAATAGTTAAGGAGGTGCTTATATGTTCTACGGGCAAAACTATGGTTATCCACAAGGCGGATATGCTTATCCAATGAATAATGGTGGTTCATGGGGAGGAGTATTTGCGATTGTCTTAGTTTTATTTATCTTATTAGTAATTATCGGCTGCGGCTGTGGAAATAATCAAACATGTCAAGGAGGGTTTTAATTACCCTCTTTTTTCTTTTATTTTGTTAATAGATTTGTTAAACTAATTAACGGGTGAAGAAAAATGTTTAAAATTGTCAAAGATAATATCAAATCATTAAGAGAAAAATGTGCACTTGTTGATATGCCATTATCAAAAGAAGATGAAAAATTAATATTAGATATGGTGGAATATCTAAAAAAATCACAAGATGATGAATATGCAGAAAAACACCACATTCGTTCTGGAGTAGGTCTAGCAGCGCCTCAAATCGGTGTACAAAAAAGAATGTTTGCTGTTTATTATACTATTGGAGAAAAGACAATTCAATACGCCTTAATCAATCCAAAAATTATTCAAAATTCCTTAAGAAAAGTTGCACTTAGTTCAGGTGAAGGATGTTTATCAGTCGATGATGATCATAAAGGTTTAGTTTATCGTTATGATAAGGTAGTTATTAAAGCATATGATGTATTACAACATAAAGATATCGTTATTACTGCTAGAGGATACGATGCTATTGTCTTACAACATGAATATGATCATTTAGATGGAATTATCTATTATGATCGCATTGATAAAAATAATCCAAATAAAGAAATTCCAAACTCTTACTTAATATAATTAATTCGCGCTTATTTTTCGTTAATTAAGCGCTTTTTTTATAAAATAAAAAATATAAGTATCTTTAATAAGTAAAATTACTTTACTTTTTCTTTTTTATTATTTAAAATTACTATGACAACATTAGATAAACATAATAAATGCACTATGAAAGGAGATTTAATATGGCAAATTCAATTTTATTGTCGTCCCCCGTATCTATATATGCTTTAGGAGGACTAGGTGAAGTTGGAAAAAATACTTACTGTATAGAAGACGAAAATAATTTAATTATCATTGATGCTGGGGTTATGTTTCCTGAAGCTAATATTCTAGGAATCAGTTATGTAATTCCAGATTATACACAATTAAAAAACTCAAGAAGTAAAATTAAAGCTCTATTTATTACTCATGGTCATGAAGACCATATTGGAGCAATTCCTTTCTTAATTCAGAATATTAATATACCTGTTATATACGCTCCTAGACTTGCGGCAGCGTTAATAAGAAATAAGTTAGAAGAGCATCGCATCCAAACAAGAGTAAACATTGTTGAATATAATGAGGATGATGTTATTAAAGCTGGTGATTTTACTGTCCAATTCTTTCATGTAACTCACTCAATTCCAGATAGCTTTGGTATTTGTGTTGATACACCTCAAGGAAGAATTATGACAACGGGAGATTTTAAAATTGATTTAACTCCAATCGCACAAGATATTAACTTAACAAAGATTGCTAAATTAGGTTCAGAAGGCGTCGACTTATTATTATCTGATTCTACTAACGCTGAAAAAGAAGGATATACCCTATCAGAAAAAGAAGTTATTAACGCTATTTTTGAAGTCTTCTCAAAAGCTCCAGGTCGATTAATCATTTCTACTTTCTCTAGTAATATCTCTCGTATTCAACAAATCGTTGAAGCTTGCGTTAATTTCAAAAGAAAAATTGTCATTGTTGGAAGATCAATGGATACAGTCATCAATCTTTCTCGTAACTATGGTTATATAAAAGTACCTGATGATATGATATTAACTCCTGATAAAGTTAAAGATTATAAGCCTCATGAATTAGTTATTCTATGTACTGGTTCTCAAGGTGAGCCAATGGCAGCTTTATCAAGAATTGCAAATGGCGAGCATAATTTCATCCGTACAATACCAGGTGATACAGTAGTTTTCTCTTCGTCTCCAATTCCTGGAAATACTGCTTCTATTGACTTAGTAGTCAATAAACTTGTACGTGCTGGAGCAAATGTAATTACCAATTCTATTTTTTCTAATTTACACGCTTCTGGTCACCCTTCAAAACAAGAATTACGTTTAATGCTTAAAATAGTTAAACCTAAATATTTTATGCCAGTACATGGTGATTATCGTATGTTAAGACTTCATTCTGAATTAGCACAAACTCTTGGAATGCCAAAAGAAAATACCTTTATTTGCGCAAACGGTGATTCATTATCATTAAGGAAACATGTAGTGACATTAGGTAATCGAGTTCCTGTTGATAATATTTATATTGACGGAAAAGATATCACTGGCTTATCAACCGCAGTAATTAAGGATCGTAATTTGCTTGCATGTGATGGTATGGTTGCTGTATTAATACCAATTGATTCAAGAAATAACTTAATTCTCAAAAAGCCAGAAATCACAACAAAAGGTTTTATTTATCTTGATGAAAAATCAAAATTACTCATCGAAGAAGCTCGAAATGGATTAACTAATGAATTAATTAATTTAATGAAAACACGAGTAACATTTGGTGAAATTAAAGCGATTTCTAAATCTTATTTAGGACAATTTTTCTTCGAACATACTCGTAGAAATCCAATGATTATCCCAATCATTATGAATAAAAATGATAACAACTAATTTATGATTATACTTGCCAGCAAATCACCAAGAAGAAAAGAATTGCTTCATCAATTAATTGATGAATTTGAAATTATTCCTAGTAATGTAGATGAAAGCTTATACCCTTTAAATCAATTATCCTTAGTAAAAGCTCAAGAAATTAGTATTTCTCATCCAAATGATATTATTATTTCTGCCGATACAATCGTTATTTATAAAGATCAAATATTTGGTAAACCAATTTCTAAAGAAGACGCTTATCGAATGTTAAAAACTTTATCAAATAATGTTCATGAAGTAAAAACAATCTATACAATTCTAAATTTATCTCATAACATTCAATTAACAAGAAGTATAACTAGTAAAGTATTTTTTAATGATTTAAGTGATGAACTAATTCATTCATATATTGCCACTAACTCTCCTTTAGATAAAGCAGGAGCATATGGAATACAAGATAACAAGGATTTTCCAATAATATCACATATAGAAGGGAGCTATACAAATATTGTCGGTCTTCCTTTAGAAGCATTAGAAAAAGACTTAAGAGATTTAAAGATAATTGCCTAAATAAAAAATCATTAGCCTCATATTAATAAATAGGAGGCTTTTTTTATGTTTTATTACTTCCCTTACCCTTGGAAAAAGGGCGAATTTAATAATTTAATTCAACCAAATCTATCTCGTAATGAAGAATATTATGAAAATAATAACACTCGATTTGGTGGATTATTATTTCCATTTATTGGTGGACTATTAGTCGGAGGATTATTATTACCTCGTCCTAATTATAATATGCCTATGCCATATCAACCTTATCCTCCACAAGGAATGTACTATCTTAGTGGTGCGATAAATCCTTATATGCAGGGAGTTCCTCAATATACAACCATCTACGAATAAATCAAAATATTATATTTTATATAAAAAAATCCTCTTTCTGAGGATTATAAATTTTTCTATTTATCTATAATTTTTTATTATATGCTTCAAGGATTTCTTTTCCTTTTTCACCAATAATAAGAGTGATTTTATTAGTTGCTCTTATTAATGAAGTAATACCTAATACCTTAAGTTGATTTTCATTTAATAATGAATCATCTTTTAATACGACAACTAATCTAGAGCCTTTTACTTCTAAAGAAACAATATTATCTATTCCACCAAAGCAATAAAAATAAGCATCATTTTCTATTTTCTTTGCTTTTTGTTTTTCTCTTTTATTTTCAAGAGCAATTAAAACAACCATGACAATAAACACTGCAAACATAATTATTGCTAGAACTAAAGTAATGATCCATCCTTTTTGTTCAAACCAATTTGATTTTTCAGCCCATAAAAAATTCATAAAAACTGCTCCTATATTTATAATATTAGAGTAATTTTATCATAAAAATCAATATTAACGAGTTTTGAAAGTAAACAAATGTATTTTAATTTTCTTTACTTTCAAAAGCTGGTAAATCAAAAAATATAGATAAATATATCTATTTAATGTATAATTATTCTATTACAAAAGGAGAAACGACTATGAGTGAACATATTGAAATTGAGGCTAAAGTATTACTCTTAAAAGAAGAATATGAAAGCATTATCGATTATTTAGGTTTAACTAGATATAAAAAGGTCAGTCAAACAAACTATTATATCGATACATCTGACTCATTTTTAAAGAAAAATGGTATTGCTTTACGAGTTAGAGAAAAAAGTGATCAGTTCGAATTAACCCTAAAAACGCCTTTAAGTGAAGGTTTATTAGAAAAGAATGAAACTATGTCATGGCGTGACTTCGATTTATTAAAAGAAAAGAATTTCTTTCCTGAAGGTGGCATTAAAAAATTTCTTGCTATATTAGGAGTAGATGTTGATGATTTAAAAATTCTTACTAGTTTAACAACAGAAAGAATTGAAATTAAATATAAAGATAGTACTATATCAGTTGATAAAAATCGATATAGTGACATCGTTGATTATGAATTAGAAGTAGAGGCTACTTCTATGGAAAATGCTCAACAAATTGCTTTAGATATTCTAAAGAATAGTAATATTGAAAACTCTACATTCAATAAAGTATCAAAACAAGCAAGAGCTTTAAATGCATTAAGAAAGTAGGAAACATATGGAACATATTATTTTAAGTGGTATTAAGCCAACAGGACAACTTCATTTAGGAAGCTATATTGGTGCGATTAGCAATTTTATTAAATATCAAAAAGAAGATGATAAAACATTCATCTTTATCGCTGATTTACATGCTTTAACTTTACCAATTGATCCAAAAGAATTATATGAAAACACTAGAGATTTGGTAGCATTCTATTTAGCAGCAGGATTAGATCCAGAAAAAGTTGCAATCTTTTTACAATCACAAGTCCCTGCTCATAGTGAATTAGGTATTATATTAAATAACTATGCCTATATGGGAGAAATGAGTAGAATGACACAATTTAAAGATAAATCAGCAAAACTCAACGAAAAATCAATCGGTTTAGGATTATTTACATACCCTGTTTTAATGGCAGCAGATATTCTTTTATATAATGCAGAAATAGTGCCTGTTGGAGAAGATCAAAAACAACACGTTGAATTATGTCGTGACCTAGCAATAAGAATCAATAATCGTTATAAACAAGAAATCTTTGTAGTTCCTACTCCTGTTATTGCTAAAACAGGTGCAAGAATTATGTCTTTATCTGATCCAACAAAGAAAATGTCAAAATCAGATCCAAAAGGTGATATTTTCTTAAAAGATGATTTAAAAATAGCTCGTAAAAAGATTATGTCTGCTGTAACTGATTTAGGTTCAGAAGTAAAATATGATAAAGAGAATAAACCTGGTATCTCTAATTTATTAACGATCTATTCTTGCTTAAAAGGTATTACTATTGAAGAAGCAGAAAAAGAATTTGTTAATCAAAGATATGGTGAATTTAAAAAAGCTGTCGCTGATGTAGTATGTGCTTTCTTAGAAGATATACAAAGTAAATATACTAAAGTCATAGAATCTGGAATAATTGATAAAGTTCTTCATGATGGTGCATTAAAAGCAAGTAAGATTGCTGATGAAACAGTTGAAAGAGTAAAAAAAGCTATCGGTCTTTATTCCTTCTAACAAATTTATTCCATCCATTATCAAAATAAATTGAAAAAACAATAATTATTATTCCAATAGGTAATAAGTAAGCTTCAAATCTAGATAATGTTACTTCAAGGTATTCTAATAAGGAAAAACCCATTGAAAACAAAGATATATAGATTATGAAATATACTAAGCCAATAGTTGTTAATATTATTCCTAATAAATAAAATAATAATCGATATAATATAAAAATCACCATTTAAATGTATGGTGATTTTTTCATTAATATTACAAAACAATAGACTTTTTAGCGATAAGTAAATATTAATTAACGAGTTCTTCCATGATTTTTGCTATTTCAATACTTTGCTTATGAGTCCAACTCTTTGCTTCAACTTCCTTTTTTTCAATTGCGTTTTTACATTCGTATAGTTGATATTCAAACCCAGTAATCTTTTTAAAATGAATAACCTTTTTTAATAATATTCCTTGATAAATGAAAATGTAATTTGGACAAGTAACATTGTCAATAACAATTTTCCCTTTTTCTCCAGCTATTTTTACTTTCATTGAACCAAGTCTAGTTCCATCGTTATGAGCAATACCAATTGCATTTTCATAATTTATTTTAAGATCTAATTTAATCTCAATATCATTAATCATTTTTTTAGATAGAACTTCATAATTTTTATAATTATCACCTAAAATCGCAAGAAGGAAGTTAATTGTATAAATTCCAATATCTAATATTACTCCTCCACCTAATTCTTTTTTTATAATTCGTTCTTTATGCTTTAAAGGTGTAATAAAATATGAATCAACCTTTTTAATATCACCAATAATATTTTTTTTATATATTAAATCTTTAATCACTTGCATTGAAGGTAAATAATTTGTCCAAAGAGCCTCTGTAACAAATAGTTTTTTTTCTTCAAATTTTTTGTAAATATCTATTGTGTCTAGTAAACTTGCAGTAAATGATTTTTCACAGATTACTGGTTTATTATATTTTAGACATAATAACATTTGTTCATAATGAAAAGCATGAGGAGTAGCAATATAGACTAATTCAACTTTCTCATCCTTTAGCATTTCCTCATAATTCCCATATGCTTTATTAAAATGATACTTCTTAGCAAACTTATTTGCTTTATCAATATTTCTAGATGCAATTGCATAAGCATTAAAATCCTTTAATGCATTCAATGTTTTTGCCATTCTTTTTGCAATTGTTCCTGCGCCAATAATTCCTACATTCATATCTATATCTTAAAAACTATCTTTGTACTCTACCTGAAGCATCTCCTTGAGCTAATGCAATAACTTCACTTTCACTAACTAAATTGAAATCGCCAGGAATAGTATGTTTTAATGCACTTGCAGCGACTGCAAACTCTAATGCTTTTTCTTGATCAAAAGAATATTTTAATAATCCATGAATTAATCCACCAGAGAATGAATCCCCTCCACCGACACGATCAATAATTGGATTAATGTCATAATGCTTAGATTCATAGAACTGTTTTCCATTATAGATTAATGCTTTCCATCCATTATATGATGCAGAATATGATTCTCTTAAAGTAGAAACAACATATTTAAAGGAAAATTCTTTTGCCATTTGTTCAAATATTTTCAAATAACCAGAAGCATCAGTATTTCCCTTTTCAACATCTGCATCAGGTTTAAAACCTAAACATAATTGAGCATCTTCTTCATTGCCAATACAAACATCAACATATTCCATTAAAGGACGCATAACCGAAATAGCTTTTTCACTTGTCCATAATTTTTTACGGAAATTTAAATCACAAGAAATAGTTACTCCATGTTTTTTAGCAATAATGCATGCTTTCTTTAATATTTCTGCAGTTTTATCGGATAATGCAGGAGTAATTCCTGACCAATGGAACCAAGATGCTCCTTCAAATATTTGATCAAAATCAAAATCATCTTCACTAGCTTCTGAAATAGAAGAATGAGCACGATCATAGATGACTTTACTTGGGCGCATTGATGCGCCTGTTTCCAAATAATAAATACCTAATCTATCTCCACCTCGAGCGATGTAATCAGTTTTTACTCCATATCTTCTTAATGCATTAACTGCACATTGGCCAATTTCATGTGGAGGAACTTTACTAACAAAATATGC
Source organism: Caryophanales bacterium (assembly GCA_029006735.1). Classification (GTDB taxonomy): domain Bacteria; phylum Bacillota_I; class Bacilli_A; order RFN20; family CAG-449; genus UBA3210. The sequence continues at coordinate 81,483 of JAQXGN010000020.1, forward strand.
ATCATGTCCATAATTTGCTAAAGAGACTGCAACATTAGCTTCTCCTCCTCCATAACAAGCATCAAATTCTTGGCATTGAACGAATCGAGAATTATTGCTTGATGATAATCTTAACATGATTTCTCCCATTGTTACTATTTTTGCCATATCTTTATTCTCCTTTTATTATCTTTCTAGCTTCTAAACAAGTTCTAATAATATCTTCTTGACTACCTTTAACAATCCAAGAACCTCCACAAGCGATAATCTTATCGCAAGCTATGAAATCTTTTAGATTAGAATTATCTACACCACCCGTTGGCATAAATTTACATTGTGGGAAAGCTGCACCTAATGCTTTTATTGCTTTTAATCCACCATATACATCTGCAGGGAAGAACTTTAATGTTGTTAATCCTAACTCTAATGCTGCCATAATTTCACTTGGTGTAACTACGCCTGGTAAATATGGTACATTATTCTCTTTACAAACTAATGCAACTTTTTTGCTTAAACCTGGAGAAACGATAAACTTTGCTCCACATTTAATAGCCTCTTTACATTGCTCTTCATTAATTACTGTGCCCGCTCCTATTAAACTATCTGGATATGTTTCTACTGCTAGTTTAATGCATTCTGCTGCACAAGGTGTTCTAAAGCAAATCTCTGCGATAGGAACATCTCCTTTATGTAATCCTTCTAGTACAGTAAGAGTGTCTTCTACTCTATTTAAAACTACTACAGGAACAAGTTTGATTTCTTTAATTCTTTCCATTATATCCATAAATAACTCCTATTTTCTATTATCATCAAAATACTTTTTTGCATTATTGAAACAAATATCTTCAATCATTTTACCAACAAACTCAATATCATTTGGATATTCTCCTTCTTCAATAAGATTTCCCACAAAGTTACAAAGAATTCTCCTAAAATACTCATGACGCGTATAAGATAAGAAGGAACGAGAATCTGTTAACATACCAATAAATCGAGATAATAACCCTAAATTAGATAAAGCGGTCAATTGTTTTTGCATACCATCTTTCTGATCTAAAAACCACCACCCAGAACCTAGTTGCATTTTCCCTGGATTATTTCCTTCACCAAAACAAAATGCCACTGTTGCAATTACTTCCATATCACTAGGATTCAAAGAATAAAGAATAGTCTTTGGTAATTCATTTGTTTCATCTAATTTACTTAATGTTTTTGATAATGCCAATGCACAACAACCATCATTAATTGAATCATAACCAATATCTGGACCATATGAATTAAACATGCGTTTAGAATTATTTCTTAATGCTTTCATATGATATTGTTGAACCCAACCACGAGAGAAGTATTCTTTTCCTAGGAAAACATTAATATAACTTTTATATTTTGCTAGTTCAATCGCAGTTAATTTTATCCCATCTAATCCTTTTTTCAATATTATATCGATTTCTTCTTTTGTAGAATCATCATATACTACTTCTTCTAATCCATGATCTGCAATTCTACAACCTACTTGATGAAAAAAATCTATTCTATCTATCAATGCTTTTTCTAATGAATCAATATCACAAATAGAATAATTAACTACTTCACTTAATCTATCGATATATTCTTTAAATTGGCAAGCATCAATATTTAAAATTTTATCTGGCCTAAATGAAGGATAAACATGAGTTTTAAATGATTTATCTTCTTTTAATAAAATATGATATTTTAAATCATCAATAGGATCATCTGTTGTACAAATAGTATCAACATTACTCATATTTATGATGTCTCTTACCCCATGATTTCTAAGAAAATCATTCATTTTCTCATATATTTCATCAGCATTTTTTAAACTCAAAGTTTCTTCGATATTAAAATATCTTTTCAACTCTAAATGTGACCAATGATATAAAGGATTACCTAATGTATAAGGAAGAGTTTCTGCCCATTTCAAGAATTTTTCTTTATTAGATGCATCTCCCATTATATATTTTTCTTCTACACCATTATTTCTTAATGCTCTCCATTTGTAATGATCGCCGAATTTACCATCAACTAACCATAATTCTACAACATCAGAAAAATGACGATCTTCATAAATATCTTTAATTGGTAAATGACAATGATAATCATAGATAGGCATATTTTTCGCATGATCATGATATAAGATTTTTGCAGTATCATTATTTAGCAAAAAATCTTTATCCATAAATTCTTTCATAATTTACCCCTTTCAATTATTTATTTACTTTTTCATATGCTTCGAATAATCCATTGATATAAGCACATCCTAATGCTCTATCAAATAAACCATAGCCAGGTTTTGCATCCTCTCCCCAAATATTTCTTCCATGATCTGGTCTAACATAGCCATCGAACTTATTTTTCACTAAAATCTCAACTATTTTAGCCATATCAATTGATCCATCTTTAGAGATATGTCCAACTTCACAAAAAGAATCTTTATCATCTGTATATAAGACATTTCTTAGGTGAGCAAAATGAACTCTACCTTGTTTAGAATACTTGTCAATCATTCTATATAAATCATTATTTCTTCCTGCGCCAAAACTACCTGTACAAAATGTTACACCATTATTTAAAGATGGAACTCTATTAAATAATCTATCCATATCTTTTTCAGTAGAAATAATTCTAGGTAAACCAAATACATCCCAAGGTGGATCATCTGGATGAATTGCCATATTAATACCGACTTCTTCACATACAGGAATTACTCTTTCTAAAAAATATACTAAGTTTTCAAATAATTGATCGTGAGTAACATTACTATATTCATTTAATAGATTTTGTAGTTCAGAAGGAGAATAAGATTCATCCCATCCTGGAAGATGTAAATTCTTTGGATCTACTTTAATAAAATCATCATAAGAATAACTTAATGATGTCGATCCATCTTTGTTTTTATGATATAGTTCAGTTCTTAACCAATCAAATACTGGCATGAAATTATAACAAACGCATTTAACTCCAACACTAGCGCATCTTCTTAAATTTTCAATGTAATTAGCGATGTAATAGTCTCTAGTAAATTTACCTAATTTAATATCTTCGTGAACAGGAATTGATTCAATTACTTCCATTTGTAAATCGTGTTCTTCACATGCTATTTTTAATTTTTCCAAAGATTCTAATGGCCATATTTCTCCAACAGGAACATCATATACTGCAGTAACAACGCCACTTAGATTTGGAATTTGTCTTAAATATTGTAGTGGAATTATATCATTTAATCCATACCATCTAAATGTTAATTTCATAAATATTTCTCCTTAAATCTATACTCCTGAATATGATGAAAATCCACCATCAATTGGAATACAAATACCCGTAATAAAGCTTGCAGCTTTTTCTGAACACAAGAATAATGTTGCACCAACTAATTCATCAACTTCACCAAATCTTCCCATTGGAGTAGCAGCTAAAATCTTGCCAGTTCTAGGAGTTGGAGTTCCATCATCATTCCATAATAATTTAGCATTTTGTGCAGTAGAGAAAAATCCAGGAGCGATTGCATTTACTCTAATACCAATATGAGAAAAATGAACTGCTAACCATTGAGTAAAATTACTTACTGCTGCCTTTGCTCCACTATAAGCAGGAATCTTTGTTAAAGGAGTATATGCATTCATTGAAGATATATTTAATATTGAGCATCCTTGCCTATTAAGCATATCTTGAGCGAATACTTGTGTTGGTAATAAAGTACCAATGAAGTTTAAATTGAAAACAAACTCTACACCCGCTTCATCAAGATTAAAAAATGTTTTCATTTGTTTTAATTCATCACCAAGTTCAAAATATTCATTATCTGTTGTAGCACGTGGATTATTTCCTCCTGCCCCATTAATTAAAATATCACAAGGGCCAAAATCTTCTAGAACTTGTTTATGACATAACTCTAATGAATCTCTTTTTAAAACATTGGCCTCATATCCTTTAGCTTTTCCCCCTTCTAAAACAATCTCATCTGCCCAATTTTGTGCACTTTCTTTTTTTAAATCTAATAAAGCTACCTTCGCACCACATTTAGCAATTGCCTTAGCTAAATAAGAACAAATAACTCCTCCAGCACCTGTAATAACTACTACTTTATCTTTTAAATCAATTGTAAATGGTAATTCCATATCAATTTCCTTTCTAATTATTTAACCCAGTTTTGTGATTTACCTTTTTTCAAAATATAACTAGGATCTTTTTTACTAACTTTTATAATCTTTGTTTCATCAGTTAAACCACCAGATTTAACAATAATATCATTTTCTTTTTCAAGATTGACTTTGAATTTAAATATATGATCTTTTGAGAATAATTTTTTTATTAATTTTCCATTATTATATAATTCAACTTCATCTTGATTTGAATACACCTTTACTAATGTTTTTTTCTCTACTCGATTAACATACCTTTTTGAGCAAATATGAATCATTGGTTCTTTATTCCAATAACACTTATATAAATAGAAACTATCCTTTTTAGTTTTTCTATCATAAGTCATTAATCCTTTATGGTTCATGCCTGGTTCTCCGCCTTGATCACGAGCATCTGCAGCAAAATCAAACATATTCCATACATATGTCCCCCATAAATATGGATGGCGTTTAAAGCATTTAACCATATACTCGTGATAAATAGCTTGATATTCTTCTGTATGGTCACCTCTTACAGGATGTGAAGAATGAAGATTTGGCATACCTTCTGATCCATATTCAGAATAACAAAGAGGATTTTTTTTACAAAATAAATGATATAAACTAATCCAAGCATCATTTAACCATTTAAATGGGACATACCAGCCTAAATATAAATTCCAACCAACTAAATCTGTAATTTTACTAATTGGATTAAACATGCTACACATTGCATAACAAGCTATACTTGTTGGACGAGTTTCATCAAGTTCTTTGACCATTTTATTTAACTTTTTATGCTCTTCAATCATATCCTTTTTATTTGTTACTTTGATTGTTATTTCATTAGAAAGACCCCATGTAACAATACTTGGATGATTAAAGTTTTGAATCACTAATTCTTTCATTTGGCTGACGACATTTTCTCTTGCTCTATCGTTTGGCATATGTTCACTAATGTATGGAATTTCTGCCCATAAAACAAATCCCATCTCATCGCATAAGTCATATACTTTTTGATTATGTTGATAATGAGCAAGTCGAATTGTATTTGCACCAATTTCTTTAATATAAGATAAATCTTCTTTCATATGTTCTAAAGTTAAAGCATTACCTAAACCTTTTCTATCTTGATGACGAGAAACACCATGCAAAGGATAAGATTTACCATTTAAGAAGAAGCCTTTTTCTTTATCAATATAAAACTCTCTAATTCCTACTTTACATTTTACTTCATCTAATACTTTATCTTCTTCAACTATTTGACCAACTAATTCATAAAGATATGGATCATTAATTCCATCCCATCTATGTGCATTCTTAACTAATAGAGAAGTTTTACTTCCACTAGAAGAAGAAACAACATTACCTTATTTATCAAATAAAGTCCATTTTACCGAAGAAGAATTTACTAAATATCCTTCAACAATTACTTCTGCATCATCATCATGACATTTTGTTATATATTTAAAGCCTGGTCCACCAAAATAATCTAGGTCAAAATGTTTCTTATTACAAATAAGGATTTCTACTTCTCGATATATTCCACCATAGAAAGTAAAGTCTGCTCTTTGAGGATAAACATAATCATTGACGCTATTATCAACTAGAATTTTCAATACATTATGATCTAATAATAATGGTGTAATCTCTTTTCTAAATGTTGAATATCCCCCATTATGATAAATTACTTCTTTTCCATTTAAAAACACTCTTGCACTAGCGTTAACTCCATGAAATTGAAGATATACAACTTCATCTTCTAAAATATCAATCTTATCAAATTCTTTTTCATAAACACATGTTGAACGATAATAATCATCCCCACCATCTGCCCCATCAATATTATTCCAAGTATGTGGCAAATCAACTAGTATTGATTCATTATTCTTATAATAGAATTTGAAATCCTTTTTTAACTCGATTATTTTTCTCATAATAATACTCCTTTTCTACATTATAAATCGACATTTATCAAAGATAAATTGCATTTATTTTTGATAAATTATGCAAAATGTATAGTAAGAAATAAAAGTAAAATGGAAAGTTACTATTCTTTAAATAGTATCCTCCCTAGTCTAATATGAGTCGCACCTTTAGAAATAGCTTCAATATAATCATCACTCATGCCCATAGATAAGTATGGGAGTTTAATATTATATTCTTTTTCTAAATTTTCTCTTAATTGTAAAATCTTATCAAATTGATTTAATAATTCTTCATGTGAAGAATATCTAACACTCATCATCATTAAGCCAATTAGTTCAATGTTTTCTAGTTTCAATATTTCTTCTACAAAGTGATAAATATTATCTAATTCTACCCCATTTTTGTTTTCTTCATTATTAATCGCGACTTCAATAAAGCACTTTAATGGTGTTTTTCTTTTTTTATTAATAAAATATGCTAGTTCTAATGAATCTAAAGAATGTAAGTAATCTATTTTATCAATCACATATTTTGCTTTATTTCTTTGTAAATGGCCAATAAAATGCCACTTGATATCATATTCTTTTAAATGTTCATATTTATCTAAGAATGCATCTATTCTGTTCTCCCCAAAATTATTAATTCCATTATCAAATAAAACTTTCATTTCTTCAAAAGAAACATACTTTGTTGCGGCAACTAAAGTAACATTACTAGGAATGGAATTAATAAAATTTTTAATATCATCTCTCAATTGCATATTATCACCTTTATCAATTTGATAATAATACAAAAAAATAAAAATGTATATGATTAATTCATATACATTATGTATTTATTCTTATCTTGTGTATTTATTTTCGATAACTAAATCGCAAGCATATTCTTCTGCAAGTTCTCTAGCTTTCTTTACGCACTCTTTTTTTGTTGGATAGTGTTTAGTAAATACTTCTCCATTAGGAAGAGCAATCTCCCAATTCTTTTCTTCTTTACAATGACGACAAGTTACTTTGTTTTTTTTCATAAAAAATCCTTTCTTGTGATTAACACAATCATATTATTAGTCATCATTAAGATTTTTATTCAAAAAAGTACAAATCGACTAATGGTATAAAACGTTAATAAAAATATAAGAACCATATTCTCCTATATTTTCACTATACGATACAGATTCTTTTGTATTAATATAATAATTCGTATTATTTAAAGAATATTTTATAACTCTTTGGTTGATGAATTTTGAATAATCTTCTTCACTCATACTTAAATTTCTATAGTTTGATTCTAAATGATTACAAATACATTTTTCATAATCAAAAGATGGACTTACTTCTATTAATACTTCTCCATAATGCCCAGATGTGTTTTCATATAACTGATTATTGATAGTAATTGTATTAATTGTCGATGATAGTGGAAGATATTTTTCATCTTTACCATAAGCGAATTTACTTACTTCTAATACATTACTTTTTCCACCTAAAATATATGTTATATTACTTTCACCAAAGCAAGAAAAATATGAAGAAGCATATGTTCCAATTCTATCTTGTTTCACCACATTTTTATGGATACTATCATTACTATCTCCAATCGCGTAATCAAAACTTTCAAAAGAATTTAAATCAATATAAAAAGTGTAAGTAGCAGACAATGATAATTGATTACTCTGAGTATTAATTGTCTGAATAAGTTCATCTTTTTCATTCATCATATTATTAATCTCATTATTAATAATCGCATGATAATCATTAATATTAAGTGATTCATTCTTTTTATTATCGATTTCAATTTCTAAAAAATTAGATTCTTCATACAGCTTGATTGAACAAGATGAAGATAAATATCCAATTTCTCCTATGTATGAACAATAATAAGCATCATAAACTCCATTAAATGAACCATATACCAAATATGCATCTTTTTCATAATCATAACTATAAGAATTCTTATCATTATAAGAATAAAGATATTCATTAGTATTATCCTTCAATTGGTATTTATAGACTGGAATCATTTCTTTTTGGAATGATTCTTGATTGAAAAAAAATATCATATTGTTTTTAAATAAATCAATTCGTTTTACATCAATTGCTTCTCCTTTAATGTATTCTTTGATATTATCGTAATCATTTTTCAAAGAATTATTACAAGAAGACAAATAAGAAAGCGCGATTAAAGATAATATAGACATCACTACTGAAATTTTTATTTCATTTTTTTTATTAAAACCATATTTTTTTATTTTCATAATATATTTTCCAAAATTGATTGTTTTACAATCAATATTAAACCACTTCATATGAAAAATGTCTATTGTGACATGTAAATATAGGCACAAAAAAGAGCAATAAATATAATATTGCTCTATAAAATACTTTATGATTAGTAATTATTGATTAGAATAATTAGAAAAATAATTTTGAATTAAAACAACAGGTGTACCTTTATCGCCTGATCCAGAAGTTAAATCAGATAAAGAGCCTAATAAATCAGTAATTTGACGAGGAGTTGTACCTTGGGTAACCATCTTACCTTTTAAGTTAGCATCTTTTTCTTTAATCATCTTAATCATTGCTTCTTTAAGTTCATCACCATGTAAATCTTTTAATACATTATCAGAAATATACTTTAATTTTAATTCATTTGGTGTTCCTAATAATCCACTTGTATGAGCAGGAGAAACAACAGGATCTGCTAACTCCCAAATACCACCTTGTGGGTCTTTAAATGCACCATCGCCATATACCATAACTTCAATGTTTTTATGGAAAATTTTATTTAATCTTGATTGAATATCTAATACTAATTCATCGCAATGAATTGGGAATAATTTTACTGAGTTATCAGTAGCTAGATTAGAACCTAATAATCCATATTTATCATTATAACCAGAACCATCAACTGGAGAAGTCATTAATTCATCTAGACAATAAACTTTCTTTGCCCCGGCAGATAATAATCTCTTTTTATTTAATTTACGATCATGAATAGATGCAACAATAACATTATCTGTATATTTTAAAATTGCACGTGGATCATTTGCCAAAATTACTTCGCATTCACATTCTGCAATTTCCTTATAAAATGATAAATAATCAACGCCTGTAAACTCATGAATAGTATTTGGGAAAATCTTTTTAAATTCATCTAATGTAAATGCATCTTTATATGGATTAACACCACTATCATATAAATCATCAACAGAAATTAATTTATTGCCTACTTCATCTCCAGGATAAGAAAATTGAATAATAACCTTCTTTAATCCTCTAGTGATCCCTCTTAAAACCATTGAGAATCTATTTCTTGACATAATTGGGAATATCAATCCAACTGTAGCATCTCCAAATTTATTTTTTACATCTTTAGCAATTTGATCTGCAGTAGCATAGTTTCCTTGAGAAATACCAACAACCGCTTCCGTAATAGCTACAACATCTTTATCATTTAATTCAAGATGTGCTTCTTCTACGCATTTGCATACTGAATCAACTACAATTGCAGCTAAATCATCGCCTTCTTTAATAATTGGAGTTCTAACTCCACGAGAAATTGTTCCACTATATTTCATATTATACCTCTTCTTTTTATACTGATATTTTAAATTAATATTTACTTAAATAAAAGTTTATTTATTGTTTTTTATTATTCTTTTCTTCCATAATATTTATCAATTTCTTCAACCATATTATTTGGAATACTTCTCTCTACTGGGAAAACTCGTGAATTTATCATGATTGAAGCAAATTTAGCAATAAAATCACATGTTCTATAATAATTTTCTTCACTTAAAAAATCGATAACATCATCGTGAGAATGAATTGTTGCTCCTCCTTGAGAAGATATTCTAGCAAAAGATAATGCTGGAACTTTTGCATCTGCAAAAGGAGTAGAATCAGAAGAATAAACACCTTGTCTAGCAATAATTGGGAATCCTTCAATCATCCCTAAATAATTAATGTAGTTAACTAAAGACATTTCACTTGTGCAACAAGCAATATCATATCCCAATGTAACACCTGTCATATCAACATTAATTGATAAAACATATTTATTTAATTCGTCTTCATGTGCTTTTACATAAGCTTTTGAACCAAGTAAACCACATTCTTCACTCCCACACCAAACAAATCGTAATGATCTTTTTGGTGTATGTTCTTTAAAATAAGCTAGTAATTGTAAAATAGTAGTTGATCCTGTTGCATTATCATATGCACCTTTTGAAAAACTAACTGAATCATAATGAGCAGTAAAAGAGATTATTTCATCTTCTAATTCACTACCTTTTATACATGCGACAACATTATGAGATTTATTCTTTACCTCAACTTGTTCAACAATCATTCTAACTGTTTTTGGCATTGCTCTTACTAATTCTTCACCATCCTTCATACGAATACATACTGCAGGAAGTTTCCCATTTTTTAGATGTCTTTCTCGATACATATAAGGATCTAAATCTACATCCTTATCATCTTTATATACACTTCCTGTTGTAAGAATTAATCCAGCTGCTTTTCCATCACATAAAGCTTTATATAATTTATAATTAACTAATTTACCAGTAACTAAACAAATCTTATCTTTTATATCTTGAATGCGTGCATCTTCATAAGAAGAAACATAAGCAAATTCTTTTTCTAAACCAGATTTAGGAGTACATCCACTTAATCCAACAACTGCACAATCATACTCTTTGTCTAAACTGGGAAAAAATAAACTTGCTTTTATTGGATTATATCCATCAACTTCAAATTCTTCTTTATGTGCTTCTACTCCTATTTTCTTACATTCATCAATAATGATATCTGCAGCTTCATCTTCTTCTTTCGTTCCACTTGTTCTTACAAAATATAACCTTTTTAAAGCATCAAAACTTTTATAATTCATATAATCTCCTCCTTGCTATGATAAAAGAATAAAATTACTCTTCTTTTTTTGATGAATCAAAAATAACATTATCAAAATTAATTTCATCAATTTCTCTTAATAATACTTTTATAACATATATAGTAAATAAAATGGTAGTTATTTTTATAGTGTTGTCATCTAAAAAGCACAAAATAACACTAAATAAAAAAGTTTTGATAGCAAGTGAAGTGTATCAAAACTAGATCTTTCATATGTGTGTAAATGACAATATTGATACAAAGGTGGAATATGAATTACGCAAAATATTATAATTATGCAATTACAGTTCTAAATAAAACTATTTTTATAACACTAAATATAACAAACGAAATTAGTATAACATCATAAATGTAATTGATTATTCTAATGCGTTTTAAAGTTGACTTTCTATTTTTGATTAAAATATTAATGAAACACATGAATTTAGCAATATAATCAAAGCAGGAATATATGCTGCAATCAGAATAGCTAATCCACCAATAGCTGCTATTCCATTAAATGTTAATATAAGTTCTCCAGCATTTTCAGGTGTATTACCATTAGGATTTTAGCAAATTCAGATAATTAATCTTCTAAATAATAGATTAAGCCAAATAACAAAGAGAGTCTAATATCGATAAATATTCCAATAATTGTTGAGATTTTAATTTACTCATATATAACAAAATATCCACCCGTCTTTAATGGTCCTCTAAATTCAACATATTTTGATAGTTTTCTTTTTAATGAGTTTTTAACTATATCTACGGTAATATTGGAATATTGAAGACGCAGTTTCTCTGTAATGTGTTTTGCATTTAAACCTGGCTTTTGTTGAATAGTTCTTAAAATGCTCAAATCAACATCATTTAAAGCATTATCAACAACTGATTTTATTGGGTCATTTATTGGGTCATTTATTGGGTCATTGTAATTTAAATTAGGAAGTTTAACGATAAAAAAGTTTTCACTGACTGAAAAATCTACTTTTATCTTCGAATTTTTATAAGCTTCCAATATTCTTGGAATACCAGTACCGAAATTTTCAATAAAATGTAATTTATTTAATATATTAACTAATCCAGGGTTTCTATATGTTTGAACTCCATCAAGTATCTGCTCTAAGGTTGCTTGATAAATTCCACCTGGATTTGTGATTTTAACTTTATCATTATAGAATTCGATTTTTATGTTTGATCTTATGAAATAATTACTATGACAAAATGCATTTAAAATAGATTCACGTAAGGAAGCTCCAGGATACGAAACCGTTTCTCTTCTTTGCCATGAAGTACCATCGATAATAGCTGATATATCATTATAGTTTGCCGCATTTTCTAATACGTTATTCATAACCTTAAGCAAAGGCCCTTTATACTCTTTTTTAACTTTAAAATTCAATTGACTATCATATTTAGCAAATTTTACTACGATTGGAGATTGATCTGACATTAATAATGCTAAATTTGTATATAATCCATCTTTGTTAATCATTCGTAGAGATTTCATATTTCTTTCATCGTGAGGCAGATTGTTATCATCACAGATTTCATTAAAGTATTTAAATGTTAATTCCTGCTCTTCAGATATATCATCTTCATAACTATATTTCTTTGAATCAAGTAGCATCAATAGTATTTCGCTATCATTAGCCATCCTAATTGTTGAACCAACTCTTTTATAGACTCCAGATGGTTTAGGTCCCTTTTCTTTCAAGTAATAAGGTTTTTCTTCTCCTACCAACACTTCAATCACAAGAACGTTGTCATTATTGAAATAGTGTTTAATTAAATGTGAAGTGTTTGGGAAAAAAGCATCTGAAATCCAATTTGCAATTTTGCAATCCATAGAATCTTTTTCTTTTTGATCTAAAAAAGGTATGATTGTGCCATCATCTTTTACTCCAACAAAGATGGTTCCGCCATTAGTGTTTAAAAAAGCTACAATTTCTTTTTTTACATCATCAATTAACACTTCTTTAAGTTCTACAATATTAGATTCTTGATACATGGTTTATCCTCCTGGGTCATTTTCATATTTATTGTATCATAAATGACCCATTAAATCAATTTATGAGTTCATTTATTTAATCGCGTTTTGACTCATTAAAGATAAATTTCGAATCCGTACATTTATCTTGTTTTGTTATAAAGACCCTAGTTAAAAGAACAAAATTGATACAAATCGACTTTTGTCATTAGCCCATCAAATCCAAAAGTGAAGCATAAAAGTGGTCTAAAATGCCGATTTTACCCCTTAAAAACAAAAAAAGTACTGATTTTTGTATCAATACTTTGATTTTCATATGGCGTCCTTAATGCGATTCGAACGCACGACCTTCCGCTTAGGAGGCGGATGCTCTATCCAGCTGAGCTACAAGGACAAATTAAAAACACATATTATATTAACATACTGGAATAAAAATATATATGATAAACTTCAACGCTTTATTAATAATAATATTTCTAAGATGAAACAAATTATTATTTCTTCATATATTAATTTGAATAAGAAGAATAGGTGAAAGAATGATTAAAGAAACTTTGTTCGGATTACTAATTCCTTTCATAGGAACATTTTTAGGATCTAGTATGGTCTTTTTTATGCAAAATAAAATGACAGATAAAATCGAAAAATTTCTTTTAGGACTTTCTTCTGGAGTTATGATTGCAGCATCATTTTTTTCTTTAATTGTTCCGTCTATTGAAATGGCAGAAAAACAAAATATTGCAGCCTGGATCCCTCCAAGTATTGGTATTGGAGTAGGTTTTATCCTATTTATCATTATTGAAATCATCATAAAGAATTTAAATAAAGATATAAAAGGGAATATCCCAAAAAAGAAAAATAAAATATTCTTGATGATACTTGCAATAACCTTACATAATATTCCTGAAGGAATGGCAGTTGGTGTAATTTTTTCTGGTGTAATATTAAAAGATCCAACAATAAGTTTATTAAGTGCGTTCTCTTTATCTCTTGGAATCGCTATCCAAAATATTCCAGAAGGAGCAATCATTTCATTACCATTAAAAGCTAATGGAAAAACTAGATTTAAATCATTTCTTTTTGGGAGTTTATCTGGAATTGTAGAACCTATAGGAGGTTTAATAACTTTAATTCTTGCTAATACAATGATAAAAATATTGCCTTATTTACTTTCCTTTGCTGCAGGAGCTATGCTTTTTGTAGTGATAGATGAAATAATTCCAGAAGCAAAAAATGGCGATAGTAGTTTTATTTCAACTATCGCCAGTGCAATTGGATTTATATTAATGATGATATTAGATATCGCTTTAGGTTAATCAAGCAAAAATTCTAGACACTCAAAACTTAATTTAAACGAATCAAAAAAATCTTTATTTGGACCATAAGTATTTCTCGATAATGCAAACCCCGTTTCAATATCAATAGTATATTTCCATCCCGAGAATCCATCACTACCATTATCTAATGGTAAGTTATATTCATAACATTCTCTACCCATATAATTTACATTCTTTACATATTTTAAATCATTAAGAAATTCTTTATAAGAAAATGCAAATTTTTCCACAAAAAACTCAATATTTTGTAATGCATCATCTTTTAATTCTAAATCGAGAGCACCTTCTTCAGAAGAATAGTAAGTATTATCTTTTATAATATATAAAATATCCTCTTCAATAATTCTCATTGAAGTTGGTGTTTTTATTATTCCATATTCATCATCATTTTTTATTATTCTTATAGATAAAGCGTTTGCTTCATCAATAAAAGAAACCATCTTAGTTTCATTATAAGAAGCTAATCTTGTATCATTATTATTACAACTCAATAAACAAAAAGAACATAAAAAAACAATAAATAGATATCCATTTTTTTTCATTATTAATCAGCCTTTCTTAATATCACAATGTAAGTGTGATTAAGGTTTGCATAAAATACTTTTGGATAACCAAGAAGTAATAATCCTCTTTGGTCATTGTGATCATAAATAATTAAATCTTGATATAAAAATCCTGCTTTTTTGCCACATTTTGCGATGTCTGCATGTAATTCTACATATGGCTCTTTCGCTTTAATATTACGATAATCTGATACAACAAAAACAGCGTATCCACCATTCTTTGTTACTCGAAATAATTTATCCATCAAAACATCCATTTTATTTAGATAGTCTTCATATCCTAATTCATCTAAATTATCACTATCTTCTTTTGGATTTTTAAGGCAAGGAATAGAAGGAGAAGTAATAACTAATTGAACTGAATTATCACCGATTCGATCTAATCCAACTAGAGCATCTTCATTATATATCTCATAACCACTATTAACTAAAAGATTTAACGAAGATAAAATATTATCTTCTGCAACTAAAAATCGATTTTTATTAATTTCAAAGCCGTAACAATAACGATTATTATGAATAGAAGAAATAATTGTTGTACCACTACCCATTAAAGGATCAAGTATTTTATCTTCTTCTTTTGAATACATATAAATAATTTTATCTATCAAATCATTTGGTAAAACATCCATTCCTTGAATTCTAGAATCCACTTTCATTGAAGGCATATCTTTCCAAACACTTTTTGAGTTTAAAGCCCATTCAGTCGCGGACATTCCATTAAATGTAAGATCTCTTTGTTCTTTTTGTCTAACATATGATTGTTCATTTTCAACATAAATATCACGTTTCTTCATAGTCTTTTACCCCTTTCATTTATTAATTTGTTAAATTTAATACTTCTTCTTTGTTTGGTATTTCTTCAATGCTAATTGGGTCTAACATTAATTCCTCTTCTTGATATTCTTCAGTCCATTCGTAAGATATTTTAGCTTTTAAGTGAATAAAGCTACGATCTTTTAACTTTATACCCATATTAGATTTAGCTAAAAAACCATATAGTTGAATATCATTTGCACAGCAATTCATAATCATTCTACCGGCGATAAATGTTCCTTTAGGTAATTTATCACTTAATACAACCATTATATCATACTCTACTATTTTTCCATTATAGCGTTCTTTATTTTCAAATGTATCAATGTAGAATGTTCCGTAATCTTCATCTTTTATTTGAATAACAGGTGCATTAATATCATATGGTAATGGTTCTTCAAACAAATCACTTGCACGCATATTTTCATCCATAATCATAAACTGACAACGATTAGATATTAACTTTAACGCTGTTTGGTAAGGTAATATCTTAGTTGGATCGTCCAATTTAGTAAAGCAACATATTTGGCTACGTTTTATAATATCAGTGAATTTTTGTCGCATATTATTAAAATACACATCGAAAGTTGTTCCATCAATAAATGTTACAACTTGAACAATCTCAATTTCTCTTGGGAATTGTAATTTTGTAAGTTCCCACATCCCATTCATTTCAATAACAATACGATCTGGTTTTACTTCTTTTATATATTTGGAAACAAGTTTATAATCAAAACTTTCTAAAGTATCAAAGTATTTTGCAACTGTATTTGTTTCTTTTAGTAATTCTTCACTATACTCTACTTCCCCTTCCTCACACACTAAAAGGAGTGTTTTCATCATATTATCACTAATATCATTTTTTAAAGTATCTATAATGAATGTTGTTTTTCCTGAATCGAGGAAACCACTAATAAAAAATACTGGAATCTTTTTCATATTTACATTGCCTTTTTATTAAATAATGAAGAAATCTTATCTTCATCTAATTTAGAACCAATTACAACAACTCTGCCTGTGTAATCTGGTTCGCCTGTTCTAATCTCATAATCACCTGCGACTAAATCAAAATAATACCATTTATCATTATCACTCGCGCGAACAATACCTTTACTACGTAAAATCATGCCTAATCCTGCATCTTCATCACATAATGTTTTTAAGAAAGAATCTAATTCATCATAAGTAAATGATCTCGGTGTTTCAATACCCCAAGAAACAAATACTTCATCTGCATCATGTCCATGATGGTGGTGATGATGTCCGCAACAACATTCTTCATCTTCGTCATGATGGTGATGATGTTCATGATGACATTCACATTCTTCATCTTCATGATGGTGGCGATGGTGTCCGCAGCAGCATTCTTCATCTTCGTCATGATGATGGTGATGGTGTTCATGATGACAATCACATTCTTCATCCTCATGATGATGTCCACAGCAACACTCTTCATCTTCGTCGTGATGGTGGTGATGGTGTCCACAACAACATTCTTCATTTTCGTCATGATGGTGGTGATGATGTTCTTCTTCAACTTCAGCAATAAATTCATCACGCATAGAAGCTTTTTCTTCTAAATATGAAATCAATTTATCTGGATCTAATGAAGCAATATTAGTTGTGATAATATTTGCTTTAGCATTTACTTCTTTAACTAAAGACACACTTTCTACTAATTTTTCTTCACTAATTTTATCTACTTTTGCAACAATAATTGTATCTGCAGAATTGACTTGATCTTTAAAGAACTCACCAAAATTCTTTAAATACATTTTAACTTTCCCACCATCGACAACAGTAGCCAAAATGTTAATTTTAATTTCTTCTAACCCTACATTTTTTACTGCTTCAATGATATCTGATAATTTACCTACTCCAGAAGGTTCAATAATAATTCTATCTGGTGAATATACATCAATAATTTCTTTAATAGATTTTTCAAAATCACCTACTAAAGAACAACAGATACATCCAGCATTAATTTCTTTAATTTGAATGCCTGAATCTTTTAGAAATGATCCATCAATACCAATTTCACCAAATTCATTCTCAATAATTACTACTTTTTCATTCTTAATTCTATTTGAATCAAACATTTTTTTAATGAGTGTTGTTTTACCTGCTCCTAAAAATCCAGAAATAACATCTATTTTAAGCATAGCTATATAACCTCCTATAAACTATTAAATAGTTTAACACATTTTAATAATAAAAGAGTAAATAATAATTAAAAAATCTCTTTTTCACAAGATAATTCATTTTTAATCTACTAAATACTATCTTTTTGCGATATGATAATTTTGAAGGGAAAATTAAAACTCATGGAAATTAAATACATAAAAAATGATAAAATCTTAAAATCAAAAGAAAACGAAAACTTAGATTATAAACTCGAAAAAGAAATTATATCTTTAAATAATGGCGTTAGATACATCATTAAAATTCATCCAAAATGCCAAATAGAATTAAAAAAATTCTTCATGAAATTTGATTTCCCATATCATAAAGATGATTTAATTATGCCTAATGGTTATCAATCTTGGACAGATTCTCACACATCAAAAAGAAATGGCAGAAGAAGATCAAGCGTATATACTCCTAAATTAATATCAAAGATATATGGATTCAAATATTACGGTGATTGGTATATCAAAAAATATGGTTCTAGAAAAGGTGATTTCCATGCGTTCACTTTTGCTTCAATCTCAAGTAATAATAACGATACTCTTTTCGCATCATTAAATGATAAAAATTATTTTACTATATTTAACTTTTCCACAAAAAACCAAGTCGTTGTTGAATGTGATTGTGAACATAAATTATTAAATACAGATTCTATATTACTTGATTTTGTTGTTATTCAAGGAAAGTTACCATCCTTATATAAACAATATAAAGAACTATTAGGTTATGATTTAAAAATCAATCGTAAGATTAATGGATATACATCATGGTATAACTATTATCAAAACATTAATGAAACAATTTTACTTAATGATTTAAATGCTTTAGATTCTTCTTATGAATTATTCCAAATTGATGATGGATATGCTCCTTATGAAGGAGATTTCTTAGAAGTAGATGAAAATAAATTCCCTCATGGGTTATTACCTCTAGTTGATAAAATACATCAAAAAAATATGCTCGCAGGTATCTGGATTGCCCCATTAGTATGTGAAGAGAAATCCTCCACATTTAAACTTCATCCAGATTGGTTTGTTCAAGACAAAAACCATAAACCTTTAAAAATAGGAACTAACTGGTCTGGTTTTTATCCATTAGATTTTGATAAGCAAGAAGTAAAAAATTATATTAAAGACATCTTAATTCAAATGGTCGAAAAAAATAAATTTGATTTCTTAAAAATCGATTTTCTTTATGCTGGTTGTATCGGTGTAAAAGATAAATCAAGAGGTGAAAGAATGAATGAAATAATGGAATTTATCCGTAAATATACGCCTAATACAATAATATTAGGATGTGGATTACCTCTTGCTAGTGCATTCAATACTTGTGATTATTTAAGAATTGGTGGTGATGTTTCTTTAAGTTGGGATGATGCTTTCTACATGAAAATAATGCATAGAGAAAGAATATCAACAAAAATAACATTACAAAATACTATCAATCGTTTTTATATTAGTGGAGTCGGTTTCTTAAATGATCCAGATGTTTACATTTTAAGAAAGAATAACAATACATTAACTCAAGAGCAAAAGAAAGCACTCTATATTATAAATTCTATTTTTGGTAGTTTAATAATGACTAGTGATAATGTTTCAACATATGATGAAGAAACAAAATCTATATATCATCAATATGAAGAATATCGATATCATCAAGTCGAAAAGATTACTTATCCTAGTAAAAATATTATCGATTTTACTACAAGTTATAAAGATGAAAGATATCATTTTATCTACAATAAAAAGATTGGTAATCTACAAATAAATAAATTAGGAGAATAAGACTATGAAACATACAAATTGGTATAAAGATGCAGTTATTTATCAAATATATCCTCGTTCTTTTAAAGATAGTAATGGAGATGGTTTTGGTGATATTCCAGGTATCATCTCAAAATTAGATTACTTAAAAGAATTAGGTGTTAATTGCGTTTGGCTTTCTCCAGTTTATAATTCTCCTCAAGCTGATAATGGATATGATATTTCTGATTATTGTTCAATTTATCCTCCATTTGGAACAATGGATGACTTTGATTTGATGCTAAAAGAAATGCATAAAAGAGGCATTCGACTAATCATGGATTTAGTTGTAAATCATACATCTAGTGAACATCCTTGGTTTATTGAATCAAGAAAATCAAAGGATAATCCTTATCGAGATTTTTACATTTGGAAAAAAGGTAAAGGAAAGAATCCTCCAAACAATTGGACAAGTTTTTTCGGTGGAAAAGCTTGGGAATATGATGAATTAACTGATGAATGGTATCTTAGAATTTTCACTAAAGAACAGCCAGATTTAAATTGGGAAAATCCAAAAGTAAGAGAAGAAGTGAAAAAGATTTTAAAATTCTGGTTAGATAAAGGTGTTGATGGATTTAGATGTGATGTTATTAACCTATTATCAAAAGATCAATCATTTAAAAGTGGTCATGAATTATTAGTAAAAGGTTCCTCATCTTTCGTTAATGGTCCTCGAATCCATGAATTTTTAAATAATTTAAATCTATCAGTTCTAGATAATTATGATTGTATGACTGTTGGTGAAACATGTTTTACTACATTAGAAGATGCAAGAATGTATGCTGGAAAAGATCGTCATGAACTAAACATGATTTTTAATTTTGATCATACTAGTGTTGATAATTATCTAGGTGTAAAATGGCTAATGCGTAAATTCAAATTAGTCAATTTAAAAAAAGCATTTGATAAATGGCAATATGGTAATAAAGAAGGCTGGAATTCTTTATTTATTGAAAATCATGATCAAAGAAGATCTGTTGGAAGATTTAATACCTCATCTACAACATATCGAAAAGAATCAAGCAAGATGCTTGCAACAATGTGTTATTTACAAAAAGGGACACCTTTTATTTATCAAGGCCAAGAGATTGGCATGACAAATGGAGACTTTGCTTCCTTAGATGAAATTCAAGATACGGAAACTCATACAATAAACGAAACGATGAAAAAAATGCACCTCCCAAAATCATATATAAAGAAATCTCTTTATAATGGAACAAGGGATAATGCTCGCACCCCAATGCAATGGGATGACTCAAAATATGCAGGATTTTCCACTAAAATACCATGGTTAAAGGTTAATGAGAATAAATCATTTATCAATGTAAAAGAATCTTTAATAGACGAGAATTCCATTTTAAACTATTTCAAAAAGCTGATTGAGTTTAGAAAGAATGAGCCATTAATTAAAGATGGCGTTTATTTAGATTTAGATCCAAAAAATAAAAATGTTTATATTTATTCAAGAAAAAAAGATAATGAAGAAATTGTATGTATATCTAATTTTTCAGATAGAACCATTAAATATAAATTAAAGAAAAATCAAAATTATAAAGATTATCAAATAAAATTATCTAATTATCAAAATAATGAAATTGATTCTTCCTTTATTACTTTAAAACCATATGAAGTAGTTGTATTAAAAAACAAATAGACATACATCTATTTGTTTTTCTTTTACTTATTTTTCTTATATTTTATATTATCCCAATAATTCTTAGTTGTCTGTTCAACTTTATTTTCCCCATATTCATAGTATATTTCTTGTTTTATATCATTTGGTAAATATTGTTGATAAATATAATGATTAGGAAAATCGTGTGGATATACATAATTTGTACCATGGCCTAAAGAAGAACTACCTTCATAATGAGCATCTTTCAAATTGCTTGGTATAGTTACTCCTTTCCCTTTTTTTACATCACTAATAGCTTTATCTATTGCATTAACAACCGAATTAGATTTAGGACATGTTGCTAAAAATATTGCTGCTTCTGCTAAAGGCAATCTAGCTTCTGGTAATCCTAATTGAAATGCAGAATCAACTAAACTTTTTACAATGCTTATCGCTTGAGGATAAGCTAAGCCTACGTCTTCACTACACATTGCAAGCATTCTTCTTGATGGAGATATTATATCACCTGCTTCTATTAATTTAGCTAAATAGAAGACTGCAGCATCTGGATCACTACCACGTAATGATTTATGGAATGCTGATAAGATATCGTAATGTTGATCTCCATCTTTATCATAACTAAATGATGATTTTTGTCCTAAAGAAGCTACATCAACCATCTTTAGATAATATGTTTTATTATAATGTGATGATACTTCAAATAGAAGTTCAACAATATTCATTGCCTTACGACAATCACCACCTGAAATAGAAGCAATATAAGGAATCAATCCTTCTTCAATATCAACATCATTTTGCTTAATTTCCGCTAAAAAATTAATTGCTCTTTCAATCGCAGGAATCATTTCTTTATTAGATATTTGTTTGAATTCAAATACTGTACTACGAGATAATAAAGCATTATAGACATAGAAATAAGGATTTTCTGTAGTTGATGCAATTAAAGTAATATCACCATTTTCAATATATTCTAATAATAATTGTTGTTGCTTTTTAGAAAAATATTGAATTTCATCTAAATATAGCAATATACCATTTTGTGCATGTAATGTACCAATTTGACTTATTACATCTTTTATGTCTTGACTACCTGCAGTAGTTGCATTTACTTTATATAAAGCTTTATTAGTTAAGGAAGCAATGATATTAGCAATTGTAGTTTTACCTGTACCTGAAGGACCATAAAAGATCATATTAGGAATATGATTAGATTCTATAATTTTTCTTAATACTGCATTTTTACCAATCAAATGTCTTTGCCCAACTACTTCGTCTAAAGAGGATGGTCTAATCAAATCTGCAAGTGGTTTAGCCATATTCATTTCTCCTTTCACTATTATTTTAATTTATTATCTTTATATAATAAAGAAAAAAGATGGAATAAACCATCTTTATATAACTTATTTATCTTGATATTTTTTAATAGCTTCATCAAGAGAAATACCATTAACTCCAACTACTCCAGGAAGTTCATCACTTCCATCATCTTTCCATCCACATTTAGGACATACATCAAATGTATATAAATCGTAAAATTCAAACTCTTTACATACTGGACAAAGATGTGGTTCTTTTTTTATAGATTCCATGTTAATAAAAACAAAATCAGGATGACGTTTTAATTGTTTCTTATACCATTTTTTATATTCATACAAATTCAAACGGTTTTTACCTTTAGTTTTTAAAGGATCTTTAAATTGCTCTAAATCATATATCCAACCGCATCTAGCACAACATAATCCATATTTATACTCTTCTTCTTCATATTTATCCATTGGTTTAGTAAAGAAGAACTCTTTACAAACTGGGCATAAGATTTCAATAAAATCCATAATAATCACCCTCCTTTTAACATTTTTAGGTTATTTAATGATAACACTATTAACAATTTATTGTCAAATAAATAAAAAAGGTAGGATTTTACTCCTACCTAAGAAATTAAATTAATTAGCAGTTTTCTGCGAAATATTTAATTGTACGAACCATTTGTGATGTATATGAGTTTTCGTTATCATACCAAGCGACAACTTGAACTTCATATAAGCCATCTGCAACTTTTGAAACCATTGTTTGTGTTGCATCGAATAATGAACCAAATCTCATACCGATAACATCACTTGAAACGATTGGATCTTCATTGTAACCATATGATTCTGAAGCGACTTTCTTCATAGCAGCATTGATTGCATCTGCAGTGAGGTCTTCACCTTTAACTACTGCTGTTAAGATTGTTGTTGATCCTGTTGGAACTGGAACACGTTGTGCTGAACCAATAAGTTTACCATTTAATTCTGGGATAACTAAACCGATAGCTTTAGCTGCACCTGTTGAGTTAGGAACAATATTAGCTGCACCTGCTCTTGCTCTTCTTAAATCACCTTTTCTATGTGGTCCGTCAAGAATCATTTGATCGCCTGTATAAGCGTGGATAGTTGACATGATACCTGATTGAATAGGTGCGAAGTCATTTAATGCTTTAGCCATTGGAGCTAAACAGTTTGTTGTACATGAAGCTGCTGAAATAATTTTTTCGTTGCTTCCTTTTAATGATTCATGGTTAACACCATAAACGATTGTTGGTAAATCTTTTCCTGCTGGAGCAGAGATAACAACTTTCTTTGCACCTGCATCGATGTGTGCTTGAGATTTTGCTTTTGTTACGTAGAAACCTGTACATTCTAATACAACATCAACGCCTAATTCACCCCATGGTAATTCTGCAGCATTTGGTTTTGCATAAATTGTGATTTCTTTTCCATCAACTGTAATAGAACCTGGAACTACAACTGTTTTACCATCTTCTGCTAAAACTGGTTCTTTTGATGTAACAACGTGGCGTCCTTCGCCAATATAACCAGCATAACCACCTTGTGCTGTATCATATTTTAATAAGTTTGCTAACATTTTTGGTGATGTTAAATCGTTAATAGCAACGATTTCATAACCTTCAGCACCAAACATTTGTCTGAATGCTAAACGACCAATACGGCCAAAACCATTAATTGCGACTTTTACTGACATAATTTTGAATCCTCCTAAATATTATGTTTGTCAACGATATTATTATATACTATTAAAAACTAAATTGATAATGTTTTATTGATTTTTTTATGTAAAAATATAAAATTTTACTATCTATCATCTTATTTCATTGTTTTTTATATAAAAATTAAGCAATTAATAATACTTTTATTTATCTAAAGAAAAATAAAATATTGATGTCTCTTTCTATTTTATTTCAACTAAAGGAAACAAGATATCTAATGTAAACGTATCATCTTTCCAAGAACACTTAATATTACCATCATATTTATTAACTATTCTAATAATACTTTTCATTCCATAGCCATGGAATCTAGGATCTCTTGCTGTTACTGGTAATCCATGATAGAATTTTGGTTTTTTCCGACAGAAATTACGAATATGAATATATACCATCATTTTTTCTTTACGTACTTGAAGATGAATAATTCGATTACCCTCTTCTTCTTTTTCGATTGCTTCAAAAGCATTGTCAAGCAAATTATCAAACAATGAAACAATATCTGTCGATTCAAACATATTTAAAACTTCGCCATCAATAAAGTAAGTAAAATCAATTTTCTTATTAAGTGAAGTTAAATATGAACTCATCAATACTGAGTCAATTGCACCATTTCCTGTGCGAACAAAGGAATCATATACTACAAGAGATTCCTTGATTTTTGAGACTGTTTCTTTCTTCATTTCATCATCATCTTGTTCTTCAAGACGACGTAATTGTTTCTTTATGTCATGGAATTTGATATTTATCAGTTCCATATTTTCTTTGGATAATTGATTAGCTTTATTTTGTTCTTTAAATAATACATCTAACATGTGTGCGTCATTTTTTAATTTAATTTCAATAAAATAAGCAAACTGTAAATAAAGGCATAAGAAACAACCAAATATAGCATATATACTACAAATAATTTCATTTGTAAAAGAATTAATTTCTTGTCCTGCGCCATATCCTTTGAATACAGAAAGAACTAAGCAAATCATTAAATTTATAATAGAGATAATTAATACTTTTATATCGATAATTTCATCGACAGAATACTTTGATAAGTATTTTCGAATCAAAAAGAAATATATAAGAAAACAAACAATTCCTTTAAATCCTATATTAAATACAAAATTTTGAACTATAAGTGGAAAAGTGATATTACCGATTTTTAAAAAATAGAATATGATAACCTTTAATCCGTTTGATAGATGTTCTAAAGAATATGCAGCGACAGTAAAAAAAATCGCTTCTGTAAAACTAATTTTATAGCAAAAAAGAAGTGAACAACATAGTAAAATAACCGTAATTAAAAAGAAAAAACAAGAAATTATATTATTAAATAAAGGATGATCAGGACTTTCTAATTTGTATAAAAGATAGAATATTACAGATTGTGCAAAAAGAATAAAAAGAATTGATCCTAAAAAGCGAAAAATATATAGTGATTTCTTTTTTAAATGAAAAGTAAAAAGAAAAACACATAAAAATAAAATCGCTGTCCAGAAAACGGAAATTTTAAATCCAAAAAATAACTCACCCATTATTTTTCTCCTTTACTACTACCTAAATAGTTGAATAAATCATTGGTAAACTCTTTTTTACGATGACGAGATAAAGGCAGTGATATATCTTTAATATAAACAGAATCATTTGCTATTTTAATAACCTTTGACAAATTAACTATTACTCCTTTTACACAATAAGAAAAGTTATTATTTAATAACACTGTTTCAAAATCTGCTAAAGATCCACGAACAGTGTATTGATCATTTTCTGTATGGAAAATAATATAATTTGCATCTTTTTCAACATACAAAATGGTTTTTAGTGGAACAATTTCTGTTTTAGAAGATACTTTCAATATAAGAGGCTCAACTTCTTTATGAATTCGAATTCTATTTGCTCTTTTCAAACGATGTTCAATATTTGCATAATCATATGGCTTAACAATAAAATCAAGCGCTGCAACTTCATATCCTTTTAATGCAAATTGAGGAAGGTTAGAAACAAAAATGATTACTACATCTTCATCAATTTCACGAATTTTTTTAGCGACAGAAATACCATCAATACCTGGCATATCAATATCTAAAAAAATCATATCAAATCTATTATTAAAATGCTTGAGCATTTCTACTCCATCAAAAAAGCAGGAAATTTCGCAAGTATCTTCAATAGATTCATAAAATTTTTGAATACATGATGATAACTTATCTTGGTCATTTTTATTATCATCCACAATAATAATTCTTTTCATTTTATAATTCCCTTTCTACTATTATAGCATAAAAACGGGCTGAACAATACAGTCCGTTTTTTTCTCTTTATGCCTCTTTTTTGAAACTAAAGCCAAATTTTACACTATTAACTACTAATAAAATAAGTGCAATAACGACTTCAATAATCCCTTTATATCCACCATACGCAGGGAAATCTTTTACTAAGAAAGCGTCCGATCCATACTTTTGAATTTTTGTGTACATTACAATCACTGGGACTCCAATAAAGATAATAGCAAATAAACAAAGAATTGAGGTAACTAGTTTACCATATCGATCTACTTTACCAAGTATTTTGTTTTCTTTTAAAATCTTATTCAAAATTGGCATACATATCTCATAAATGCAAGAGATAATTAATCCAATGACAGTAATGAAAGTAATTGCTCCCAAGCCTTCTAAACCAGAAGTTGCATTGATTCCTTTAACTACTCTCCATTGACCAGCATAGAGGCGAATTGCATTAAAATTTTGTGTCCAAAATGTGCCAAAGCAAAATGTTGCAGATGAATTTCCACTACTATCTCCTGAAACACCTGGGTTACCATATTTCATAAAATGTTGTGCACCATTACCTAAAGCGTCCCAAATAATAACTGGGAATGCTGCGATTAAGATTAAACCAATAATCGCAACTGCAAGTGCAAGTTTATCAAGTTTTGTTTTTTTCATATTTTCCCTTTCTAACAAACAAGTAGTGCACTACCTATGATTATATAGACATCTTGGTAGTGCACTAAAGCAATTACATATTATTATTGATTAGCTACGAAATTGGAATTTACTGTAATATCCCATTCTGGCATAACAAATTTATCTCCTGCTTTTGCCTTTGTTTTAAATGAATCCATAATTGTATAATCAGAGAAAGTATAACCATCTCTAGTAAAGCCACAACTTGGGAGTGTGATTTCCTCACCAGCTTTAACTGTTATAGAATTCATTGTTCCAGTTAATTCTCCTACTTTTGTATCTCCGAACCAACCAGATTGCCAAATACCATTGTCAAAAGAAAGTGTAAATGTTGGTTCTGCTGGTAAAACTTCAGTTGTCCCTAATTTATCATTCATCGCTTTTAAGAATGCATAACGTGATGCATGATTTTTATGATATTTATAACCTGTACCACGATCGTCTTGATGTGAAAGAGTCCAAGACCAAACACGATCATCTGAACTATCAACAGTTACAACTTGATCTTCTCCTTCTTTTGCATAACCATCTTGGAATAATAATTTTAGAGTCAATGCCCCATTTGCATATTCCCATGATCCTTCGAAATCACAATACATAGCTTTTCCTGTAGCATGAGCTTCCCATGTATGATCTTCATAGAATTCAGTTCTTGCTGGAAGAGGTCCTAAATCACCCTTTCCTGCCATATAAAAGTTTCCTGCAAATTCACAATATGCTGTATAGAAAGCTTCTTTTTTAGGTGTTTCTGTAGGAATATCTACACCACCGCAGGATACACCTGCAGCAGCGATAGTTAATATTGTTGCAATTGATAAAAATTTAAATATATTCTTTTTCATATAATTACCTCGCAGCAACTAAGCATTTTCTTTCTTTTTTGAAATAATGGATAAAACCATTAATGTACCAAATCCAGCAAGTAATATAGCGTCTGTAATAATTACTGTATTTAATGTTACTTTCCACCAAGGTGTAATTGGAACTAATACATAAGAAGAGTCAAGTCCATTAATTGTGTGAGTTCTTGAAGCAACATAAAGCATTTTCTTTGCAGCTTCTTGAAGTGCTTGGTTAATAACTGGGTCATTTCTATATTCATCTGATGTTAATAAACCATAAGAATATGGATTTAATGTTGTATGTAACCACATTGATGTTTCACCAAGTAAACCATCAATAACGTCTTGGTGATTAACTTCATACATATCTGTGACGATAGCACCTTTGAATCCTAATTCTTTATATAAGAAACCAGATTGTGATCCGTAATGTTCTCCTGACCATAACATACCAATACGATTAAATGAATTCATTAATCCTAAGCCATCAAACATAGTGATACCATATTCAAATCCTTGGAGATAGCATTCACGAATTGTTTGTTCATTAGCCCATGTTGAGATACCATGACGATGGTCTTCTTGGTCATTTAAGAAGTAGTGTTTTGCATAACAGTTAGAACCTTTTTCTCTCATTCCACCAATAGCTTCACCACATGCCATACCTGTGATATATGCATCTTCTGAGAAGTATTCACCATTTCTACCAGAATATGGAGAACGATGGATATTTGGTGAGAATCCATATAAACCAACAGATTTTACTGTCTTTGTAGATGAGTGTAAGTTTTGTTCACCTTCAATAATACCAATATCATGCATAATCTTACGATTCATTGTAGCTGCTCTCATATCACCTGAAGGGAAATCTGTACCCTTTAAACCAGATGCTGGGAATGGGTTAACACGTCCCATTGATGAGTCTTGGTCTGTTTCTTGGAGTTTACCAACAGAAGCAACTGCTTCAGAACCATACCAGCAATTCATTACTAATGACGCTGTTTCTTCATATGTCATTTGTTCTGCAAGTTTTGTCCAAGCTGGATCCCCATAAGGTGTATCTTTTAACATAACAACAGATAAGCCATTATTTGCACCATATGTTGGCATTTTTGTTTCTTTTTGTTGTGCTTCATCTTTTCTATAAGTAATAGATTTTGCTTCTTCTAGAATACCTGTGTTGTAAACAACATGATATGTATCTGGATAAGTTCCAACCCAATCTTTTCTAGACATATATTTGAAATTGCCATTTGTTGTTTTTGCAATATCATCTTTTAATAAGTCAGCGCAATCAAAGAGTGCTTCTGCTTTTACACCAGTAACATAGTTATTAGCAAACTTTTCAGCATCAAATGTACTATTTGTTACTTGGAATACCATATCAGCATTACCTTCAGTTACATAAGTTGTACCAGAAATATTACCTTTCTTTTTAAGAATATTATTTGTTGCTTCATGAGTTGAACCTGCAAGTGTAAAATAATAATCGCCTTTATCATATACATATGTGCCTTTTCCATATGAATCGAATGTTCTTAATTGCCATTCATCGACAGATACTGTAACTGTTTCTTCTGCACCTGGAGCTAATTCATTTGTTTTACCAAATCCAACAAGGTTGACAGCTGCTTGTTCCATATTATTTTCTTTTGCATAATCAGTATATGGTTTTTGTAAGTATGCTAAGACAGAATGTTTTCCTTTAACTGTACCAGTATTTTTAACTGTAACAGAAAGATAGTACTTACCATCTTTTAATTCTACATTGTAATTAGAATATGCGAATGTTGTATAAGATAAACCATGACCAAATGGATATGCTACATAATCATCATATACAAAGTCACCTACATTAGCGACGTTCATCATTTTATCTTCATATCTTGTTTCATAATATTTATAACCAATATAAATACCTTCTTGATATACAACTGCAGAATCCCATGAAGATAATTGTGGGTTATCATTATATGTATAAGCGTCTTTATTAACAGCATCAATTTGTTCTGCAGTTACTTTTGACATATCTGCATGAATTGCGCCAAAGTTTTTCATTACCGGATTTAATAAGTTATTTTGATAGATTGTATCAACAATTCTACCTGAGAAGTTGTAGTCTCCTTTTAATAAGTCTACTAATCCTTCAACAGCATATTCTTTTTGCATTTGACCAACCCATACAGCAGCATCAATTCCATAAGCTGGATCATCAATAAAATTACCAGCAATAGAATTTGAAGTTGAAATAATTAAAACAATTTTCTTGAATTTTCCTGCATCTTTTAATGCTTTTACGCCTTTTAACATTTCATCTTCTGTTGTTGCTAATGATAGATAGTCACCATTTGGGAATTCTACTTCATCTGCTTTATTTAATGCGCCTTCTCCTGGATGAGCACAATCTGTACCTTCACCTGCTCTTCTACCTAAAACAACAATAGCAGTATCTCCTTCTGAAGCAGGAACTTCAGACCATGCAGGAAGATTAACTTTCTTTCTTGCTGTTGATGAAGTTTTATATTTTGCCCAAACATCTGCATCAACTTCATAGCCTTTTGCTGTTAATACTTTATCGAAGTTTGTTAAATATTGGCTAGCTGCATTACCATATACCGTTAGTTTCTTTGTTGTTGATGAAAATGGTAATCCTTCATTGTCATTTTTAAGAAGTGTAGCACCTTCTCTAACAATGTTACGATATAATTCTTTACCATCTTCTACAAGTTTTGATTCACCTGCTTTTGTAAATTCATAATTTGATTTGTAGTAGGTTGTATCAGTTTCTTCAGAACCACCTTTCTTGACGAGTTTGGTTGTTGAAGCGTTCAATAATGAGTTGATTGGTTGTTCAAATTTGTTACATACTGCATTTCCTGCTAACAAAGCAACTAGAAGTACACCAGTAGCAACAGTTAAACCAGTCCATAGTTTTTGCTTTCTGATTTTCATATTCTCTCCTTTTTTCACAAGACACCTTTGGCCATTAGATGACTTGTATTTTCATTATATTTGTGATGTAAGCACTTTCAATATAAGTGGTATGAGTGGATGTAAAATAGGTAAGAGTGGTAAAAAATGAAATAAAAAAAAATATTTTCAATAAGAACAAAAGTGTTTTAACAAACACTAAGAACATGGAATGAATCCATGTTTTTTTATTTATGGTATAATTTCGCTATGAACAATTCTTACAAGCCATTTTATCGTAACTCTGATTTAAAGATAAATAGATACTTTGCATT
>JAQXGN010000021.1 GCA_029006735.1 Caryophanales bacterium
GTTAAGAAATTCATTCATTATTTTAATAATGAGCGATTAGCTTATGCTTTAAATTATAAAAGCCCAATCCAGTATAGAACTGAATTAGGCTTTAATTAAATCTTTTTTTATAAAGTGTCTACGAATACTTTACAAGTTCAAGTTTTATTCCATCATTTTTTTATTAATACAGAATTACTTCTCTTATTTATCGAATACACAATCTCGTTCTTTCAAATTCAAAAATAGTATCAAAATGCAAATTAGTGAAGCGATACAGACGATAGTATAGATGATTCTTGACCACACATTATATCCCATTGTAATAGTTTCTACTAAATTGAAATTGAATAGACCTACTAAACCCCAGTTTATTCCTCCAATAATTGCAAGAACTAAACTGATTTTATAAACATAGTTCATAATTTTTTCTCCTTTTACTTTAATATGTGCGAAAAAATGAATAATTATACATTACTATTCATAAGTTATCTTGAGGTGGCTTATATGATTAAAAAAATTGTTGCGGGTGTAATCGTTGTTGCAATCCTAGTTCTAGCAGGATTTAAACTATTTTATAAAGGAGGTAGTGTAAATAAAAAATTAAAAAATATTGGTGAAAATCTAACTTCTTATCATATGGAAGCTAATATGGATATTTGCCTTAAAAAAGATGATACTAGAAACTTTTATGTTAGTGTTGATTACTTAAAATCAGATACAGATTTATTTAGAATATCTCTCTTAGATAAAAACATTAATCAAGAACAAATAATGTTAAGAAATAAAGAAGGAGTATATGTATTAACTCCAAGGTTAAATCAAGTATATGAATTTAAAGGGGAATACCCATTAAATAATCAAAAACCATATTTATATCATTCAATTATTGAACAGGTAAATTCTAAGGATAAAAATGTAGAAAAATTACAAGATGGATATCTAGTAACTGTTAAGCCAAATTATGTTAATTCACCAAATTGGATGAAACAAGATATTAAATTATCAAATGATTTAAAACCTGTATGGATTAATATATATGATAATGATAATTCTCTTGTTGTTAGTGTAAATTTTACTAAAGTAGAATTTGATGTACAATTTAGTGATACTCACTTTGATGTTGAATCAAATATGAATACATCAAGAACTAATGTTGTTTCAACTACTGCTTCTGCAAGCATGGAAGATTTACCATTATTAGTTGAAAATGCAAGTGTTTCTTCTACTGTAAAAGAACAAATTGTGGCAAGTGTTGGTGATGAACAACTCTACATTATTGTATATGAAGGGAATAAAGAGTTTACAATTGTTCAACGTATCTTGAAAGATAATGAAACGATAAATGTTAAAGAAGTATCGGGTGAATTAGTAGAATTAAATTCTGGATTAGGTTATTTACAAGACAACAATTTAATCTTTATCTATAATGGAGTAGAATATCGCATTTATTCAAAAACTCTTACAGTGGCAGAACTAATAGAAATTGCAAATTCAATGGATATTGTTGTCGCAAAATAGGAGAATTATAAGAAAAGGAGATTAACTATCTTCTTTTTTTTTGCTTTTTATTTAATAATAAATAACGAGGGAATAAAATGAAGAGCCATATTATCAATATAGAAAATATTAATAAGAGAAAATCAAAATTGAGACTATTTAATTTCGCTTATATAGTTTTTCTTTCCTTTTTTCTAATATTAGGTGGAATACTAGATACTGTTTTAAAAACAGATATTATTTTCGGATTAGTCTTTTTCTTTGATTTAACGTTTGTTATTCCACCAGTCGTATTTGCGATGCAATATAATATTAGGAAAGTTAATGAAGGAGATGAATTAACTTGGAATGATTTTTATACATCTCTTTTTGATTATTATAATAGTAGAATGAAAGGAATTTATCGTACATTTAGAAGCTTTATATTTCTGATGATAACTTTCCTTTTTTTAATTATCTTGCTAGAGGTTTTCTTATTTATTTTTAAATATCCAGTAGAACATGATTTTGGTCACTTATATTTAACAACTAATAGATCATTTTTATCATATCGATCAATCCAAAATATTATTAATCATATTTATTATTTTTCGTATTTAGTTTTCTATTTGTCATTTATCAAAAACATATCAACTTTTGATTTTCTCTATGATTTTACTATTTCAAAAAAAATGGCAATAAGAATTAATAATATAATGAATAAAAAATATAAAAAAGAGAGAAGAAAAAATGCCTTTCCAATATTTTTGATTATATTTAGTTTCACTATTGGTTATTATTTGGGTGTCTCATTAACGTATTTTTTCACATTAACTTTTTATTTAGGAGTCGCGATTTCTTATAGTATTGCTTTATTATTTACATATCCTTTTTTAACTGATTTTTTCTTAAAAAGTGCAGAGTTTTATCTTTCACATCGAGAAGAATATCAATTATTATTTACTGAATTAGTTGAAAAAGAATTGATCGAACTAGGATTAGCAAAACAGATAAGTCATGAGGAACAGATTAAATTACAAGAAACTATTGAAAAAATGAAGGAAGTAATCATTGAGAAGAACAAAAAAAATGAAGACAAATGAAATTAAGGTTCAATAAGTCTAATGGAACTTTTTGAAAAAGTTAAAAAATCCAACATTATTAAACTTTATAGAACCTAAATTAATACATTAGTCTCCATTATTTATCATTAATAATTTGTTTATTTTTTTCTTATCGAATTGAGGGTATTCTTTTTCTTTTTCACCAAATAGTTTTGAAGAAATAATATTGATATCAGAAGTTTTAAATAATTCAATCATTTGTTGTGATGATACTCCAGTTGCGATGATTTTTCCTGGATAACCTTTTAATCTTGTTACCATATCTTTAAAGAATACAGAATCTGGACCGGTTAATACATCTTTAAATGTTGATTCTTGAAGATAGATATAATCAAATTGCTCCATAATATCACTTTGTAAAGATAAGGTTGTTGATGTGAGCTCTAGACCAACTTTTAATTTAGCTTGTTTTAATTCGGAGATGAAGGAAGAGGAAGTTACTAGTTCTGTTTCAATATCTTCATCCAATAAAACAAATAATGTTTCAGAATTAGAAGGAGTTCTAACTTTTTTATGTGCATTAATAATTGCCTGATAGTGAATAGGCTTAATGGAAAGAGTTAAGAAGATATCTTTTTCTGGCTTATTCTCTTTATTTGCTCTATTAACTTCACGATATAAACCGACAATTAAATCTTCTATAAATCCATAATTTAAAGCATAATCTTGCATATCTGGAATAGAGATGATACTAGAAGAAGATAACGAACAATCATAACCAAGAAGTTCACCATTTTTCGTATTTAAGATTGGCACATACTTACAAGAAAATAATCGATGATCAATTGTACTTTTAATATCGGAAATGATTTTATCAATAGCTTCTTTAGTAGCTATTTGCTGACTTTCATCATAGAGCATAAATGATTCTTGTGAATTAGAATTATGTGCATAAATCGCCATTTCTCTAGCAATTTTTGTTAATTGTTCAAAGCTTTCAACAGCATGTTTTTCTTGGATTGCACCAATTGTAAAAGTTGTATTATTACTAATAGAACCAAGGAACATAGTTTTCTTAACTTCTTCTTTAATAGATATACATTGGGCAATTGCTTCATTCCTTGTGTTTATTTCTAAATCAACAATTGCAATTTCATTAGATTTTAATAAACACATATATCTATTTGATGAAAGATTTTTTGACAATCTAGATAGTAATAATGTAGTAATAATATGGTTGATATTTGTATTTGTCTTATCTAAATCAGAATTAGTGAATAATTTTATAATGAATATTGTTCTTGGTGAAGATATATGAGAATTTAATACAGCAGGCATTTCAGTATATCTTTTAAGGTAATTTTTACTATTACGATTCTTCTTCTTGAATTTCTTAAGATCAGGGAATAATCTACTTTCTAAGTGAATTATCTTTTTTTCATAGTTATTAGAAGTAACATTGATAATTGCAAACACTGGAGTTTTTACATTTTTAATTTTTACATAAACTTCTAAATGATTAGGTGCGACATGATCTTCTTTTTGAATTGCATTAAACCAAGTAATAATACGTAATTTATCATCTGGTGTAAAAGAATTGTAGAACCATTCTAATGTTTCTTTTCTAGGATGAGACATGTTTCTTTTATCAACTGCATAAACTAAGTTTTCATCGTAGTGAATAGAATAAATTCTAATATTGTTATAACCAATATCTGCTTGTTTTTTGATACCTCTTCTATGAAAATAAATAATAGCAAAGAGTAAATATGTGAATAAAATAATAAATATGAAAATAAATCCAATTACAAATGGATTAGTAATTATTTTTATAATATTATCTATTGTTACGTCAACTAATGCAATTACTAAATTAGGTTTCATATTTATTTCCTCTATCTTATTATAGGCAAAAAGATTATTTAAGGCAAATAAAAGTAATTAATTTACTTTTTGTTTATTACTAGCGTATAATTAATTAGAGCAATGGAGAAATACTCAAGTGGTTGAAGAGACTAGTTTCGAAAACTAGCAGTAGGGCGACCTAGCATGGGTTCGAATCCCATTTTCTCCGCCAAAAGACAAGCGTTTTGCTTGTCTTTTTTGTATTCCTCAACTTGTGTGCAAAAATGTATACGTCAAAAAATAACACTCTAACAAAATAAAGCCTTCTTAAGTACAATAAAAAAGTACAAAGGAGGCTTTTAAAATGGAAAAGCATAAATATTATACAGATCAAGAAAGATATGAGCATTGTAGAAAATGTAGGAT
>JAQXGN010000022.1 GCA_029006735.1 Caryophanales bacterium
TCTTTCGTTCCAACTGATGTTTATACCCAACTAAACAATCTTCCTTTTAAAGATATGGAATAATCTTATATTCAATGTGCTGAAAAGCACATTTTTTAATTGTTATGGCTTAAATAGAATTTCCTATATAATAAAAAAAGACACCTTTTGACAAGATGTCTTTTAATTACAGATGGTGCCCACTGGCAGAATCGAACTGCCTACAGAGCATTACCATTGCTCCGTTATGCCATTTAACTAAGAGGGCTTTTGCTTTTTTATAATATGAAAATCAATGCAAAAAGTCAATTATTTTATAAAAGAATACTCGATTGCCTTTTTAATTAAATCTAGTTTTTCTTTACTTAGTGAAAGTTTACCATTCACTTTATTATTTATACGCCCAATCCTTCTTTTAGATACGCTTCTAATTGCATCTAATTTTAAAAAAGAATGATTGTCGTTTAATCCTTCAATTACTCCTAAATCAAAAGTCAATTCACTATTTTTCGTATCTTGACTAGAAAGTGGGATAACAACAACATTTCCTAGATCAATAGCCCATACAACTGCATAATGCCCTTTAGTTTTATAATCTGATAACTCTGTTCCAATATTAATACCAAATTCACACCAAACTATATCTCCTCGAGAAATATTATCTGGTTGAGATTTATAGCCCACTTTATCAAAACTCGATTTAAAATACTTCGTTTTTTTATCTATCCAAGAAAGGTATTCGCTTGCAATTTCTTCATCAATTGTTGATAGTTCACTACTGATTGAAGCAAATACTTTTTTCTGTTTCTTTTTTAAAGAAAAACGCATTACTAAGTCACCTATACTTAATATATGCGTTTTTATTAATTATTCTTTAGTCAATTGACCATATAAATTATAATGATCACAATTTGTAATCTCTACTTTAACAATTTTACCCTCTTCTAATGGTTCTTCACTAGTAAAATAAATATTTCCATCAATATCATCTGGTGCGTTCCAATGACTTCTCAATAAATATACGTCATTTTCCGAATCATAATCTAATACGATACCTTCATGTATTTTACCAATCTGTAATTTATTTCTACTCAAAGATATTCTTTTTTGAATTTTCATTATTTCATTGTATCTACTAATCTTAACTTCTTCATCAACTTGATCAATATAATCATATGATTTTGTTCCTTCTTCACGTGAGTAAGTAAATGTTCCTAAGTGATCAAATTTTACTTTTTTAATGAAGTCTTTTAATATTTCAAAATCTTCATTTGTTTCTCCTGGAAAACCAACAATTAACGTGGTTCTTAAAATTGCATTAGGTACTTTTTTTCTTATTTTAGTAAATAAATCAATTAAAAATTTGTTATCGCCTCTTCTATTCATTCTTTCTAATACATTACTAGAAGCATGTTGAATAGGAATATCAAAATATGGAGTTAAACGTGGTTCTTTACCCATCAAATCAATTAACTCATCACTTATTTCATCTGGATATAAATATAATAAACGAACATATTTAAATTCTTTTATTTTTAATAATTCTTTCAATAAATCAACTATATCCGTTTTATATTCACTAATATCCGATCCATAACGTGTTGTATCTTGAGAGATAACTATTAACTCTTCAATTCCTTTTTCTTTCAAAATCTCTGCTTGTTTTAATAGATCATACTTATCAATCGAAGTAAATTTACCTCTAATCAATGGAATTGCACAATATGTGCAGCAATTATTACAACCCTCTGATATTTTTAAATATGCAGAATAAAAAGGAGTAGTAAGAACTCTATTTGATAAATTTAGACATCCATTTATTTTTTTGTTTTTTACTGCTTGAGATATTAATTCACTTATATGAGGATATTCATCAATAGAAACAAATAAATCAACTTCTGGTAATTCTTTTTTTAATTCCTCCTTATATCTTTTTACTAAACAACCAGTAACAATTAATACTTTATTCAACTTTCCCATTTCAATAATAGTATTAATTGATTCTTGTTTACTTGAATCAATAAATCCACAAGTGTTAATAATAATAACATCTGCTTCTAATTCATCATTTACAAGTTCAAATCCATTAGTTTTCATTAAAGAAAGAATCATCTCTGAATCAACTAAATTCTTCGCACAACCTAATGATATTAATCCTAGTTTCATTATTAAATCTTCCTCCTATTTAGATACTTCTTTGCTTCTAAAAGAAATGGTAATTCTCGTCTTTTTATGAGTAGATCTATTCCTGTATCTTTTAATGATTCATATAAATCAATCGCCTCATCAATATTAACCCATAATACTTGAGAAATTAAATTATCTCCTTGAGATACTCGATGAATGTTAGTTTCTTTAATTGCTCGACATAAAAAATAGTGGTTAATATTTTTTCTTTCTATTAAATTGTAGTAGTCGACTACAGTCCCTAAAGATGAGATTACTTCAACTTGATAACCAATTTCTTCATCTATTTCTCTAATCACTGCTTGATTTAGCGTTTCTTTATTTTCCATTCCTCCACCCGGAGTTTCATAATATTCAGTATTACCGAAAATATCGTTTCTTTTTATTTTTAATAATGCTATTTTATTTTCATTATTAAATACTATACCTCGAGCGATATTGCGTGTTTGAGTTATACCATTATTTTCAAATTGATCATCAACTAAACTAATCTTTAATTTCATAATCATAAACCTTAACTGGTTGATTATCTTTAAATATTTGATCAATAATTCCTCCACCTAAGCAATTATCTCCGTCATAAAATACGGCAGCTTGTCCTGGAGTAACTGCTTTATAAGGCGCATCAAATATTAACTTAACAACATCATCACTAATAAAAATTAAGCTACACCCTAAATCTGCTTGACGATATCGGAATTTAACTCCAACATGAATAGGTCTAGTAGGCTTATACTC
Organism: Caryophanales bacterium; assembly: GCA_029006735.1. GTDB lineage: Bacteria > Bacillota_I > Bacilli_A > RFN20 > CAG-449 > UBA3210. Next base: position 2,905 of record JAQXGN010000022.1, read on the forward strand.
TGAAATCCAATTAATATTATTAATTATTGCTGAAGTAGAATTTAAATATTCATTTTCATCTCCTTGAGCAACATATAAAACATTCTTACTTACATTTTTTGCGACTACAAACCAAGAAATTGGATCTATTCCATGGATTCCTCCAATTCCTAAACCTCTTCTTTGTCCCAATGTATAATATAAAACTCCTTCATGATGTCCTACTACATTTCCTGTTTTAATATCAACAATATCACCATGTTTACTAGGTAAATAATTATTTAAGAATTGTTTAAAATTTCTTTCCCCAATGAAACATACTCCTGTAGAATCTTTTTTTGTCGCAACATCAAGACCAAGTTGTGATGCAATTCTTCTTACTTCTTTTTTATCAATACCTTCTAAAGGAAATAAACACATTTTTAATTGTTCTTGACTAACTTGAGAAAGGAAATATGTTTGATCTTTATTTTGATCAAAGCATTTATGCATCTCAACTCTTCCAGAAGGTAAATCTACTCTTTTTGCATAATGACCAGTCGCGATTAAATCGCATCCTTTTTCTTTTGCAAAATTTAAAAATTTATCGAATTTAATATATTTATTACAGAAAATATCTGGATTTGGAGTTCTTCCTAATTTATATTCATCTAAAAAATATTTAAAAACATAGTCCCAATATTCTTTTACAAAATCAATTCTATATAGAGGAATTCCTAATTTTTCTGCGACTGCACAAGCATCATCATAATCCTTTTCTTGGGGACATTGACTCTCGTTTAATGTTGGATTACCTAAAAAATCTCCATTCGCAATTGCGTCCCAATTACGCATGAATCCTCCAACAACTTCATATCCTTCTTGGATTAATAGATAAGCTGCTACTGCACTATCTACACCACCCGATAACCCTATCATTACTTTTTTTGCCATAATCTATAACTCCTCACTATCTAACATTAGAGTAAATGGACCATCATTAATTAATTCTACTTTCATATCTGCTCCAAAAACACCTTTTTTTACATCGCCTAGAATAGACTTTATATATTCAAGTGTAAAATCATATAACAAGGTTGCTTTATCTTGCTTCATTGCATTAATGAAAGAAGGTCTTCTTCCACGAGAGACATCTGCGTATAAAGTAAATTGACTTACACAAAGAATCTCACCTTTAACATCTTGAAATGCTAGATTAGTTTTTCCTGCTTCATCTGGAAAGATTCGTAAAGAAATAATTTTATCAATCATTTTTTTAATGATTTCTTCATTATCATTTTCTTTAAAACCAACTAAAAGTAAAAAGCCTCTATCAATTTGAGAATAGAGTTTGTTATCTATAGTAACTGATGCTTTTTTAACAACTTGTAATACAACTCTCATTTAATTCACCATTTTTATTATATAAAAAGGAAAATAAATTTCATTATAATTTATACTTTTTTTCTTTTTTTTGCACTTTTCCTTATCACTTCTTCTTTTAATTTAAAGAAATTAAAAGGTATAAATGGAGATAAATAAGATTTTGATAAAATTTTGATTTGTGAAAAATAGATTATTAGTACTAATAAAGAAATAAGAAAACCAACTCGATTGAAAATAATACTAAAAATTAATAAGAAAAAAGATAACCAATAAGAACTGATTACTAGTTCACTAGAAGGAACAATAAATTCACCAATTGTAGATAATGCTAATATAAGTAAAACTTCTTTAGTAAATAATCCTAAAGATAAAGCAACTTCACCTAGAATTATCGCCATAACAATTGATAAAGTCGAAATAAGATTACTAGGAGAATGAATAACGGCAATACGAAATACTTCAATAGTAAGCCATCCAGTAATAAATTGAAAACCTAACCCTAAACGAGTTAATTTAACATTATAAGAAAAAATATTTTCGATATCATAATTAACGATCATTAAATACGATAAAGGTAACATCAAATTAGATGAAAAATAAGATACATAACGTAAAAAACGAATACACATACCAACAATAGGATTTTGTCGATACTCTTCAACATGTCGTAAATGATCAACTAAAGAGGTTGGAAAAATCATTACACTAGAAGAAGTATCAACAACAAGCACAATTTTACCTCGCATTAAATTAATAGATGCTATATCTGGTCTTTCTGTATATCTAACTAATGGTAATATCGATTTTTCTTGAGAAAACAAACACTCTTCTAATGCTCTATCTGTCATAATCAACGATTCTAATTCAATTAGAGATAACCTTTTTTTTACTTCTAATAATACATCATTCTCTACTAAATTATTCATATATACTAAAGCAATCATCACTTTAGATTCTTTAGAAATAATTTGTTTTTTGACTACTAAATCTAACGATTTGATTCGCATTCTAATTAAGCTAATATTAACACTTATTGACTCAGTAAAACCATCACGAGCCCCTTTCGTTGATTTTTCATATTCTGGTTCTATTATACTTCGACCATTAAACTCTTTTACATCTAAACTACAAATACATTCTTCTTCAAAAAAGAGTAATAAACAACCATTATATAAATCATCAAAATAATCTAAATCATTTTCTCTTTTTTCAATTTTATTATTAATTAATATATTAGGTAAGTCATCTAACTTATCAACGTGAATTAACGATTTATTGATTTCCATAATTTGTTCACTATTTGAAATAGAAGAAAAATAGGCAATTTTAAAAAGAAATTTACCTTTGATTATCCGAGAGTAAAAATCTAAGTTATTATTTTGATTAATTCGTTTTATTAAATCATTAAATTTCATTTATTTTTTCTTTTAAAAACAAAAGGAGATATAACCGATAGGAAAATAATGCTTGATAAGATTAAACTTGAATCTTTTATTACTCCAGAAAAAGCACCAATTAATCCCGCTTCTTTCATTTGATTTATTCCACTTCTTGTTAAAGAAGCACCAAAATTCATAATCAATATTGTCGCTCCTCCACCACAATATTCAACTAATAAAGAATATAACCCAAAGCATTCCAAAACGCATCCAACAATCACTAAAAATACCGTAATATGAGCGCTTGATGTTTTTAACTTTAAATAGGCGATTTCCCCTAAAAAACATACTATTCCACTAAAAATAAAAGCATTAAAATATATCATAATTTTCTCTTTCTAATTCAATAATATGACTGACTGTTGGTATCGATAATTTTTGATGTAATAATGTATTAGAAAATAGGGCACCAGTACCAACTAATAAAACGCGATGATATTTTCCAATTAATAAAGATTTATAAACATACCCTAACCCTACTAAGCCAATACAACTTGGTCCAGATCCTCCACAAAAATATTTTTTATCATCCTGATAAATTAAATTACCTGCATCAAGATAATTTACTACTTTTACACCATCTTTTTTAAATAAACTTACTAATACGTTACTACCTAAAAAAGATAAATCACCACTGAGAATTAAATCGTAATCTTTGAATGAAGTATTAGTATTTTTAAAGTGATCTTTAAGTGAGTTATAAGCAGCATATGCCATAGGTGAACCCATATCATAAACATTATTCCAATTAACATCATAAACATTACCTATTGTCGCAGAATTTATTTTAATCTTTGTTTTTTCATTAGTAAGTAATGCTGCACTTGCTCCTGTGACTGTAATTGTTGAAGTAATTCTTTTTTGCGTCCCAAAGTTTATAGGATAACGAAATTGTCTTTCTGCACTACCATAATTTGATGAAGAAAAAGTTAGAACACTTTTAAAAGTATGGGTAGAAATAAAATTCGATCCCATAATTAAACCTAATATAGAATTTGTACATGCTCCATATAAACCAATAAAAGGACAAGATAATGAAGATGCGATTTGATTTGATATCGCGACTTGATCTAATAAATCACCGCCTAAAGATAATTCTACTTCATTAAAGGCTTTATTATTTTTTTCTTTTAAAATAGAAAGAGTTTTATTCACCATTTCAAGTTCTGCTTTTTCAAAAGAAGAGGCATTCGCAAGTTCTCTTTCATAAGAAAAATCTAAGTATTCTTTTAAAGGACCTTTACTTTCTTTAGGCCCAGATACTGTCGCTGTATCTAATAAATATACATCATTATAAAATATAGTTTTACTCATAAAGCTACTCCAAAAATACTAATAATATAACGAAATATACACATTAAAGAAGCAAAAAATATACCATAAGCAATAACAGAACCAGTTAATGAAAAAACTCTTGTTCCAATTCCTTCAATTACTCCTTCATCCTTCCCTTCCATACAAGAAGAGACCATTGCATTTGCAAATCCAGTAATTGGAATAAATAATCCTGCACCAAATAGTTGACCTAAAAAATTATATATACCTAAACCAGTTAGTATGGTAGTAATTGTCATGATGAATAAACTACTATATGGGAAAGCCTCTTGTAACGATATCGAAGAATTTATTCGAATAATATCTGCAATACCTTGATTTATAACACCTAATAAACCTCCTCCTAAAAAAGCTAATAAGGATTTTTTAAGAAGAGGTTCTTTTAAATATACTTTTTTTACAATATCTTCAAACTCTTTATTTTTCATAAATCTAGTTTGTGAATATATTATTAAATTATTATATTTTTTCTTTTAATTTTTCTAAAATCTTTGTTTCTAATCGAGAAATCTGAACTTGAGAAACATTTAATCTACGAGATACTTCTAATTGTGAAAATCCATCAAAATATCTTAATTCAATGATTAATCTTTCTTTTTTTGTAAGAGATTCTAATGCTAAATTTAGATTTGTTTTATCGATTAATGATAGTTCATCATTACATACAATATCTAATAATGTCGATTGTTCATCCTCATCAATTGAATAATCTAGACTTAATGTTAAATCATTACTAGATATTGCTTCAATAATGTCATCCTTATCCTCATTTAATATTTCTTGTAATTCATTAATACTTGGTGATCTTTCGTTTATGGAAATAAATTCATCATTTGCCTTCACAATTCTTTTATATAAATCTTTGTTTGATCTAGCAACTTTAATTATTGAATTATCGCGAAAATACCTTTTAATTTCTCCCAAAATTAATGGGACAGCATATGTAGAAAAATTACATTCATAATTAAAATCAAATTTCATCATTGCTTGTAATAATCCATAATTACCAATCGCGACAACTTCTTCATATTGATTTTCCTTGATATGATATCTTTTTATTAATGAATATACTAACCCTTGATTTAAACGAAAAAATTCATCTAATGCTTCTTTGTCATTTTCTTTTCTGCCTTTTAATAATAACGCTAGTTCATTCATTTACATATGTTAAAGGATGTATCTTTTTTCTTACAATTAGTCTAACTCCCATACCTGGAATACTATGAATTTTTAAATCATCTGATAGAGTTTCTATAATAGTTAATCCCATACCTGCTCTTTCAAGATCAGGACGAGTTGTATAATGTGGTCTTTTCGCAGATTCAACATTTTCTATTCCTACTCCAAAATCTTTAATAATTAATTCTACTTCATCTTCGTACATTGTTACTTTCATATATACATCTTTATTACCATCAAATTTATAGCCATGAATTATTGCATTTGAGACCGCTTCAGACACGATTGTCTTGAATTCGTTTAATTCCTCAAAATCAATATTTAATGGGCTTAAAAAGGCTGTAATAGAATTTCTTGCTAATAGTTCATTTGTTATATTAGCTTTAAATTTAAGTTCAAAACTATTACTCATATTGATATCTTTTCCTCCTTTAAAAAACTTTTTAATGAACTATACTCTTTCATTAAAGAAAATAGTCCTGATATAGAAATAACTTTTCTTGAATAAGCATTTAAGCCAATTAATCCCATAGTTCCTTTTACTCTTTCAATTTCATTATATCGACCAAGAATTAATCCGATTCCTGCCGAATCAATAAAAGTTAAATCTTTAAAGTCCCAAATCAAGTGTCTAGGTCCATATGTTCGCATATATTCATGTATTTTTTCTTTATATAAAAAACATTTACTTGAATCTAAATCACCTGAGATTTTAACAACCATACCTTCTTCAAAGGAGGTTATTTTTATTTTATTATCCATGATTGTTCCTCCATAATTGTTAAGATATAGATTAATAAATAAAAAAATTGTATTAATACGTCGATTTAAAAAAATTTCATAATAAAAAAGCCAATTCGAGATTGGCTTAAATTAGTTATTTTTTAATTAACTATTAGTTTTTTCGCATTTTAACATATAACGTTAATTCTTCAGTAATAGAATCGATATAATAAACTGCTTCACCTGATAGATCACTATTTAAATACATTGCTTGATAAGTATATCCTTCACAAGTAATATTACCACCATTATTATATGATTTTCCATATACGACTTTAGTAGGATTTGGATTTGTAACTAAAGAAGAATCAATTTCTTCTTTTGTATCAGCATCTATATAGACATAATTAATATTTACTGAAGATAAGAAACGAACATAAATAGTAAGTTCTGCATCTAAATTATTATTATAATAATTATAGAAAACTGTACTACCATTTTTATCTTCATACCAATTATCAAATACATAACCTTGTAATGAACAAGAAGGATTTACCAATAAAACACCATCCCCACTAGTAGCTAAGTTTTTACCAAATGGAAGGAGCGTTGGGCTTGTATTTGTAATATAATCTTCACTAATTGGATTACCTGATTGATCAACATATTTATAATTAATACGCATAGGTGGAACAATATATACATAAATATCAATTGAAGCCCCTTTATATGTTTCATAAGTAATACTATTAAAATAGTTTTCATCATCATAACTTCCAATACTATTAACAATATAACCTTCTTTTACAGTAATATTATCTTTTATGATTTCATCATTTAAAACAGGTTTTTCAATCGAATACTTTGTTGAATTAGTATTAGAAACTATAACATCTGATGCGTTATAAATAGTATCTACTGAACCTTTTTTAACATATTTATAATTGATATCATATTCAATTACTTTAAATCTTCCATAGATAGTTAAATCTTCTAGATATCCTGATAAAGAAGTGATTTCACTTTCTTCATTATTAATTTCTAAATACCATCCAATAAATTCATATCCTTCTGCAGAACCATCAATAAGTTCAAAATAATTTTTAACAGTATATGTAGTATTGTTATTAATTTTAAAGTTATTTCCTGTTCTTTCTTCCCAATCATAGTTTACAATCTTGTAAGTGATATTATAAGTATGAACCTTATATACTGCATTTAACACAATATCTGATATGTCTTGCATTGTTGTTCCATCAATGACAGATATTCTAGTTAATTCACCAATAACCCAATAAACAAAGTCATAACCAGGTTTACTTGCGTCAGCTAAAGTAATCTTATCCTTGACTGTAAATGTACTTGGGTTATTTGGATTATTCTCACCACCATTTAAATTGTAAGTAATTTTATAGTGGATAATATCCCAAATTGCATTGAGTGTAACTGTTTTTTTATTATCACCACAATCATATGTCCAATTACCATTTTGATCTAATAATTCTCCATTATAATACCATCCAACAAATTCATATCCTCTTAATGTTGGTTGGCTTAATGAATAAGGTTGATCAAATGTAACAACAAATGATGATACGTTACTACCTTCACCAGAATTAAATTCTAATGTATATTGTTTAGCAGTCCAAGATGCTTTTAACTCATAATCTCTATGTGAACCAGCTTTAATCACACTAATAGGATATCCATCATCTTTCCATCCATTAAATACATAACCATCTCTTGAAGGATTACTTAAATTAATACTATTTGATTCAATTGTATATGTGATTGATGAAGGATAAGGTTTTGTAACTATAGTTGATCCAAGAGCTTCACCATATTCAAAACTAATTGTATATGTGATTGGCTCAAGAGTTACAGTTACTATCTTATTACCATATTCATTTTCTAATCTTTGAATTGAATATGATTTAAAATTATAGCCTAGTTTTGTTGCTTGATAATTATCATAGTCAATAACATCTTCTACTATATATGTAGTTGGTGCATTATTACTTACTTCAGTTAAACTTATTCCACTTGTACTCTTATATTCATAAGTAATTTTATAAGTAATTGGTGTCATTGAAGCTGTTACAACAATATCTTTATATGTTGAAGTTGTATTGTTTTTGTCCCAATTAGAGAAAGCATAACCTGAAGAAGTAATATAATATTCATTAAATCTGACTTCATTTTCTACAGTAAATTCAGTTGGTAAAGATGATAAATCAACTTTTAAAGTAATATCTTTTCCACTACTACTTAATACTTTATATGTAATTGTATAAGTGAGTAAATTCATATTGATTGTAACATCAAGATTTTCAAAATATCCTTCAGTTGAAGAAATTGACCAAGAACCAAATTCATAGCCATTAATTGAAATAACTCGACCAGAGAAATATACTTTATTCTCTGCTGTATAAGTTGTTGGTAAACTTGATAAATTTGCACTTGTTGTAATATCTTTTCCACTACTACTTAATACTTTATATGTAATTGTATAAGTAATAGGCTCAAGAGTTACTGTTACTATCTTATCACCATATTCATTTTCTAATTTTTGAATTGAATATGATTTAAAATTATATCCTTGCTTTGTAACTATGTAATCATCATTAACAAAATCAATAACATCTTCTACTATATATGTAGTTGGTGCATTATTACTTACTTCAGTTAAAATTATTCCACTTGTACTCTTATATTCATAAGTAATTTTATAAGTAATTGGTGTCATTGAAGCTGTTACAACAATATCTTCATATGTTGCAGATGTATTTACTCTATCCCAACCACTAAATGAATATCCATCTCGATTCATTGTATAATCTATAAAAACAATTGGATTTTCTACAGTAAAAATAGTTGGAGCAGAAGTTGTCGCATTAGATAAAGTATCACCCTTACTATTGACTGCTTTATATGTTACATGATATTCAATGACAGTTAATTTACCTACTACATTAATATCTTCATAGATACCATTTGTAGAAGTAATAGAAGAATCATTATATAACCAAGAATTATTTGAATTAAATGAATAACCAGCTTTTGATGCATTTAATTTAGTAAAATCAATTGGATTTTCTACACTAAAGTCGATAGTAGTTAATCCTTCAACACCATTTAATACACTATTATTTTGATTAACATAAGATAAAGTCGCACGATATACAATAACTTCCATTGTTCCTACTACTTCTAGATCATTATATACCGAAGAAGTATTTTCCTTAGACCAAGACTTAAATTCATAGCCATCTAAAGAAGGAGTATATGTAGTAAAGTCAATAGGATTTTCAACCGTGAATGTATCTCTTATTGTTGTATTATATGTGTAGCCAAATAATATATTACCACTTTGATTAACAACTTTATAACTAACATTATATGTATTAATCGTAAAGTATGCTTTTACAACGATATCTTCATAAACACCATTTGTATTCTCTATTTCCCAATAACTAAATGAATAGCCATTAACACTAATAGCGTTAGAAACATTGAAAGTAATTGGGTTAGTGACAGTAAATGTTTCTCTAATACCATTTTTAATAATGTCACCAATACATGCTTTACCTGTCTCTACATTGATTGCTTGATATGTAACTGTATAGACAATTTCTTCCCAAGAAGCAATGTATTTTCTATTTCCAATACTACCTTGAGCGATTTCCATATGGTCATTTGCAGGTTTACTTGTTCCATCAACTTCTTCAATCCATCCTAAGAACTTATAACCAAGTCTAGTTGGATTATTTAAGCTAAATGTACTTGTTTCAATTGTATAAGAAGATGGATTTTCTCCACTTAAAGTACCACCTGCTAGATCATAAGTTAATGTATAAACAATTGGTTCCCAAGTAGCGATATATAATCTATTATTAATACTTCCTTTAGCGATAACACTATTAAAGTTTTCACTAGTTGGTTCAAGATATTTTCCATCAACATAAACTTTCCATCCAGTAAAGTTATAGCCTACTCTAGTTGGATTATTTAATGAGAATGTTTCAGTTTCTATCGTAAATTGAGTTGGATTATTAGATACACTACCACCATTTAAATCATAAGTAAGAGAGTATTCAATTGCTTCATAATTAGCAAGATATCTTCTATTGCCATATGAATCTCCTTTTATAATTTGGATATAATCTACATTAGAAGTTAAAATCTCTCCATCTTTTTCTAATTGTAACTCTAATGTCCAGTTAATAAATGTATAACCAATAATCTCTTCTGCAAGATTAATAATCATACTATCAGTTTCAATAGTATATTCTCCTTTTTGAATTCTTTGTTCTACAACATTACCATCTGTATCTATATATGAAGGATAAACTATTTCGATAGTATATATTGTTGGAACCCACATAGCAACAACAGTAACATCATCTGCCATTGTCCAAATTCCATTACTATCAAGTGGAACATAAATCTTATTTTCGTTTTCATCAAGTCCAAGATAGATATACCAACCTGCAAATTCATATGCTACTCTAGTTGGTACCTTTAATGTGTATTCTTGATCATATGTAACAGTTGATGAAGATAAACTATTTCCACCATTACAATCATAAGTTACTACATATTCATTTGGACTATAGACTGCGACAAAGTTATGATTACCGACTGAGTTAATTGTTATCGTCATTGGATTTTGATAAAGTGAATCATCTTCTCCTTCTTCTTTCCATCCAAGGAATGTATAACCTTCAACATATGGATTATTAAGAGTAAATGTTGGAGTATCAATCATATATGTATCTGGTCCAAATGAAGTTTCTCCATCTGGAAGAGCACCTACATGACCATTTACATCTACTTGATATGTGATTGTATAAATTGTCTTTTCCCAATTTGCTTCAAGAGTGATATCTCCTGCATTACCTATTGAAATGACATAATCTTCACCAGTGTAAGCAACATATTCTCCATTTACATACCATCCTTTGAATGTATAACCTCTTAATGATGGTGTTGGAATTACTACACTTATTTCAATATTATATTGTGCTGGAACTACGACATCTTCACCATAAGAACCACCATTTAAATTATATTTAATGTTATAAGAGACGACTTCCCATCTAGCGATATATCTTCTATTACCTGTACTACCTTTAATAATCTTTGCATTTGGTCCAGTAATTTCATTAATATCTTCACAACCTTCATCTGTGATTAATAATGACCAGCCAAGGAATGCATAACCTCTTCTTTCTGGAGCAGGAATACTAATATCATTACTCAAAACTGTATATGTACCTGCTGCACAAGTTGTATCATCCTCTTCTAATGCATAACATGAATATGAATAAGTAACTGGAATATAATCACAACGATATGATTTATTACCAATTGTACCTTTTTCAATTACGATTTCAGTATAAGTACTATTATTTGATGTATCTGTGAATAATGAGAATGTATAACCTTTTACAGTTGGAGCAGTTAATGTAAATGTCTCTGTTTCAATTGTATATTCTTGAATCTTAACTTCTCCAGTTGGTTGTACTCTCATTGAAATCGTATATACTTCAGGAGTGAATACTGCAACATATTTTCTATCTCCTACACTGCCTTTATTAATAATTACAGTCTTTGCAGTAGTACCATCAGTTGATTTCCAACCAACAAATGAATAACCAACTTTTGTAGGGTTATTTAATGTAAATGTTTCTGTATCAACCGTAAATTCAGTTGGATTTTCAAGTCCTTCAGCTAATGTACCACTAGATAAATCATATTCAATTTTATATAGTTTTCTAATATATGTAACTTTGAAATCTACATTATTTAATGGCATTGTGAAAGAATACATTTTCTCTGTTTTTGAGTAAGGAACGTTACCAGCTTCTGTATAGATTTTGATAGATCCTTCGTCACATTCATAACCTGGGATATTATCAACAGTAACAGAAACACTATTACCATAAGATTCATTCAAAGTTAATGTTTCTTTCTTTAATTCAACGGTTTCGCCTTCCTTTGTAATTTCGATATATGTTCTTTCAATATTGACACTAAATGCGTTTGTCCAATGAGCATATAAAGTGACATCATAATCAAATGACCAAGATTTTAAAGTTTTACCTAAATAGTTTGTAATTTGAGTATCATTTTGATCAAACCAACCAACAAAGATATAGCCGACATTTGCTTCAACCTTAACTGGGATTGGGAATGTATATGATTGATTATAAACAATATCATCTACTACAGTTGTATCTAAACGATAATCTTTATTTGATGTGAAATTTCCAGATGGATTTAAATCTAAGAATGCTGAATAAGTATTTGCAATAACAAAGACACGTACATTTACATCATCTGTAATTGTACTTGGAATAGTATAATGAATGTATCCATCACTTTCAGTTGGAATTAAATCATCAACTCCAGTGATCATAATATTAGACTTTGTATAACCTTTTTCAATCTTAATTCTTATTTCTAATTCAGAATTTGAAATTGTAGTAGCTTGTGCTCTTTCCCAAACACCATTTTGTTTCATTTCAATCGAATAACCAACACCAGTTGAGAAAGTAACAACATATTTAGCTTCTTCAAATACAGGATATAAGACTAATGGTCCATCTAATTCTTTCAAATCGATAATTGCACCATCTGAATAATGTTTAGCACCTGTAGTACCACCACCATTTGATAAACTTACTGAATCTTGATAATCAACTGACCAATAAGCAAAACGTTTTCCTGTAGGAGCGTTATTTCCTAATGATTGATATAAAACAAGAGAAATAACTGAGTCTTTTTCAACAAATTGATTATATGAACCGTAGTAATAATATTCATAACCTTCAGTTCCACCACTAAATTCATATGGTTGGACAATGTATCCTTTACCATCATGAACTAATGTTGAAACATCAATTACTTTTTCAGATAATGCTGCTGAAGATAAGACGAAGTAAATACTATCTTCATTGAATGAAGAAGGTACTCCATCTACTTTATCATAATAATTATCATTCTTTAATTCAGGGAATTCAGCTTTAATATATGTATCTTTATAAATATAGCCGACAAAGTAATTATCTCTTAATGCTGGATCAAATCTTGATAAATCAGCATCTTCATCCATTACATAATAAATGATATTTAATCCGTTTGGACCTCCACCATTTAATGATATTCTAAATTGATTTTCGGTAATCTTACCATCACCATTATTTCCTGCTAGAGATAAATAATTATTCTTTTGATAGTAGGTAGTTGCATCATTATATACAGTTGCTTTCTTGAAATAATAGTATCCACCATTTCTAATTGCAGTTGTAAAGTCACCTTCTTCAAATGTAGTTGGTCTATATACTGGTGCAACTAAAATTCCATCAACAACAGAACCTTCATCATGTTTAATTGTATATACTTCATCTTCACCGACAACAAAGTCAACCTTTCCTTGAGTGACTTCGCTTATATAATAACGGCCTTCTACTGATGTGTCTAATGCATCTTTTTTACTTACTTGAGTATATACTCCATTTTCTGCATCATATGTAAAATAATGATAAGAATCAACATATAATTCATCTTTAATTGTTGCTCGTGCATTTATATCATAATAGTATTTTTGATCTAATTTAACGTTATTTACTTGAGTTAAAATATTTTTACCATCATTATTTGTTAATGCAAAATATTTTTCATTACCTGTAGTATCATATTGATGCATATTTTCATATTGTTCAGCAGTAACATAAACTCCATTAAATGTATCTTCTAGAACAACTTCAAAAGTAGTATCACTTGTTTTTTTATATAAAGTTCTATTATCTCTATCTAAATAATAATTAGATTGTCTTCCATTAGAAATAACATAATATACTTTATCTAAAGATACTTCATTTCTTTCAATATATTCATTATTATTTTTAACTAATAAAGTCGTGAAATCATTATCAATTAAGTATTTTAAAGAAGTAGAATTATCGACTTTTGTTGGTGATTTATAATATGTTCCATCAAGATACATACTTTCACCACTTTGTACTTGAACAATAGCTTTATTATCATCAGTTTTACGTAAATAATCAACTAAAGGATCATATTGCTCATTAACAATATTTTTAACACTATAATAATCACTTGTCTTAATTAGTTTATAAATTGCTATATATAAATCATTTCCACTAAGTGAATCACTATTAGTGACTAAATCAATGTACTTTTTATATGCTTCACCATCTTTATAAGATAATTGAGCTGTACTACGATTATTTGAAATATTATCATTATCAATAATACTTAAAAGATTAGAGTATGTAATATAATCATTATTATATGTTTTATTTAAATTTTTATAAACGTTAATGACTTGATCATATATTAATTGATTTTCTCCTTGATTTGTTGGATATAAAGTAATTGACTCATTTACACCAATACTAGTTCGGACTTTAATATCACCAGTATATTTTTCAGAGTTAGTAACCCGACCATTAGTATACCAAGTATTCTTCTTTAAATCATCTTTTTTGGCAAATGTAGTAGAATACTTTGTTACCTCACTTTTGTTCCATACTGAAGTACCATAATGTAATTCACTATTGTTAAAATCAACAATCATCAAAGGACCATTAGGGAAATTATTATATGCAGCATCTTCAACAATTTTGCCATTATTATCAACCTTGAAAGTTGCAATATATTGGCTATTATTAACATATCTATATACATAAACACTATCTACTACTATCCCATCGACATCTTTATTAGCATGATAATTTCCATTCTCATCAAATTCTGCCTTGTAATAAGTTTGATTAGGATCATATGTGTCATGAACATTAACTTTTGTATAACTATCGCCATTTTTTATTGCTAGACAAGTATAATAATAATACACTCTAAAAGGCCAAAACCCTTCCGTCCTAGATCCATATTGATAATTAAGGCCATTTGTTTCTCCATCAACATTATTATAGAAATGTAATTCTACTTCATTTCCATCTTTATCATAAACATTTTGACCTACGTTAATCTTAAAATAATAGTCACTGAAACCATTCACATATGAATGTGATTTTACTGGACAAGTTTCAACACCTTCATCATCTTCATTTATCTTTCTTTCAAAATATAATTCATTATCTAAAATAACATCACCGATATCTAATATACCTGCATAATTATCACCATTTTTAGTTACTAAAAGTTCACCTTTATCATATTTATTAGAGATATCACCAATAGTATTTAATTTAGGAGAATTTGTATCCATAGTATAATAAATACCATTAGCCAAATTTGGATTTGCTTCAACATATTTATTATCTTGTTTTGAATATACTATTCTATCTTCTGCTGCTCCTTTATTGATAATTGTATTTGTAGTACCTGGAACATAATAATATGTATCATTTTTGAGATATTGGTTTTCTTCGTATGTTAAAGATTGATTAATATCCATTGAATAATAATCGACATCTAATATAGATTTATCATCTAATCTAACTGTTTCATTAGTATAAATAGTTTCATTATCATCAATAAAATAATAAGCATCTGATAAAGCAATAACATTTACACTTTCATAATGTCCATCAACATATTTGAAATATGATTTAGCTCCATCTAATGATGTTAATGTAACAGCTTTACGGTTACCAGCTGCATCTTGGTTAACATATTCAATCTTATAATATCCTGATTGAGGATCAATATAGAATTTATCTACCTTAGTATAAGTTTCAGTACCATTATTATTGAAATAAATATAGTATTCTTTTGTATCATCAATTTGAGTACCATATTCAATATAATTTAATGTACCAACATCACCGATAACAAATAAACCTGTATTAACAGTTAATTTAGATTCAATAAATACATCGTCACCATTTTCATCTTTCTTTATTACATAATAAGTAATATTTGGATCGATTGTATCAATTCTATCATCAAATTGTTTCATTACATAATAAGTAACATTTGGGTTAAAAATAGATACTGCAGTTGGAACATAACCACTACCAGTTTTAATATAATAAGTTACATCTGGACTAAATACATCATCCTTAGTAGTTTCCTGATAATAGAAATATTCTCCATCATTAAAGTTCGATGCATCAACATCAACTTGAGTAAAGCCATAATAGTAATATTTTACTGTTGGATCATAAGTATCATCTTTAGTAATCTTATTAAATACATAATAATCTACATCTTTTTCAAAAGCATTGACCATGACTTCTGATAAAATTGGGTTACCATTTGGATCAGTACCTGTAATAACATAATATGTTTTACCAGAAATTAATTCATCTGTCTTAACAAATTCAACTAACTTATCTTTTAATGAATCAAAATTATCACTTGTAACTTTTTCTTGAACATAAACGTTAGTTGCAAAATAAGTTTCATCTTCATTGTAGTATTGATTTTGATAATAGAATAAATTAATTGAAGAAGCAGGTAAACGAGTTAATTTTACATATGTAAAGACAAAATATGTATCATCTTGTCTTCTTCTATTATCAATAGAATAATCTAAATCATAAACACCTGGTTCAATAGAAGAAATATTGTTAATAACTAAACGATAATATGTTTTTCCACTAACGCAATTTCCTCCCTTAATTGGTGAATATGATTTACTATCTTTATTGTAATAATAGTAATTATTTTCAGCGACAATTGATTCAAATGGTACTTCAATATAGTCATATAAAGTAACTTGTTTAATTTCACTGACGACGTTTTCATTAGCATCAGTAACTTTAATTGGATTATTCTCTAATTTAATTGTATTTGGAACAATAAATGTAGAATCGAGTTTATATTCTTCATATTCATTATTATATTTATTTGTTAATGAATCATAGACAACTTTATTAGCAATATATAAGAAGTAATTTGTTTCACCTTGAACACGAACTGCATCACAATTAGAGAAACTTCCATCAGCTGCAGTATCATGGTTATAATAAATTTCTGATCCACAATAATAGATAACATAAGTTCCTGGGAAACAAATGATAAATGGTTTCTTTAATAAGGAATTACCATCTTTATCAACGATTCTAATTTCTTGATTTGCTTCAATAGTTGTGACTGTTGTAGTATATACAGAATATTCAGATTCAATTCCTCCACCAAAGTCATTAACCCAAAGCATTGATAATTTTTTATCACCAACAATAGCATAGAATTCATTTGTTTGCTCTTTAAAGGAAATAGAATATGCATTACCTGTTGAAGCAATATTCTTAATATTATTTGAATCATAATCTATATTAATATAAGAACCATCAAAAATAGCTGCAGGTGAGAAAGTAATTTCAAGGAATTCTTTATTAGATAAATTACATCTAGTATCATCCCAATTTTTGATTACTTCATGATATTCATCTAAATTCATATTCTCAATTGCAGAGAAGTATAATCGATATGTTTTTTCCTCTTCAGATAATCCTACTGGAGTATAAGAATAAGTCTTACCTTTATAAGAGACTCTAATAGTATAGTTTTGCGCTAAAATGATATCAGCATAGAATTGTGTTCTATTAAATGTTGATTGTAAAGAATATGTAGCTGAAACTAATCCATCAGCTTTAGAAACTAAAACGATTGAATTATTTAATTCCGTATCTGTTGTATCAACATAAGGTAATGTATACTCAACAATTCGGCCAATTTTACCATTTGCAGTAACTTGTAATGTAACTAAATATGAGCCATTTTTACCAACAATTAAAGCTTGTGAAGCATTTGCAACATAGTCCCAAGAATAATCTTGATTTAATGTATATGATTTTCCTTGCCAATCATAAATCAATACTTGTTGACCTACGTCTAATTGAACGTCTTCTGCGAAGAAACGATCATTTTTAACATCATATAATAAGCCCGCTAAATTAACAGACCAGTTTTTATTACTTCTGATTGTGTATAAATACTCAGTTCCATCATTATAAAGATATGCATTATTATCAGAATTCTTAGCAACCTCTTTATTAACAATTTTTGGTGTGAAGAAAATACAACCAGTTGCTTTAACTTGTTCAGTAATTGTAAATGAAAGTGGAACTGTAGTTTTTACACCTACCTCATCACTTGTACAACTAAAGACAACTTTATTTGGTAATAAAGAAGCATATCGATAAATATACTTTGCACTTAACCAACCAGTTTGACCATTAACAATAAGAGCTTTATTGTTTTGATCTTTCTCTAGCATTGTTCCACTAGCGATAAATGTATCATCATGATATAAAGCATAATTAATTGTATTACCATTAACTAATGACCATTCATTTTCATCTTTAAAATATAAACTAATTGATTCATTTAAAACTTCATCGTTATTATTGACTTCAAAAGTAACTTTATATTGGAAGTTAGAATAGAGGTTTAAATTACCAATATTAATATTTGTAGTTGTATGAGAAACGTTAATGTTATAATATCCGGTAGTTTGAACGATATATTTACGATAATCACTATTAGTAGCATCATTAACATAAATAATATCATCTGTTGGTAATGAGACATTTTCAATTGTATTAATGAAAGCATCACCTGTAGAAATTCTAAACTTATCACCTTTATTTAGGAAAATACCCGTAATTGTATACACACTACCTTTTTTATTAGATCCTGTACCTAAATTATCAGTTAAAGTTTTATTATAAACTAAACCATAACTATTTGATACTTTCCAGTTATTAAATGAACCAATCAAATAATAATCGTATTGTCTATCAATACCAGTTGATGAACCTTGATTGACAATTGTGGAATAAATATCATCAGATGTTGTTAAATCAACTTTTGTATCAGTTGTTGTTCCACCAATAATACTAGAAGAACCAGAAGATAAAGCTTTTGATTCACTAGAAGCAACGAATTGATAGTTACCATTACTTAATAATATGAAATAACCAATAACTTGTGGATTATTACCAGTTGAAACAACCTTAAAATATGAGTCATCCCTACCTCTTAAAGGAACTGTGCCGACGAAAGTTTGATATCCATTTTTACTAGTTGCATTACGATCAAAACTTAATTTGGAAACAACATTACCTGTTTCATCAATAACATTATAAGAAACATTAGAGTATTCACAGTTTTCATTTGGAGTGAATAGCAATAATGTATTTTCTTTATCTAAAGAGAATGCACCTAAAGAAGAATCTGCAGTAGTAGTACCGTAAGAGTTATAGATACCTTTTTCACCAGCTTCACCATCATTTAAGAAAGAAGAAATTAAATATGTTGCATTTAATGATGTTCCATTAGTTGCATTATATTCTTTAATATATTTACCAATTTCACCATCATAGTAATATTCTTCAAATGATGAGTTTGCATTATTTCTAATAAATTCATAACTACCGATAATCGACAATTGTTCTTTTTCGGTGAAAATACTATAGTTAGATACAACATACATTTTAAATGAATCTAAATTAGGAATCTTTTCAATGCGAATAAAATAATCATTAATAGGATATTTTAAAGTAGCATCAATATATAGTTGCGAAATTTCTGAAGTATATAAGTCTTGAGCATTATCAAATTCTACTCGAGTTCCAGTAGTTGCATCACTAGTAGCTTTATAATAATAAGTCTTAACTTCCTCGAATTTACTTACTACTTTATTACCATTTTCATCCTTTTGCTCAGCGTATAAAATATCATAATTTGTTTTTGTAATATAAGAAGCATTTACATAGATGTAATTTGGATCAAGACCATTTTGATATGCCTCTTCTTTAGAGAAGAAAGTATAAGCAAACATCAATAATCCACTTCTTCTTAATCGAGTATGTCCTTGATAAACATCACCAAATACAACTGGTAATAATCCATTGGTATTAGTATCATTTGTATCACCAATTGGTTTTTCATCAGCATATGAATACCATAAGAAACGGCAATAATTATATCCTTCTGGGACTTCAATATAATATAAATCATCACCAGTTTTATAATTATGATTTACAACGTATTCATAATTATCATTAGTAATTGCATTTGTCTTATAGAATATAACTTTAATATATTGTAAATCTTCTTTATATCGATTATCATAATATCCACCATTAGTCATGTAAGTACTATAAATACCTTCATCAGTTTCTTTTGTACTACCAATAATAGCTCCACCAATACCACCACCATCAGGAATTTCTGATGTACCTTTATATAAATCAAGATAAATATATTGGTTAGTTGTTCCATGAATAACGTGATTATCCATTGATTTTACAGTATAAACAGCTGCAGAAGTAGTTGATTTAATTGCCTCATTATTCAGCGCTTCTGACTCATAAGAATAATTATATTCCTTACCATTTAATGTAAATGTATTACTTGTAGTTTGAGCACCAGTTAATGTCCAAGGTACATCTTCTCCTTCAATAATCTTTCCACTATCATCTAATCGATAGAAAGAAATATACATAGGAGCACCATAATCTAAATCAAATTCATATTTATAAGTTGAACCTACTTTTGTCATTTGATAAGCTTCATTATTTGTTGTTGGATTACTTTTTCCATCGTAATAAAGAACCTCTTGAGTCTTATCATATAAAGAATATGCTTTTAAATAGACATCTCCTTCATAACCATCCCAATATTCAGGAATAGTAAAATTAACGATGATTTTATCATCATTAACAGAGATAATTTCATTTAAATAATAAATACGTTCAACACCAATTCTTGATTGAGTCTTAACTTCTAATAAGTAATCAACATCATTAATCATTTCATTGTAATAATGAATTGAATTATAAATGTGACATGGAGAGAATTTAACTTGATATTTGTGATTTTCACTAGCGTAACTAGCATTCAAATAAGAAACATCAAAGCTTGTTAAAAGACGGTCTTCATTTACTCCATAAATTGTCTTTGTTTCATATACTTTTAAAGTTGGATAGTTATAAACACCTAAGTCGTAACTATATTCTTCAAAACTGTCTTCTTTTACATTTAAAGAAAGCATATCTTCAACTATACGACCATCAGATGCAGTATAATTGATTTTATATGTGTATTTTACAGTTGTTAAAGTCCAATAATCTTTACCTTTAACGAAACGCAATGTATATTTTGTATTTGCATCTAACGCTGCAGATAATTGATAATCACCAATCATAATTGATGCAACATCTTCTTCAGGAATGATAGTTGTATAAAAATAACATGGATTATCTTCGCCTGGATTTTGTGTTCCACCTTTATATCTTAAATTTCCATTATATTGATCATGTAAAATTTTTGCAGGTTCTCCATTAGATTTTTTAAATGAATAAGAAACTAAATCATTTGATCCATTATGAGAATCATCTTGCCAAATAAATTGAACACTTTTCCCATCAAAATCAATAACAGATGAATTAGTATTTGTTGAAGCTATTTGGCTTGCTAAAATCTTTGTGCCACTTTTTGTAGTAAATGCACCATCTTCAAAATAAATTTTATCACTATAATCAACATAACCGGAAACATATGTTGCAGAACCTTCTGGAACAAATAATTCTGTACCAATTGAAGTATAATCAATTGTTTGAATTGTCTTTCCATCAAGGTTCATGGTAGAAATTTCATAATAAGCATGGTCAAAGGAAGAAACATAATAACTAATATTTTCTTTTGATTGTAAAACTAAAGTATCAAATTCTTCATTTTCAAATGTGGAATCAGAATAGAATTTAATTTCATTAAATAGTTTTCCTTGTTCATTCATAACATTATATTTACGAATATAGTTTGTTGTACCTAAAATAGTAACTTTTTCTAGATTAGGCATTCCATTAAACGCACCATCATAAACATAATTAATCGTTCTTGGAATAATGACATGACGAACAATACTTGTTGAATTAAAACCATTAGATCCTAAATCATCATAAGTATTATAATATCCTCCTAAAATTTGAGTGACAGGAATTGTAAATAATTTTGATTCATTAAATTTAGATTGATTTTTAACATCTTCTAAATCGTAGTTATACCAACGATAATCTGTTTTACCTTTTTCATCAACAAAAGTAATTTTTAATTCTGGATATTCAGGAATATAAGCAATCTCACTAAATCCTTCATATCGAGCAATCGCAAAGCCTTCAATAGAATCGACTAAATCATAAGGAATACTATCTAAAGCATAATATTCATAACCTTGTTGGTTAACAATATTTGGAATTGCAGCATAAAAAGTAAAATCATTTTCAGTTGGGTTAATTGGCTCAGTAACGATAGGTTGTTGTTCTTCATTCTCAGCCCAATATGCTAATGCTATATGAATTGTCTCAATTAAAGAAGCGGTTGCAAAAATCGCACTTAAACAACCGATAATTAATTTTTTCTGATTTTTAACAATGAAATCTTTTATCTTTCCCATAGCATTTTCCTTTCTTGCTTACAAAATATTTTTACCCAACCTTTTATTCTTGCGGAGTTTCTACCTCTTTTACCTCAATTTCGTAAGCGATATTAATATCTAAACGATTTGCTAACCATAAATCACCATCTAATAATTCATCTGGTACTTTATAGTAAACTGCAGTAAGTACATAATATGTCTTATTGAATTCAAGTCCTTCTAATGATACTTGCATTGAGAATTTATCTTCAGTAGAAGTATCAAATGGAACAATATTATAATAATTTGCATTTGTATTAATCCAAGTTTCTGATTGAGAATCTGGCACTAATCGATATGATGTTGAACCTTTATTCTCTTTAAATCGATATAAACGATTTGTAACATGTTCATAATATGTATCCATATCAGCATTTATTGGATTATCTACTTTAATAAGGGTATAGAAATCCTTACCAGTAGTATCTTGCGTTGTACATAATTCATATTGATCTGCGTCTTTGTTATAAAAGAAATAACTTGGATTTATGATAGAAATTGAAGATGGAGTTTGAATTTTTGATGCAACATAATACTCTTTATTTGCATTTACAACTTTATCTTCGGTTTTAACATATCGGCCTTTTTCTAATGGATCATAGAACATTTCTGAGATTGTTTTCTTACTTGAAGCATCTTTATTAATAACTGTAGAAATTTCAGATAATGTTCCATCATTAATTTTGCTATCAAATACATAGAAAGAGAATGCAAGTGCATCTTTTTGTTTTAATGAATGTAACCCAGCATTAGATTTATCGTGATGTAAAATATCATAATAATCGACATCAATTTTAAATAATGCATTCTTTTCAGCATCATTAGAAGTTGAACCAAGTCTTAATGAGAATTGACGATAAATAACAGAACCTGGTTCTTCTAAATATTCACTTTTTGGCACTAATTTCTTAATACCTAAGTTCTCATCATTATTTAATACATAACTTTCAAATAGTGGTTCATTATTTGATGGATTAAGAACTTCTGTTGTCTTTGCTAATGTATTTTTATCAACTGGAATGTGGAACATTGATTGTTCATATTTACCATTTAAATATTCTTCTTTATTGAATGTGTTATTTATAACACCTTGTTTCATTTTCGCAGGAACTAATGTACCATCAACATCTTTATACGATGAGAATGAGAAAGCAATCGCACTACCTTCTGTTGTTGGAACATCAACTTTTAAGTTACCGCCATTAGACATTTTATACCAAGCAAAAGAAGCTACTATTAAAGTAGTAACAAGCATCAATGATGATGTTATTAATGTTATTTGTCTTTTTAAGTTATTAATAACCATAAACTTCTTTTCCTTTCTTTTCCTAATTACTTAACGTCTAAAATATTGATATTACCATGAATTTCTGCTTCAGAAGATTCTTCATTGATTATTTCATAATAATAAAGCATAAATGCATATGATCTCTTCTCAAGATTTTCAATTCTTCCTAAAACTGTAGATTGTTTAAAATATGGCATCGTTACATTCGATCCAGATTCACTAGATTCATAAGAGATACCAAATGGATTCAATGATTCATAGCCGAAATACAACATATTATTTTTATTAGCAATATTGAATTGTTGTTTATCTAATTCAATATATCTTAATGCCCCATTAGAGCAAGTGAAATATACCTTTGCATTAGTGATTGTTTTAGATGAACTATAAGCACTATTTACTTCATATGTTTTTACAAAATACGAATTATAAACAGTTGAACCTGGTTCGACATCTACTTTAGTAAATGATGCACCAGTTGCTGATCCATCTTGATAGTAATACTTACCATCATGTCCAACATAATTACCTGTACCATTACCACCCAGTTCATAATATTCAACACCTTCCATTGCTGTATAGTGATTGCAAAGAACATAATATGGAGTAAGCGATACATCGTATGTATTTGCTTCATAATATTCACCTTGATTAAATACAGTTTCGGATACACCAGTTGCAGGAGTGAAAGTGTAATAAATCTTTGAAGCAAGATAATTATCATCATTAGTCAATTTGTATGTATTACCATCTTTTACATAGTAGAAACGTAAATCAACATCATTTCCTTTACCCATTCCAATCTCATTAATTGTAAAGTATTTTGTTTTTAAATCGAATGATGTAGCTTTACTAATAACACCTGGCATTTGTGTTAATTTATATGCATCAGTAGCAGTCCAAGAGTTAGTAACACATTTTACCCACCATTCTGCAGGTTGAGTTTCTACATCGTTAATTTTGTGATATACAACAGTAACATTATTTGCATCAGATACTTTTCCTGTATCAACACTCTTTGGAACAATTGCATAGATATAATAAGTTCCTGGAGCAATAGTAATTCGATTGCCTAAACCATTTTGATAGACATCCATATTTGTGGAAATCAAATCGAAATTAAAGATTTCTGTTGAAGTAATTGGTGTAGACGTTCTATAAATTGTATAGTCATTCGAATTAAATGAAGCTAAATGATCGATATACCATTTATTAACTACTGCAGAATATACTCCATTAACTGCGTTTGTATATGCTTCATTAATGTAAGAAACTGCATCACCTAATTCATTAGCATCAGTTAATGGAAGAAGTTTATCTTTACCCCATGAGTTCGTATCGCCTTCGTATGCAATTTGGATACTTGCATCTGTAGTAACAATAATTTCATAGTGATCACGGAATACTGTAACAACAATTGAGTATTGTCCAGCAGCAAGAGTCTTGTAGTATTCAACTTCCTTACCATTAATAATCGTAGTTCCTACGCTAGATGGATCGAAGTTAACAAATCCTTTAATATATTCTTCAGTTAAAACATTGTAAATACGTAAGTATTCATCCATTTTAGCATTATAATCATATGTGTATTTTGTAATCCAATCAGATGTATCGACACGAGAAGAGTTATTTGTAATAGTTGTTGGAGCCATTCTTGTATCTGGATTTTCATTTGATTCAAGAGTGATATATTTGTTATTTGTTGAAGAAACAAATTTTAAATCCAAAGTAAATTGACAACCAGTAAACATCGTATCAGAGAATACGAATCGGTTATTTGATCCATTATGGAATTTAATACCGATATAATAAACTAACGAACCATTTTCAGTCGCAGGATCATCTTTATCAAGAATCATAATAGAAGAAGAAGCGAATTTATAGATTGTCTCATTGACGCTTTCTTTTTCTAACATAATAACTTTCCATTGGTTATATGATAAATCATTTGGTGAAGTAACATTGCCCTCTTCATCACAAATAGGATCTAAATCAATTTGTAATCTCTTTGCTTCTTCATATGTTGTCACTTCTTCATCGTTACTATCTAAGTAAGCAATTTTTTCATCAGCCAAGAAATCCAAATCAGAAATATTGTTAATTAAATTTTGATCAAATCCATTTCCATTTTCATCTTTCTCCCAATAAATAGAAACGCCATTGACATATGCCATATCAATTGAGCCATATTTTTCTAAATCAGGAACTTCAATTACAGCTTTGATAAAGATAATGTAAGGGACATCATAGACTGAATCTAAATCAGGTAATCCTGTTTGTCCACAATAGCCAGCAAATTCAGTAGAAGAGTCAACTGTATAGAAATCAGTGACATTGCCATCGTCGTCTTTAGTAAAGGAATTTGAATAACTATCACCAATAATATCAATAATAGCATCGTAACCTTCTCCACCTTCATTGATAGTTGCAGTGATTGAAGTAGAGCAACTTGAATCTTCACTTTCAAGAACGAAAGTATACCATGCTAAAGTTGTGGTAACTAAAATAAGAGCCATCAAAAAAGTAATGACAGGTGTAAATATTTTCATAATTAATCTTTTGCTCATTTTACTTTCTACCTCTTATTTCTCAATTCATTCCAAGAGAGCGTAATACGCCCAAACCCAAAACTCATTTTGCGCATTTATAGTATCATAGAGGCCAAGTAATGTCTATAATTTTTGAATAACTTTTTATTTTATAAAAGTATTTTAGAAAGTTTTGTAAATTTACTTTTTTAAAAAAAGAAAAAAATCACTTTATTCAAGCAAATTAAAAGATATATATTTATATATATCTTTTTTTAATCTATTTAATTTTTTTAACTCACTTTTTTTACTTTTTTAAGTATCTAAAAGTTTTTTTTATTTTTTTTGTCTTTTTTGCTTCATTTTTTTTATTCTTTAAATACATTTTTTATACTTTTGTAGATAATTAATTTTCACTTTTCTATCTTTTTTTATAAAATCATTTCATGAATTTTTTTCAAAAATATACTCCAAAAAGTATTTTTTTCTAAGTCACTTGAAGTTAAAACATTATACTTTAATACTTCTCCAGAAGGTAATTTTATCATTAGCGTTCCAACTTTTGAATCCTTTTTTATCGGGTATTTTAATTGATCTAGTTCAAATTCAACTGTTATTTCATTTTCATTTTCTTCTTTCAATAAAGTAATTTCAATAGATTGATCTACATAGAAATCACATCTATTATTCTTGCAATTTTCAAGGTAATAATCCTTAATAATTACTTCATTTTTCCCATATAAATGAATTCTTTTTAGTTTTGAGAACGCATAATTTGTTAACTTAACAGTATCTTGATTTCTCTTTTCAATCGAATCTTCTTTCATCACAACATTAAGAATCCTTATCCCATTTCTTTTAACAGTACTTGTAAGGTTGTATTTTGCTAATCTAGTATATCCAGTCTTTAGACCATCTAAGCCATCTAAATCACCCAAAAGTTTATTTGTATTCACTAACCAAAATGGCTTATCTGTATTCTCTCTAATATATGATTCTGTTAAGGAAGAATAGTTTAATATCTCTGGATAATCAATAATTAATCTTCTTCCAATAATAGCCATATCATATGGAGTCGTATAGTGGGATGGATCATCAAATCCAGTCGCATTTACAAAATTAGTTCCATTCATTTTTAATAATTTTGCTTTATTATTCATTGCTTTTACAAACGCTTCGTTTGTTCCAAAACAATGTTCTCCTAAACAGACAATTGCATCATTACTCGAATTAATTGCGACAGCTTTAAATAAATCTTCTAAACGCATCTTTTCATTTGGTTCTAAATAAATCTGTGTCCCACCCATTTTACTAGCATAAGAAGAACAAATTACTTCATCATCCCAACTAATTTTACTATTATGAATTTCTTCTAATATCAAATACATCCCCATCATTTTTGTCATTGATGCAGGAAAACATTTTTCGTGTTCATTCTTTGATGTAATTACTTTCCCTGATTCAATTTCTAGGGAAATATAATAATTTCCATGTAATGATATTTGTTCATCAACATCATCAATTATCTGATTAGTATCAATCGCGTTTTCTCTTTCATTTATTAAAATACAATTAACATTAGAATGATTAAATGAAGGTATAAACGTAAAAATTAAAGATATAAATATAAAAATAGCGTTTTTCATCTTCTTTTCTCCTAATTAAAAATATGAAAAAAAGAAGTAAATAGAACGCAAAATTATTCTTCTAATAAAAGTTTTAAAATTTTCCCGATATCATCATGAAACACATAATCTGCTCGTGAGTCAAATTGTGTTTCTTCTTTATTTATAATAATTAATGAGTTTCCATTATAAAAACGAATAAGACCTGCCGCAGGATAAACATTTAAAGAAGTTCCTCCAACGATTAAAATATCTGCGTTTTTTATCGCATTAATTGCTTTTACTAAATCATCTTCAAATAACTCCTCTTCATATAAAACAACATCTGGCTTAATTAATCCTCCACAAGAGCATCGTGGTGGATTATCCATTTCTAAAATATCATCTAAATAATAAAACCTATGACATCTATCACAATAATTCCGATAAATAGAGCCATGTAACTCTATCACGTTTTCTGAACCAGCTTTTTGATGCAATGCATCGATATTTTGGGTAATAATTATCAAATTATGGTGATTTTTTTGATATGAAGATAAAACAAAATGAGCTAAATTTGGCTTAGCATCTTTATTGACCATAAATTCTTTATAAAATTGATAAAATGTATCTGGATGTTCATAAAAATAAGTATGTGATAACATTACTTCATATGGTTTATTATATTTACTTTGAAGTTTATAAAGTCCTTCTTTACTTCGAAAGTCTTTTATTCCCGAATTTGTTGATACTCCTGCTCCACCAAAAAAGACTATGCTTTTTGCATATTTAATTTTTGTTTTTAATAATTCTATAATTTCCATAATTACTCTACTATTTCATGAATAATTGGATTAATATCAACTTTTGTATCCGAAAATTTAAATGATTCAATTACTTCATCAATATATACTTTGTAATCATCTTTATTTGTATGTATTTCACAAAGTTTTTCTTCTTTTGATACAAAATCTCCTACTTTTTTCGATAAAACAATACCTGCAGTTGGATCAATAATATCCTCTTTTGTTGATCTACCTGCACCTAGTTTCATCGCAGCTTCACCAATCTCTAAAGCGTTAATTTCTTTTATATATCCTTCTTTATTTGAATATATATTAATAATATATTTAGATTTTTCAAACAATGAAGTATCTTTTATATATTTATCATCCCCGCCTTGAGCTTTAACTAATTGACAAAGTTTTTCTAATGCTTCTCCACTAGAAAGTTTTGATTGAATTAATTCTTTCCCTTCTTGATAAGAAGATACTTTTTTAGCTTGCATTAACATTATTGATCCAGCATTAACACATAATTCAATTAAATCCTTTGGTCCTTTTCCTTTTAATGTTTCACAAGCTTCAATTACTTCTAAATTATTACCAATTGCCATACCTAGAGGTTGGTCCATATCAGTAAGAATTGCTCTTGTATCACGTTTTAACGAATCGCCAATTTCAACCATTGTTTTTGCTAATTCGCGTGCATCATCTAAGTTTTTCATAAATGCACCAGAACCAAATTTAACATCCAATAAAATTGTATCTGAACCAGAAGCTAATTTTTTTGACATAATACTTGATGCAATTAACGGAATTGAATCTACAGTTCCTGTGACATCTCTTAAAGCATATAATTTTTTATCGCATGGAACTAGACTTCCTGTTTGTCCAACAAGAGCTATTCCAATTTCATTCACTTGCTTAATAAATTGCGTTCTTTCAATATTAATACTTACTCCTGGGATTGATTCAAGTTTATCTAAAGTTCCACCAGTATGCCCTAATCCTCTTCCTGACATCTTAGCTAACTTTACCCCACAAGAAGCAACTAAAGGTCCTAGAACTAAACTAGTTTTATCACCAACTCCACCAGTTGAGTGTTTATCTACTTTAATACCATTAATTGATGACAAATCAATTGTATCTCCGCTATATAACATTGCTTCAGTTAAGTTACTAATTTCATCTTTATCCATTCCATTAAAGCAAATAGCCATGGCTAAACTTGATGCTTGATAATCAGGAATTGTTCCATTAGTAAATCCTTTAACAAAGAAATTTATTTCTTCTTTTAATAATTTCTTTCCTTCTTTTTTCTTAATAATAATATCGACCATTCTCATAAGTTTCACCTCATCAAATTAATTATAATTCATTTAAATTAAAATCGCACTATCAAAAATATATATAGAAAATCGAATATAAAATAATTATACTATTTTTGGAGATAGTTATGGATTTTGTTGAACATTTAAAAAAATATTTATCTGATAATGAGATTAATGAACTATTAAAATCATTATTAGAAAAAGAGGATAAACACGCGCTAGTATTAAATCAAGAAAAGATGAAAACAGAAGACTTTTTGCGTGAATTTCCAAATGTTACACCTCATCCAATAGTACCAAATTGTTTTATATATGATAAAAATAATTATCCATTTGGTAAAATGATTTATCATGAGATGGGTATTTATTATATTTTAGAGCCTTGTAGTGCATTAGTATCTTATCTACTTAATCCTCAAAAAGATGATTTAATTTTAGATGTTGCTGCTTCTCCTGGAGGCAAATCAATTCATTCATCCATTTTAATGAAAAATGAGGGATTAATTATTTCAAATGAGATACAAACACAAAGATCTTTTATCTTATCGAGTAATGTTGAAAGAATGGGTAGAAAAAATATAGTAGTTACTAATAATACTATTGATGATTTTCTTCCATCTTATCAAAATACATTTTCCAAAATTATTTTAGATGCTCCTTGTTCTGGTAGTGGTATGTTTAGAAAATTAGATGCAATGAAACAAGATTGGACATACGCTAAAGTTACTTCATTATCCTCATTACAAAAAGATTTAATTTTAAAAGCTTACCAATTATTATCTAGAGGAGGAAGACTAGTATATTCTACATGTTCTTTTTCTTATGAAGAAGACGAAGAAGTAATCCAATACTTGCTTAGTCAAACCGATGCGAAAATATGTAATATAGAAGATAATGTATTATTTTATAAATCAACAAGTAAAATAGGAATTCATCTTTTCCCTAATTTATTTCCTGGAGAAGGTCATTATATTTGTTTAATAGAAAAGCCATTAATCGAAGAAAATATTAAATCGAATAAAACTCAAATAGATAAATATAATGATATAAGAAAATTATGCAATATCGAAAATGGTTTTATATATAATCACGAAAAAACATTTTATTATTTGAATCATTATTTAAATTTAAAAGGGCTCCATCTAATACGTGGAGGCTTAAAGCTTGGAAATAATGAAAAATATGGTTTTGATTATGATCATGCTTTATCACATTATTTACATTCATTTAAAAATGAAGTTGAACTATCTTATGATGAAGCAAAAAAATATATAAAAGGAGAACAACTCATTAAAAACGTTAAAGATGGATATATTTTATTAAAATATAATCACGTAAGTTTAGGTTTTGGAAAGGCAAATAAAAATAAAATAAATAACAAGTATCCAAAAGGATTAAGAATAGATATCAAGAACGATTTTGATTTATCTAAATAATTAAAACAAATTGTTTGAAAATTATTAAATTTTATTTGCAATAGCAACTCTATTTTGATAATATACTATAGGTACACAACTTATATATGTAAGTTAATTTATGAACTAAGGAGGTTGAAGATATATGTCAAGAGTTTGTCCATTAACAGGAAAAGGACCACACGCTGGTAATAACCGTTCACACTCCTTAAGAGCTACACGTAGAAAATGGAATGTCAATTTACAACCAGTTAAAGTAAATATCAACGGACGCGTTGTAACAATGAAATTATCCACACGCGCTCTTAAGACTTTACGTAAATCAAGCAAAAAAGCTGCTTAATTTATCAAAAAAATTATTACTCCATATGAATTGCATATGGAGTTTTTTTATTAGAATAGAATAATAATTTGAAGAAAAATTTGACATAATATACTTACCCAAATTGAAAAAGAAAGGATATTGAATTTAGGACGAATATACTCTTTGTTATCTTCTTCTTTTTTAGCCTTAGACCATTTCAAAAATAAAGGGCTTAAACATATCATTAGTAAAATAAAACAAATAACAAAACAAATAATTGACGTTATTAAACTATAACGATCTAAATTAGAAATCTGATAATATCCTAGTAAGCCAAAGCAACCCATAATTAAAGCGATTTCTATCGCACTTACTAAAATATAGATTCGATAAATTCTCATATCGATTAAAAATAAAGATAACGATAAAATTGATACAAGTAACGCTAAAATAGCCACAGTTTTTACGATAAAACTCGCATATATATCAAAATATAATATGGATAATATATTATAACAATTTAGTCCAATATATATTGATAATATCCCCCATAAAATAATATTAAAAGACGGATATTTTTTGCTTTTTAATTCAAATGGGAACATCTTAAAAAAACTATAATTTTGCTTATGTTCCATTTTAAACAAAATCATTTCTATAACAATAAAAGTGATAAATAATGCGAAACTAGAAATAAATATACTAATATTTTTCATATTATTTTAATAACTTAATTTGCTCAATATATGGTTTTCTTTTAAGAATAAATGAACCTGAGACTACTAAATCTACGCCTTTTTCTTTACAAGGAATAATTGTTTCATCATTTATCCCTCCATCAACTTGAATAAGATAATTTAAATTATGTGCTTTTCGATAATCATTTAAATATTCAATTTTATCTAAAGCTACATCATTAAACTTTTGTCCACCTCTACCTGCAACAACACTCATTACTAAAATAAAATCTAATTTATTTAATAATTCATTTAATACAGTGACTGATGTATCTGGATTAATCGCAATACCAACTTTAATATTATATTTATGAAGGTCATCTATATAAGAAGATAATTCATTTTTATTGAATGCTTCATAATGAAAAGAAATCATTGTCGCACCGGCAGAAATAAAATCTTCAACCCATTTTTTTACATCTGCAACCATCAAATGAACATCAAACATTATATTAGGAAAATAGTTTTTAAGTGATTTATAATGTTCAACACTAAATGACTTGTTTTCAACAAAAATACCATCCATTACATCATAATGTATATAATCAACTCCAGAAAGGATAAGTTCATTAATTATATTAATGATTTCCATATCTTTTGTTCCTAAAATACTAGTTCCAATTTTTACTTTACTCATTGATAACGATCCTTTCTGAATATTAATTCTTTACTTAACGCTACGTAATTATCGTAGTTTTCCTTTACAAGCTTATTTTGTATTAATGCTTCTTTTACTTTACATCCACTCTCTGTTATATGTAAACAATTATTGAACTTACATTCACCCAAAGAAGAAAATCCTGGAAAATAAGTTGCAAGTTCTTCTTTAAATAAAGGTAATTCTAAACTAGAAAATCCAGGTGTATCCGCGATAAGCCCATTTTCATAAGGGAGAATAATAACTTCTTTAGTTTGGTGTTTTCCTCTTCCTTGACCAATAGAATACTCTCCAATCGCGCGAACAAAATCAGGATCAATTTGATTAATTAAACTTGATTTCCCCACACCTGTTTGTCCCATAAAAGCAATAACTTTTCCTTTAATAGTCTCTTTAATATCTTCTAAACCTTCTAGTGTTCTTTTTGAATATACAATTGTTTTAATTCCAATCTTTTCATAATTATTTTTTATAGTAAGTTCTAAGCCACGTTCTTCAAGTAAATCTACCTTAGTAAGTACGATTAATGGTGTAACATTACTCATATTTAATAATGTTAAAAACTTATCTAATAAATAACTAGAAAAATCAGGGTTTTTTAAAGAAATCACGATAATTCCATAATCTAGATTAGCAATTCTAGGACGGATTAATGAATTATTTCTTTCCTTAATTTCATTAATCTGTTTATCTTCAATAGAAATAGAAACAAAATCTCCTACAAGTAAGTTTTTTTTGTGGTGTCTAAAAATACCTCTTGGCGTACAATCAAATATACGTCCATCTTCCAATAGGACTTTATATACTCCTCCAACAGTTGATATTATTCTTCCATCTATCATTATTTACCCTCTTTTGGAATGCGATGAAATAATCGATCAAAGAATGATCTTTTTTTAATAAGTTCAGGATTACGTAAAATACGATCAATATCCTTTCTCATTTCAAAGCATGATTTATAACGATTATTTGGGTTCTTATCAGTTGCTTTATTAATAATCTTTTCAACAACTAATGGTACTTTAGGATTGATTTTTCTAACTGATGGCATCTTATTATTAATATGCATTAACGCAACAGTAACTGGAGATTCATCATCAAAAGGAACTTTTCCAGTTAATAACTCATAGAATGAAATTCCTAATGCATAAATATCTGATTGAACTGTCGCAGGATTACCTTGAGATAATTCTGGAGCTAAATAATGAACTGAACCAACAACCACTTCACTTCTAGTAACTCTACTTGCATTTGTGAAAGTTGCAATACCAAAATCGCCAAGTTTTACCGTAGAATCTGGAGTTATATAAACATTTTTTGGCTTGATATCACGATGAATAACATTATGTTGATGAGCATTTAATACAGCAGAACATAATTGATACATAATATCACAAGATTCTAATACGGAAAACTTACCACGAACATTTAATACATCTCTTAATGTTTGTCCTCTGATTAGTTCAGTAACCATATATGGACGTCCTTCTGATGTACCAACATTAATGACACGAACAATGTTTTGGTGATTCAAAGAAGCTGCTGCACGTGCTTCACGTTCAAAACGAGTAAGATTAATGGGATTCTTCATTGTATCTTCCTTAATAATCTTAACTGCAACATCTTTTTTGGATATTAAATCTTCTGCTTGATAAACAGTAGCCATTCCACCTTCACCAAGAACTGACTTAATACGATATCTTTCATCAATAATCTCACCAAGTTTCATCAATCATTCACCTCCAATAATGCAATTGCAATATTATCTAACCCGCCTCTTTCATTAGCCTTTTGTATTAATATATCGACTTTTTCATCAGTTGTTTTTTCTACTTGAATAAGTGTATTTATTTCTATATCTGTTAACATATTATATAGTCCATCAGAACATAGTAATAATTTATCCTTTGGTAGATCAATTACCTTTAAATCAATACTAATTGATGGATAAGTACCTAAAGCATTCATAAGAACATGTCTTTTAGGATGAATTTTCATATCCTCTTTGGTAATTTTTCCAGTTTTATATAAAAATTGTACATAAGTTTGATCTTCGCTTATTTGTGATATATTTTGATTAGAAATATCATATAAACGAGAATCACCAATATTCGCCATAATAACTTTATTATTATGGATATATGCAGCGATCAAAGTTGTTCCCATATCTTGATATTGAAGATTATTAACACTTAAATCATTGACTTCCCTATTTGCTTTTTTTATTGCTTTTATTAAGTGGTTTTTTATTCCAAAAAGAGTTTTAAACTTATTGTTTTCCTTAAATTCATCAATGATAATGTCCATTGCCATAGAAGAAGCTTTTTCTCCTTTATTATGGCCTCCCATACCATCTAAAACCATCATTAAAACATCACCTGAATCGAATTTAATAATGCAGGCATTGTCTTCATTCTTATCTCTTACTAATCCTCGATCACTTTTATAAGCATAACTAAGCATAACTAATCTCTTCTTTCATGTTTAGCTCTTAATTGACCACATGCTGCATCAATATCAGTACCAAACTCTTTTCTAATTGTCGTATTTACTCCATGTTTAATACAATAATCCATAAAGGCATGAACAGCAGAGGATTCTGCTCTTTCATAACCATTCTCAATAACTGGATTATAAGGAATAAGATTTACATAAGCATAAGTTGGTTTAATTAATTCTATTAATTGTTTTGCACATTCAATAGAATCATTTATTCCCTTAATCATAATATATTCATAAGTTACTCTTCTTCCAGATAAATCGATATATTCTTTAACTGCAGGAATTAATTTTTCTAATGGATAAGCTCGATTAATCTTCATAATTCTATTTCTAATTTCATTATTAGGTGCGTGTAAGGAAATAGCTAGATTAACTTGTAATCCTTCTTTTCCATATTGAATAATTTTATCTGGTATTCCACAAGTTGAAACAGTAATATGACGTGCACCAATTGCTAAAGCTTTTTGATCATTAATAATACGAATAAAATCAATTACATTATCATAGTTATCAAAAGGTTCACCAGTTCCCATAACAACTACATGTGTAATCTTTTCATTACTTTCTTTTAATAAATCATTCATTACTAAGATTTCTCCAACCATTTCAGAAACCTCTAAATTTCTTTGTTTTTTTAATAATCCAGATGCGCAAAAAGAACATCCCATATTACATCCTACTTGACTAGTAACACATATGACATTTCCATAATTATAACGCATTAAAACAGTTTCTACTTTTGACTTATCATCCATTTCAAGTAGAAGTTTAATTGTTCCATCACTTGCAACTTGCTTCACAAAAATAGATGGTTTTTTTAAACAATATTTTTCCTTTAAGACCTCTCTAAATGATTTTGAAATATCGCTCATATCATCAAAATCAATGCAGCCCTTTTCATAAATCCAAGTAAATAATTGCTTTGCACGAAATTTACTTTGACCTTCTTCAAGCATCATTTTTTCTAATTTAGATAAAGTAACACCATATAGATTAATCATTTTGTTCTACCTCATCTTTTTTTCTTTGCAATTTAGCATAGTACATACCTGTAGTTTGATACACAAAAGGGAAAAGAGTTAATTCTTCAACAAGTTCAAAGTCTTCATGTTCGCTCAAAAAAGAACGAACCATTTTATCATTCTCTTTAATATTTAAAGTTTGTGTTGCATATAATAATGTTCCACCTTTTTTAGTAAATAAACTAGCTTCATCTAAATATTTCTTTTCATTTTCGATAATTCCATCTAAATCTGCTTGATTAAATGTAACTAAGATTTCTGGTTTTCTTCTAATTAAACCAAAATCACTACTTGGTGGAATAACAAGTACCTTATCACATGAAGCATATTTTAAATGTGTACAAAGAAGATTTATGTTGCTTTCAAAAGTATTATTTGAATTTAATTTAAATTGGTCATTTATTTTAATCGCATTATAGTATGATTCCATAGTTAAAGCTGCATAATACACCTTACCCATATCAAATATTCTCATTGATATAGCATTTGCTAATACTGCTTTATTTTCACCAATTAAAAGAATTTTATCTCCTTGCATTACCTCTAATACATCAACTAGTTTTTGTTCAACTTGATCCATAACAAAAACATGATGTTTCTTAAATAATTCATTATTAATTAATGGTTCTTTTCCTATATATTCATATGTATATTCACCAACTGCAGTTTTTACAAAATTTTTATCATTTATTGGTTGGTCATCAATCATTAAATTAGGTGTAATATTAATAGGTGAATTTCTTCTGCTTGAAGCAATTGTTTTATAAGCATTTTTGCTTCCATAGTGTTTTCTCATCATTCCGACTAACCATTCAGGATAAGAATATATTAATGAAGTTTTCTTAACAAAAACATTCTCAAACATCTTATCAATTGATGTTGGATTATTACCAATTCTAGTAAATAATTTTTCACATTCATCCATATCAAAAGACAATGAATTTTCTACATAATTCTCTTTCATCATTCTAATTGTGTCTGTGATTGTAAAATTACGTGCATATCGAGCAAAAGATAAACTAGTAATGAGATAGTCAATTTGATCTATATCTTCTACTTTGAGATTTGATACAATTTCAAACTTTAAAAAATAGTAACGATTAATTACTCCTTTTAAAGCATCCTTAATAATTGAAATTTCACTTGTTGAAAGACTCATTTCATTTATTTTTTTATTTACCGCGTTAGCAAAAGAATACTTTTTCTCTTTTATCCCCTTTAAAAGAGTACATGCATAATCAATCAAATTCATAGTTCTCACCTCATCGTTTAGAAAATTGTTAGTTAGTTATTTTTTAATATATCATCGAAATTCGTAGGTCCAATATCATTATTGTCATCATCTATTCCATTATCTTCAAAAATATTTCCAAGATAAATATCATCTTCATCATAATCTTCTCTATTTTCATTGTAATTTGAATCATCAATACCAACATCATGACTACTTTCTAAGAACTCTACATAGCTTTTATTAATTGATTCATAATATGAGTTCTCATCAAAATATGAGAAATATAATCTGACATGAATTGAATAATCTTTACAAGCTTCAAATAATACTTTTTTAACATCATTTTCATATGGAAAGTATTTTCTAGGAGCGTCAATTCGAATAACTAAATTAAATGAAGTTTGTTCGTGCCCTTTATAAAACACAAAAGAATCAGATGCTGTAAAAATCAAATCTTCATCTTTAACATTAAATGCTTTCGCAACATTAGAATGACATTTTTCATTGAGTTCTCCAATTAAAAATAAATCTAAACCTGTAAAATTAACAATAATCATAAATATAAATACCTCATTTTTTTATTTTATAAAAAAAAATCTATTATGTAAATAGTTTAAAAATATTTATCATACAAAAGACAAGTAGCAATCTATTAATTGTTATTTATACGAGAAAAAGCAGCATAGATTTTATGAATTTATGTCATTTTTACTTCTTATAATGTAACGCATATTCTCTTATAAAACCAATTAATAGTCTACACTAGGATCGACATTTACACTAACTTCCACTTTATTATCTTTGTTAATGTATTGAATTAATTCTGATATTTCATGATAAATATCATTGTATTGCTTATATTTAAGTAAAATCTTTCGGCGATATTTATTATTAACCTTCATTAAAAAAGGAGAACTTGGACCAATAATATCCACTTTTTTATTAGCAAATTTTGTTTCTAAAAAATACTTAATTTTTATTGAAGAATCAATCACATCTTTTTCATTCTTACTAGAAAGAGTTAAAATTGTACAGTAAGTATATGGTGGATATTGTCCAAGCTTACGATTAAGCATTTCTTCGTTAAAGAAGCGATTATAATCTTGAATCGAAGCATCATAAATAACATAATTTTTTGGCATATATGTTTGGATAATCGCTTTCCCTACTTTTGTTGATCTACCTGCTCTACCAATCGCTTGAGTTAATAAGCAGAATGTTCTTTCTGCTGCTCTAAAAGAAGGAATATTCAAGCCTAAATCTGCTAAAACAATTCCTACTAAAGTAACATTTTGAAAATCATGTCCTTTAGCAATAATTTGTGTACCTACTAAAATATCTGCTTCTTGATTTTCAAAAGATTTAATCACTTTTCCAGTAGCGCTTCGAATAGAAGCAACATCAGAATCTAATCTTAATACTCTTGCAGTAGGAAATAATCTAGCAATTTCTAGTTCAACTTTCTCAGTTCCAAAACCAACTTTAGAAAACTGAACACCACCACATTTTGGACAAGTAGAAGGGATAAAAGAAACCCTATCACAATGATGACATTTTAAAAGATTATCACTACTATGATAAGAATAAGGTAAATTACATTCTGGACATATTAAAGCTGCACCACATTTTCTACAAGATACATGTGGTGCAAAACCTCTGCGATTAACTAATAACATAATCTGTTCTTTTTTATTCAATCTATCTTGTATCTCATGTCTTAGTTGTAGTGAAAAAATGACACTTTCTTTATCAATGTTATGATAATCAAGCATATCAATAATTTCCGTTTCTGGTAAAGAAACATCATTAAATCTCTTAGTCAAATATAATTGTCTATACAATCCTTTTAACGCTCTTATCTTTGTTTCTAAAGAAGGAGTTGCACTTCCAAAAATAATTTTGCATGATGGATTGTATTTTTGCCTAAAAAGTGCTACTTTTCTTGCGTCATAATATGGGCTAACTTCTTGTTTATAAGTCTCAACATGCTCTTCATCAATTATTATTAATCCAATATTTTTTAATGGAGCAAATATAGCAGATCTTGCACCTACAACAATATTAACTTCTCCTTTGTTTATCCTTCTATATTCATCATATTTTTCTGCAGAAGTCAGATCACTATGAAGAATTGCAATATTATCAAAGCGTGATTTAAAACGTCTTACCATTTGAATAGAAAGACTTATTTCTGGAACAAGCATTAATACAGTTTTCTTTTCTTCTAACACTTTTTTTGCTGCTTGTAAATATACTTCAGTTTTCCCAGATCCAGTTACACCTTCTAAAAGGTAAATAGTATCTTCTCCATTAACAATTTCATTCAATGCTTTTAATTGTTCTTCATTTAATGAAGGATCAATTACTTTTTTAACTTCTTCTTGGATTAGACGAGTTTTTTCTTTATAAATATATCGAATTTTATTTTTTTCTTCTAATTTAGGTAATAATGTTGTCTTTAAATCTTTCTTTAATACTAAACCATATTCCTTGATTCTTTGATATAACTCCTTTTGTTTTGCAGTTAAATCTGAGATATCTTCATCAATGACTTGAACATAAACATCATACGCTATTTTTGGCTTAGTTAACGAAGATAATTTTGGTTTTAAACTAGGTGGCAACATTGTTTGATAGACACTAATTTTACTAGCAAAATAATATGATGAAATGTCATTAGCCAATTGCATTAATTCATCATTTAGAATTGGTTCATAATCAATAAGAGAAAATATTTCTTTAACATTAATTCCTGTTTCTGAAATATAATCTTTCAATGATAAATCTACTTCTTTAATCGATTCAACATAACCAATTATCTTTTTATTTCCAAATGGAACTAATACTCTTACCCCTGGAACTATTTTTTCTTTACCAAAATAAGCATATGAAAAAGGGCGGTTCAATGAACTGGCTGCATATTCGATTATTACATCTAATATTACCATCAGGAACCCCCCCTATAACTTATTTTTTTAATTCTTGTTCTTTATGATAAGCGACAAGCTTTAATTCTATTATACGCGAAATTTCTTCACTTGCACGATTAACATTATCATTTAAGATAATAAATTGATAATTCTTCTTTAAATCCATCTCACGTTTAGCTTTATTTAATCTTTGACGAATAACACTTTCTTCTTCAGAACGACGTCCACGAATTCTATTTTCTAAATCACGAAGAGATGGTGGAACTAAAAACATCGATAGAACACCTGGATCATCTTTATAATAATCTAATACTTGTTTTGCTCCTTCAACTTCAATTTCAAGGAAAACATTCTTACCTTCTTCTCTAAGTTTTTCAACATAAAATTTAGGAGTTCCATAATAGTTCCCAATAAATTGAGCATGTTCTAATAATTCATCCTTTTTTAAAGCTTCTTCAAACTCTTCTTTAGTAACAAAGAAATAGTCTTGTTTATCTACTTCACCTTTTCTAGGTAATCTAGTTGTCATTGAAATAGAATAAGCCAAATTCAAGCTTTCATTTTTAAATAGTTGTTTTCTTACTGTACCTTTTCCAACCCCACTAGGTCCTGAAAAGACGATTAATAATCCTTTTTTCATATAATAAACCCTTTTTTATTTATATATATTAAATAAATATAAGTAATTATTCAAGCAAAAACGCCACTTTTTTGTAAAAAACAAGCAAAAAAGTTCAATTTTTATCATTGTTTTTTTTATAAACATAATATATTATTCTTTAGTATTATATTTGAGATATGATAAAATGAGAAAGGTGATTTTATGGCGATTTCAAATTATACATTTACTAGAATTTATCACGATTTAAAACCAAGAATCTTAAATGCTAGAATATCAAAAATTGTTAAAATTTCTCCTCTTGATTTTTCTTTTTACTTATATGCAAATAAGCAAGAATCATTGATTTTTTCTTTTGATGGGATGAATCCATATATGTTGATTTCCTCTAGTTATTTTAAAATGATTTCGGAAACAAATGGATTTACTTCATCATTAAAAAAATATTTTGAAGGCGGAACAATTATTGATTTTAAAAAGATAAATGAAGATAAAATATTCATTTTTACCATCAAAAAAATGACTCCAACATATCAAATAATTATTAATAAATTAGTAGTAGAATTAATACCATATCGTCCAAACGCAATCATTATGGATGAAAACAATATCATTATAGACGCATTAAAAAAATCATCTTCATTAGATGATCCTAATTTAATTATTAAAGGTGTTCATTACCAACCAAATATTAAAATTGCACATGAATTCACTAAAGATGATACTTTAGAATCATTGAAAACTAAATTAACTAAACTTGTATATAATGAAGTATGTTATCGAGTTGAACATGGTGAAGATATTCCTTCAATTATAGAGGAAATCTATAATTCGAATACTTATTATTCCTATAATCAAGATATTGTTTCTATCTATCTAAAATCAGTTAATGGGTGTAAAGAAATTAAATTAGAAGACTTATCTTCTATTTACGAAGAAAAAGAGCAAAACAAATATAAAAAAGACCATTATTCTTTAGCACTTCATACAGTAGAACATAAATTAAAAGGATTAAAAAAGAAATTGATTAATCTTGAAAACGATCTTAAAAAGGCCACGATAAAAGCTAATTATGTCGAAATTGGAAACCTATTATTTATGAATATAGATCAATATCAAAAAGGAATGACAGAAATTGAAATTGAAGGTATAAAAATTAAATTAGATGAAAAACTAGATTTAATTGGAAATGCCAATAAATATTTTAAAGAATATCAAAAATCAAAAAAAGCATTAGAGCAGATTGAGATTCAAAAAAGTATTACTAAAGAAAAAATTGATTATTTTGAAAAAATCAATAGCCAAATAAAATTTGCTACTCCTAACGATATGGAAGAAATCTTACTTGAATTAAAAAATGATGGATATCTACCAAAAGAAAAGAATCAACATAATAAAAAGAACAAAGTTAAAACTTATAATCCACACTATTTATTTAGTAATGATGGATTTAAAATCGGATTTGGTTTATCTTCTTTTCAAAATGATTACTTAACCTTTGAATTAGCAAGAAAAAATGATTATTTCTTACATGTAAAAGATGAACATGGTCCTCACGTCATTATTTTTAGTGATAATCCAAGTGAAGAAGCTATTACTCTTGCA
This sequence comes from Caryophanales bacterium, assembly GCA_029006735.1. Taxonomy (GTDB): domain Bacteria; phylum Bacillota_I; class Bacilli_A; order RFN20; family CAG-449; genus UBA3210. The sequence continues at coordinate 45,904 of JAQXGN010000022.1, forward strand.
TCAGAAATCGCTTTATATTTTGCAAATAAAAACATGGGAGAAGTATATTTATTAGATAAAAAAGATGTCAAAAAGATTCCTGGGAAATTAGGGAAAGTATCATTTACAAATTATCAAGTAATTACTCTTTCTTCTATTAGAGAAGAATCAATAAAATTATTTAAAGAATCATTAAAAAAATAGGAGGATTTTATGAAAGAATACGAATTTTATATATTTGATATGGATTTAACTTTATTAAATACATTAAAGACAGCAGAATTATCATACACTGCTGCATTTAAAGCTTTAGGATTAGAATTTGATAAAAATAGCATTGTCCATCATTTATCCATATCGCTAGAAGAAACTTTTAAAGAATTAAATAATCCTTCTTTTTCTTATGAAATATTTTTCACTTCTTTCCAGAAAAAAGCAATTGAAACAATGGTTGAATATTCCCATATTTATGAAGATGGCCTAAATGTAATTAGAAAATTAAAGGAAAAAGGAAAGACACTCGGTATTGTTACAAATCGCGATCAAAAAGTTGTATATGCTGTATTAGAGCATGCACATATTAAAGACTTATTCTCAACTATTATTACCTTCAACGATGTAAAAAACTTAAAGCCTGACCCAGAACCAATATTAACTTGTATAAAAAGAGCTAATTTTGATGTGAAAAATTCAGTATATATTGGTGATGCTAAAAATGATTATATCGCATCTAATAAAGCAGGAATCGACTTTATCGCGATTGAAAGATATAACAATTGCACATTTTCTTGTCCAACCATCATTCATTCCTTAGAGGAACTCATTAAATAAGTATTAAAAAGCGTACAATCAATAGGGATGGGGATTTTTAGATAATGGCGCGACATTCATAGTTACGCCACTTCTATTAACTTCGTTTTGTCTGTTTTCACAGGCGTTGTTTCATCACAATCAGAAACTCTGACCGCTTCGATACAGTTGTAGATTATTTTAATTCTTTGAGTTTTTACTCCGTAGATTTATTTTCGCTTCATAGTCGATAATCTTTTCTATGAACGTTCTGATGATTTCGGCATTGAGTTCGGTTATGTCAGCATAGTCCCGTCCGTCGTGACAGGTTTTATTAACTGTAATCGTACCTTTATTAAAGTCAATATCCGACCATTCCAAAGCCAACAGCTCTCCGATACGAAGCCCCCGAATACAGGCAAAGCACAATCCCGAACAGTTTCGTCTTTTTGCATGTCAGTACGGCTTGTTCTATTTTCTTCTGTTCCGGAAGTGTAAAACAAGACACCTCCTTTTCTTTTGTTTTCGGGTGTTTGATTTTATCCGACGTGTATTCTTTGAGTTCTCCTAGCGTGCAGGCGAGTTTCAGCAAATTCTGTATCACCGTAATAATTCCGTTTACCGAGTTTGCCGCTAAATCTTTTCCTGCTACGATATTCCCGCTCTACATCAGTTCCGTAACACATCTCTGCAAAACGAGCGACGTCAGTTCGTCAAATTCATATTCTCCCAATTTTACTTTCAGGTGCTTCTCAATGATTTCAGAGTACCTTTCGCAAGTTTTTATCTTCTACGATAGCTGTATGTAATTACGAAACCATTCGTCCAACCAAATTCCATACTTCATTACAAATCTCCTTTTTTTCTTTATCTATATTATAAATTTTCTACTTATAAGCAAAAAATCCCTCATAAAAGGTAATAAAAAAGGAGAGAATAGATTTTCTTGTTCTCTCCTGTCAAAATGAATATAAAATTAAAAAGTCGGACTATCTTAACGATTATCCGACTTTAAGCTATCATTAGAAGGCTTTTTTTCGTATTTATTTTGTAGTTTTTTGGCATCTCTGCCGTATCAATTTTCCCATTGATTGCAACTACAAATATTGTAATTACGCTTATTTTTTACTTAAATATTTACAAGTTAATTATTCTGCGACTGGTTCTTGAACAACATCTGTAACTTTTCTTGCTTCAAGAATGTTTTTATCTTCTTCAGTATGTTTTTCAACATTCATCCAGATAAACATAATACCCATAATTAAGTATGCAAGAGATTCAACACCGAATCCTAAGAATGTATGAACGAATGGTTTTGAAGCTGCTGGAACAATTGAGTTAATACCAACAATAATACCATTACATACACCAGCCATACAAACCATAATTGATCCGTAAACTGCCATTGTAAATCCATCTGTACGGATACCATGTCTTGCTTCTTGGTGGTCTAAGATGTTAGCCATTAATGCTAATGAAATATACATTGCAGGAGCAGTACCTAATGCTTTAACACAGAAGGAAGCAACAGAGATTCCTGATACTGCAGCAACATTTGCTTGAATTGATGGGATTAATGCAACGAATGAAGCACAACCACCTAAGAATGCTAATGCACAACCCATAACAATAGTTTTTGCTTTACTAAACTTATTTGCTAATGGCCATACAATGACCATACCAAGTGCAGTAGGAATAGCACCAACTGTATTAATCAATGAAGATAATGCATTTTGACCTGTCATTGCGATTGAATAGAATGACATATCATTATTTTTCATTTGTCCACCAAATTGATATAGGAAGAAGAAGATAATAATCATCCACCAATATTTATCTTTGACACATACTTTAATTTGATCCATCATTGAAACAGATTTTACTTCTTCATTAGAAGTATTTTTTGATGTTGTAACGATTTCTTCTGTAATTCTTTCTCTTGTGAAATAGTATTCTAATAAACAACCGATAACTAAGCAAACGACCATGATAATCATTAAGATAATCCATTTTGAGTTAGCTTGATCTGGAGTAATACCTTCAAGATAGGAACCAGTTGGATTAGCTGCAGTTATTTCTGTAGCAACAGATAAGTCATTTGTGACTTTTTCCACAATTTGACCATTTGCATCAAAAGCAAAATATTTATATGTTGGCAATAAACCGATTAAGTCAACTAATAAGCCACCTGCCATACCAGATAAACCAGCTGCACCTAATTGGGCTGCCATAATACATGTTGATAATAATCCACGTTTCTTTTCATCACGAGTTGATAAGTTAACAAGTGCTGAGTGAGATGTGTAATATAATGGCCATGCTAATGCATAATATAAGTTATATGCAACAGCAATAACAATTGATGCTAATAAATTAGAAGTAGTACCTTTTCCGCCTAACCATTGAGCTCCTTCTGGTAATGGAACAAGGAATAGTAATAATAAAGCAACGGCGATAATAGGCATACCAATTAAAATTAATGGTCTTGCTTTACCAGCAAATGATGGTTTCTTCTCCATCAATCTACCAACGAATAAGTTACCAATTATAATAACAACTGCTGATAAGATAGGTAAAAGTGTTTCAAATAATGGTGCCCACTTTCCAAGCATTAATACTTTATCCCAGTATTGAATGAGCCAAATATTGACTACACCATTACTGATTAAAGCTAGGATAGGTCCAAGTAAATATCCAAGTCCAGCTTCAGGGAATAAAGTTACATTATCTTTTTTGATTCTTGTTTTAAATAAACGTTTTTCAAAAATATTTGTTTTCATATGTAAACCCTTTCTTTTATATTCTTATTTTAGTACATTATCTTTTTTTTTGCATTAAAAATTATAAAATGATTATTTCAAATTATAAATTGCAATAAAAATCTTTTTTGCCATGAGTAATTTGATATTCTTCCCCGTTTGGTAAAACTACTTTTGCTTCACATCCATATGGAATTTCAACATGAAGAGAAAAAACATTTTGGTTGATTTTCCATTCAGAGATGATTGTTCCATATAATGTTTTTGTCGATGCTTTTGCATATGTTAATGTTCCACCAATAATAGGTTTTATAATCATTTTTCTATAGCCTGGTTCTAAATAATCAATACCTGCAACTCTACGATATAGGAAATCACCTACTGCACCACTAGCATAATGATTATAAGAAATCATACCACCAGTACCATCTTCTCCGATTGTACAAATACCATTTTCATCCAAACCATCCCATCTTTCCCAAATAGAAGTAGCACCTGCTTTTACTTCATATAACCAAGATGGGCAATTTGTATTTTCTAACATTTTATATGCAACATCTGAATGTCCATTATCTGATAAAGCAAATAAGATATATGGAGTACCTGGGAATCCAGTTCCAATACAATAATTATTCTTCTCAATTAAATTAATAAGATTTGTAATAGCATTAGCCATATTATTCTTGTTTAGCATATTAAAATGAAGTGGTAATACATAACCAGTTTGGAATTCGTTCTTTAATTTACCATTGCCATCCATCAATTTAGTTTCGTAAGCATTTGAAACATTATTTGCTAAATCTAGATAAAATTTTTCATCATCTTTTTTACCTAAAATACCAGCAACCTTACTTAATAAAGAAGAAGTATTTTTCAATGATGCAGTCGCAGTCCATTTACTGCGTGCTTGCCATTGACTCATCTTTGGAACATCAGGAGCAACCCAATCACCAAAATGGAAAATAGAAGGTGTATGCCATATATAGCGATTCTTACCGACACTTAATAAATTAGCCCAGAATTTACAAGCATTAACATATTTTTTCATTGAATCATAAGATTTCTCTAGAAGAGAAACATCTCCTGTTTTTTCATATAATGCCCAAGGGACTAATATAGATGCATCTCCCCAAAAATCAATTGCCATTTTTGGCATAGTTGCAGGGAATCCATACTTATGAACTGGAATAGTATTTGGAATACCACCAGTTTTTAATTGTTGACTTCTTAAATCTAATAACCATTTGTCCAAGAATCTAGTTACATCAAAATTAAAACAAGCAGTTGAAGCAAATACAGCGATATCGCCAGTCCAACCCATTCTTTCATCTCTTTGAGGGCAATCAGTTGGAATATCGACAAAATTAGATTTACTTGACCATTCGATATTCTTTTGTAATCTATTTATTAATGGATTTGAGCATTCAAATGAACCAATTTTTTCAATATCAGAATATAAAGCAATTGCTTCAATATCTATATCTTTAATATCAATACCAGATAATGAAACATATCTAAATCCCATATATGTTAATGTTGGTGAATATACTTGCTCTCCTTCTTTACAAATATATGTCAATGTTGCTTTTGCACTTCTTAAAAATTTAGTATTCAATGAACCATCTTTATTTAATATTTCCGCATGTTTAACAGTAACAATTTGTCCTTTTTTTGCATTTTTAATTTTTAATGAGACTACACCTGCAAAATTTTGACCAAAATCAATAATATATTGATCAGTTAACTTTTTTATTGATTGGGGTTTAAACACTTCATGAGAAGTAACATTTGCTCCATAATCTAATAACAATTTTGGAGAAACTCTTACTTTTTCTAAACAAACTTTATGAAAAGTAATTTCATTTAATGATACGTTTGCATCATAAGTTTCTCCATCATAAATATCCGCCATTAAAACAGGTGATTTACTAGAAACATCCCATGATTCATCACTTCCAATAACTTCCTTTTCACCATTTTCATATTCAATATGAATATCACATAATAAAGCTTGACGATCAGCAGCATCTTTATTTTTTCTTGTAAAAACAAATGAACCAACTGCCCATCCACCCGCTACTTCAAAAAATAAATCATTTTCTTCTTTTATTAATGAAGTAATATCATAAACTTGATATTGCAATTGATGTTTATATGAAGTAAACCCTGGAGCAAAATAATAATCACCGACTTTTTTACCATTTAGTAAAAAATCATAAATACCTAAAGCAGTAGAATAAACTTTCACACTCTTTACTTTATTTTTTATTACTAGATGCTTTTTAAATAGTAAAGGAGTTGGTGATACTCCTTTTTCATTAAAAACAAAATCACCATCCGATATCCATTTTCCCTTAAAAGAACTTAATAAATATCCTGTTTCATAGATTAAACTAGCTGAATCTTTATTCCCTAAAGAATCTTCTACTTCCAATATAACATCATATTTAGTAAATGGTTTTAAAGGTTCTCCTTCATAAACAATTCCATTTTGCGAATTAGTATGTTTTTCCCATCCATTCATTTTTAAAATAGCCTTTTTTAAATATGAATCTTTTTCATCTGAAATAATAGAAAAACTAAAGCTAGGATTAATACAATCAGAGCAACAATATTCTTTTTTATAGTTTACTTTAAATTCATTTATTTTAAACATAAATGGCTCCTTTCGAAATAGAATAAAGGGCTACTAACATTATATTAGCAGCCCTATAACAAATCTAAAATCTATTCTGCTACTTTTTTAACAAAATTTGTAGCTACAGATACAAAACCTGCTACGAGCATAAATGCTGTGGATACAATTGCTCCAATACATCCTGATCTAGCTACTTGGTTACCACTTTCTAAGTCTGAGAATAATGCGTAACCATAATAGTCAACTCTATCATTGATGAAGTAAATAGCTGCACCAATTAAGAAGAAAGTTGTAACTATTGATAATACATCACAAACTAATACAATATATTTATTTGATTTGAATGAAGTAAATCCTAATGCGACATTAACTAGTTCAAAGATTAAAGCTAAAATTAAGAATGGAACGATTTGAGCAGAAACATTTGCTTCAATGAAATATGGTAATGCTTTATTAACTGCATAAGTAATAATAGAAACTAATGTTAATACAACAAGACATACATTTAAGATGAAACTAGCACCTTGATTTTTAATTAATTTCATATTCATTTCCTCCTCTATTAATCTTCTTTATCTTTTAATGCTAAGAGAGACATTAATATAGCGCCTGCAGCTAATGTTACACTAAATGTACCTGTTAATACATTGAACATAATTTGCCATGATGGAGTTACATTAATAACTTTTGTTGAAGCATCTAAACCATTTAAAAGATTTGAATTTGCATATGAATACCATTGATATTTCATATTTGTATGTAAATGTTCATTTAATAATTTATCTTTTGCAATATTTGTTGCTTCATAGTCAACCCATTCTGTCTTTAAGTCTGCAATAGCACCTTTACCATTAGCCATCATAGTGACACCACCAAGGATACATTCACCTGGTAAGAAGTAGTTTTGACCATTGACCATATCTGTAGAGATTAAGCCTTTGTAGCCCCATTCTTTTCTTAAGATATTTTGCATTAAACCTTCATGAGCATTTAAGTTAGAACAACCAATTCTGTTGAATGCTGTCATAGTTGCTAAACATTCGCCTGATTCATAAGCTTTTTGGAATGATCTTAATTCTGTTTCACGAGCTGTTTGTTCTGTCATATATTCTGAAAGACCATATCTATTAAACTCGATTGCGTTGAATGCAAAGTGTTTTGGACCAATTAAACATCCACGTTCTCTACCGCCAGATACCATTTCTTGTAATGCATATGCAGAAAGAATTGGATCTTCTGTAAAGTATTCATGTGTACGACCTTCATATGGTGAACGGTGTAAGTTAGCTCCACCTGCCCAAATAGTAGCACCACCATTCCAAATTGAGTGATCACCAATTAATTGTCCCATTTCTCTTTGAATTTCTTTATCAAATGTAGCAGCAATTAATGGAGCGTTTGGAGCAGATGCTTTATAGCCTTCCCAAGTTTCTTTATCTGCTTCTTGTAATTTGTAAGGAGAATTATCTAAGATTGCATAACCTTGGTTAATACCAAATGATGAGAATCCGTTAGGACCATCAGCTTGTCTATTTCTTGGATTTGCGATTTCATCAATTGTCCAAGTTGTGTTACCACCAATAGCAATAATCTTAACAGCGTTATCTAATGTGATTTGATTGACAAAATCATCCCATCTTGGATCATCCCAATCTGCACCCTTCATATCTGCAAGAGTATAACTTGTTTCTTTTGAACCCCAAACTGTTTCAACAACATCATCTTTTTGAACAACGTGTTTTTTATTACGTAATTCTTTAATCATTTCTGCATTTGGAGTAACAATTTGTCTACTTGGATATGTTCCTGCCCAGTCATTTCTTGATAAATATTTGACTGCATTTGGTTGATAGTAATTTAAATCTGCATTATCTAATTGGTTTTGAATTAAAACGTTACCGCCTTTTGATCTACCAAATAATGAAGAATTTGATGAGTTATATGTTTTAACAATAGCATTTGCTGCATTACCATCAGCATCCATACCATTAGATTTTGTTTTACCCATTTTTGCTAAGACGTTGTTAACAGCTTCATGTGCACCATTACCAATTGAGAAATAGTAATCACCTTCTGCTAATACATAACCACCAACAACACCATCATGTTCTAATGTATTGTCATATGATGTACAGTCTGATAAATCAGCAGTAATAGTATATGTTTTTGTTTCATTTGGAGCGATTACACCAGTTTTATGATAATCAATTAATTGAATAGCAGCTTTTTCAATGGTATCATTTGCTTTACGTGGTAATGAAACATATAATTCGATTGCATCTTTACCAGCTACTGAACCAGTGTTTTTAACATCAACAACAGCTGTAACTGTTTTGTCACTTGTATTGAAATCAATGCTCTTTAATTTTTGTTCAAATGTTGTATATGATTGACCATAGCCAAATGTATAGCTTACTTCATTGCCATAAACCCATGAAGTAGCACCTTCTTTTGCACCTTTTGCAGAACTTGCATTTGATGAAGGATTGACAACTGTATCAAAATATCTTGTTTCATAATATTTATAACCAGTGTAAATACCTTCTTGATAAACTGTATAAGCAGATGCTCTTAAGTTATCTGCAGATACTGCAGTCCAACCTTCTTGGTTATTTGTAATCTTATCTGCTTCTGTTGTAGCGATTTCATCTAAATTAGCATATGAGAAGATACCCCAGTTTTGAGCAGCAGGAGATACAGAAATATCAGCTGCATATGTATCTGGTAATTTACCAGATGGGTTTACTGTACCATCTAAGATCTTTGGAACAGCATTCATACCATATGTACCTGTAGTACCAATCCATAAAATTGCATCAATACCTTCATCATTCTTTAATTCATCAATTTCCATTGGTGAGTTTGAGTTAATTAATACGACTACTTTATCACCTTGTGTTTTTGCCATATTAATCATATCGCGTTCTCTATTTGATAAACCTAATGGGTCTTTTGCGCCTTCATTTTTTTCACCAACACCAATATTTGCAACACCTGCTTCACCTGGTAAGTAGTCACGACCTTCAGAATTGATTCTACCAAGGACTACTAATGAAGTTTTGTATTCACCAAAGTTTGTTGTTGTAACTCCTGGAGAAACTGATTCGAGTTCACCTAAACCAACTTCGTTAATATCGAATTTATATTTTGCAACATCAGCTTCATTAATCATACCAAAGCCACCGCTAATCTTACTTGCTGCACGATATTTTCCATCATCAACTTTGTATGCTTCTGACATTACAGGATTGATTGTAAATCCATTCTTTTCTAATGAATTAACTAAGTTTGCTGTTTCACGTCCAGGAATTGTAACATTAGCAGCACCAGAACCCATTTGTCCACCTAAAATGCTAGAATATGCGATTTTACCAACTAATGTAACTTTCTTTTCATCTGCTTTTAATGGTAATGCATTATTTTTATTTTTTAATAATACTGCGCCTTCTGCTGTGACCTTTTCTCCATAAGCCATATCAGCATTAGCGAGTTCTACTGGAGTGTTGTATTTAGATTTGAAATTAAATTTATCAACACTACCACTGCCTTCAATCTCAACAACTTTTGTAGAAGAAGTATTGAAAGCTAAGTCCATAAATGCCGCATTTTCTTTTGCAATTATTTGGCCAATTGTTGTAATAGCTAATAAAGCACAAGAAACACTTGCAACACCACGGAATATGTTCTTTTTACTTTTTTTCATATTCTCTCCTCTCTATATTTGGATAGTAAGTCCAAGAGTTTATAATACTTTTGCCACCTGATACTTAAACTCATCATATCATTTAAGGGTTTTCTATACAAATAATCCTATAGTACACAGCAAAAGTTGTAAGCGATTCCATTTTAATTCATTTTTTATACTATTCTCTATTTTGTCCTATTTTGCATTTTTTTAGTCTCAATTTGAAACTGCATATTTTAAAATCCAATTTTTTTATCTATGATAAAGAATTTTTTTAAGATTTCGATAAAAATCTAACCATTTTTTTAGTTTGACTTAGTAATTTCTCTTAATATAAAATATGCTTAAAAGGATATTAAAGGAGAAAACGATGGTCGACTTTTTTTATAAATATGGTCTAGTATTAGAGTTATGGTTACCCTTAATATTATTTACATTAAGTTTAAAGAAAAGAAAACTCTTCTTTTTAAGAATGCTTCTCATTCCTATAGCAATTGGCATATTCTGTTTTGTTAGATCGGCATTCCCAATTAATTCAGTATTTGAAAAAATAGTAATTTACATGATTCTCTATTTTGTCCTATTTTTACTTAATTATTTTATATATGATGCCCAATTTAGAATTATTGTCTATTGTACTATGGGAGGTATTATTGCCCAGCACGTCGCTTATACATTATCTGATTTAGTTCGTTATTTTTTATTACCTTCCACTTCTTTATTATGGGCAAATATTGTTTATGCAATATTAGCAATTATCATTAATATTGTTTTATTTTTATCATTTTCTTTTAACCAAGATCCACGAGATTTTATTAGACTTCAAAAAGGTCCAATTATTATTAGTACTATCATGATTTTTATTATCTGCATTATTGTTTTACAATTTTTTGAATACTACCGAAGTCAAGTCATTTTACCTTATTATATTCTATTTGTTGTCCTAGATATGACTTGTTGTTTGACTATTTATCTAATTCAAAAAATATCATACATATCTGCGCGTGATACAATTGGAAAAGAAATAATGAAAAACCGACTTCATCAATATGAATCTCTTCAAAGTGTCATTGAAGTTATGAACATTAGAATTCACGATTTAAAGCATCAGATTAGAAAGCTCGAAAAAGATAATAGCGTATCTCCTGATGTAATAAAACAATTGAATGATACAATATCAAAATATAAGAATTTCTCACGTTGTGGGAATGATATTATTGATACTATATTGACAGAAAAAAATATCAAATTTGAAAAGGAAGAAATTAAATTTACATATAATTTTAATGGGAGATTATTCAACCATTTTTCAATTCAAGATATCAACTCCGTATTTGGAAACGCACTAGATAATGCGATTGAATCGTTGATTACCTTACCTCCAGAAAAAAGATTTTTGACAATTAGATCATTTGAAAAAGGAAATATCGCAATCATTTCATTTGAGAATACTTTCTATGGTAAACCTTCATTTAATAAAGATGGTTTATTAAACACTACAAAAGAAAGTTCAATCTATCACGGATTTGGTTTAAAATCAATTCGTTCAACCGTTAAAAAATATAATGGAAACATGACGATTACAATTGAAGAAGGAACATTCAAATTGCAATTGTTAATCCCACAAGATAATATAAAAACAAAGGAGAAACAAGATGAAAGTAGCGATAGTTGAAGATAATATTGAATATACGGAAACTTTAAAAAAATATTTACTTCGTTTTGAAAATGAAAACAAATTAAATATTGCGATTTACACATTCACAAATGGTGAACAATTCATAAACGAGTTTAAATCTGATTACGATATTATCTTTATGGATATTGAAATGCCGATAATGGATGGAATTGAATCAAGTACAAAAATACGTGAGATTGATTCAGAATGTGTTATTATCTTTGTATCCAATTTTACTAAATATGCGATAAAAGGATATTCTGTTAACGCTTTAGATTATCTTACAAAACCACTTGCTTATGACATTTTTAAAAACACGATGTCAAAAGCAATTTTAAAAGTCCAATCAAAACAAAATAAAGCAATTGTTCTCCAATCAGGTGCAGAAACATATCGCATTGATATAAACGATATCATTTATATTGAAGTATATAAACATCGTGTATTTTTCCATACAACAAAAGATGATTTTGATATAAGAAGTTCTCTACAAGAAGTCGAAAAACAATTACCAAGTAATCAATTTATTCGTTGTAATTCTGGTTATATTATCAATTTAAAATATGTATCCGGTATACAAAAAGATAGTATTATCGTATTTAATAAAGAACTCCCTATTTCCCGCTCTAGAAAAAAAGAAGTTCTTGAAATATTAACTAGATATATTGGTTCATAAATCGAGCCTAAAAATTATTAAAGACACAACCTAAAAATCTTTAGATACTAAAGATTTTTTTATTGTAACTTAATTGTTTGAAATGAAGAAATTTCTCCATTAGTCGCATTAATTTTAATATCCCCATTGCCATTAGCTTTTATGACTGCTAAAGCACGTCCATAATAAACATCTGATGTATTAGAATTATATCCGTCTTCATTAAATGGACAAGCATGGCCAAACGCTAATAATTCTCCATTTTCTATATCTAAAGTGATTTTCCCTTTGATTAATGGTTTAAATATACCATCTTGATCAGTATAAGCAACATTAACAAATACTAATTCATCTTTAGATACGCTTAATGATTCTGGAGAAAGAGAAATAATAGTGTCATTTTTCGCAGAAAACAAAGTATTTCTTCCAATTTCATGATGATTTTTGTCATATGCAACTGCAGTAATTGATCCAGTTTTATATATTACATTAAAATCAAAACGGCAATTCTTTTTAAAACGTTTTTTGCCAACTAATTGATCATTAATAAATAATTCAATATATTCTGCTTTTGAATAAACTTCAACATATGCTTTTTTTCCATCAAGTCCATTCCAAGACCAAGATGGAATCGCATTAGAAAACTTCCATGCACTTGGCGAATGTTTTTCACCTGTATGTGATACTGGAACTACTGCAATTTGAGGTTTATCTTCTTTATCAAAGGCTACTTTTGTATAAAAAGCTTCACCTAATGGATTACCGATTAAGTCAATTCTTCCTGATCCTGCGGATACCCATCCTGGACCCCAATTAAAGTTTTTAGCGTACTCTTTATATTCCCAAGAACCAACTCCTACTTCACCTAAATAATCCATACCTGCCCAAACAAAATCACCAATTAATGAAGGAATAATTTTTGCATACTCAAAAAATGCATATGCATCAGAACAGAATGTTTCACTACCTAAAATAATCCGATTTGAATATTTTTTACTGTCATGAATATATCGATTAATACCATAGTTATATCCTGCGACATCCATTTCTTTATAGCAATCTCTAGTCTTTCTATCACATCCTGGAAGTTGAGCCATTGTTTTCATAAATCCAGCGCCAAATTTACCAGTTAAATCATTAAAGAATGCACTACCGACTTTTGCTTGAGGATTCTTTTCTGCTTTTTCATCAGTATAAAAACCCAAACCGATACTATGAAGATAATTAAAGAAGATATTTACTCCTGTTGTTACTGGTTTTTCACTATCGTGTTTTTTGCATTCTTCTTTCATTAATTTAAAGAATTCAATTCCCTTTTTTTGTCCAGTTTCAGCCACTTCATTCCCCAAAGAAAACATAATAACACATGGATGATTGTAATCTTTATCACACATGTCTTTAATATCTTGTTTATACCAATCTAAAACATAATTTGCATAATCATATTTAGTTTTATGAATATACCACATATCAACATATTCATCCATTACCATCATACCTAAATGAGAACAAGCATCTAACATTGATTTTGATAATGGGTTATGCGCACTTCTAATTGCATTATATCCATACTCTTTTAATAATTTTATTTTTCGATAACTTGCTTCTTTATAATCTTTTGCTCCTAATATTCCATTATCATGATGAATACATGCACCTAAAATTAATGTTCTTTTTCCATTTAAAAGGAATCCATTTTCACTAGAAAAATCAATTGTTCTAATCCCAAATTCTTCAGAAACTATATCATCTTCAAACTTAGCTTCTAAACGATATAAATTAGGGTGTTCAACATCCCAAAGCTTAGCATTTTCAATCTCCATGTTTATCGTTTTTGATTCATTGATAAAATGATTTTCTTCATTGACTAAACAATTCTTATCATCAAATACTTTTAAAGTTAAATTACCTTGATCATTAGTAGTTACTTTAACTTCGATTATGGCAGGGTTTATTGATTTTGTATGTATTTTAATTCCATTTATTAGAATATGTTTCTTATCTTGAACTAATAAATGAACTGGACGATAAATTCCTGTTCCAGAATACCATCGAGAGTTAGGTTGGTCAGCATTTCTAGCGATTACTCTAATTATATTATCTTTTCCCCAGATGTATTTATTAGTAATATCAACATAAAAATTAGTATAGCCATATGGTCGATACATCAATAATTCATCATTCAAATATACTTCTGCATTATGATAAACTGATTCAAATTCAATAGTTAATATTTTTCCTTTTAATGTTTCATTTAATTGAAATACTTTGATATATTCATAATCATTTGCTAAAATCCATCCACTATTAACGCCACCTCGAGAAGAAATATCTCTTTTTTCCAAAATCATTGCATCATGAGGCAAGTCAATTCTTTGTAAATCACTATCACCTAATTTTCTATAAGACCAATCTTTATTAAAATCAATTATTTCCATATCTAACACCCTTTTCTAAGCGTATTATAAAATAATTTATAATTATTAAAAAGAAAATTACATATTTGGATGAAAAAACGGCGTATTTTGCATCAAAAAATAATTCTTTGTTTTCCATAAAAATACTTTACTATTTGTCCTTCTTCAATGAATTGTATTAATGGGCAAGAAATAATTATTTGCTGATTTTGATTAAAATGAATATATGGAGCGTCTTTTTCTTGATAAGATATTAATTCATCGAAGCTTTTTTCTTTATTCACATTTATCCCATAAATAGTATTGCCTTCATCAATATATGATTTTAAGTAACTATCCATCATATCAATACAATAAGAACATCTCAAAGAATAAAAAAAGACGACAAAATCGTCTTTATTTTCCATTTTTTCGACATACATAGAAAGTGAAATATCACTCAATTTATTAAATAATCCTTCCTCAATATTTATTTCATCGTTTTTATTAGAACAGCTTATTAACATCAATAAGATAAGTACTACACCCATCTTTATTTTTTTCATTTATTTTTAATTTCCCTTTCTAAAAAATCTTCTCCTTTTATTGCTTCAATCGTTGATAAAGAAAAGAATTCTTGTTGTCTAGATGCTTCATAAACAACAATCGCCACACTATTTGATAAATTCAAACTTCTCGCATTTTTCACCATTGGAATTCTGATCAAGTATTCCTCATTTGTTCTTAAAATATCATGAGGAATACCAGTTGATTCTCTACCAAACATAAAGTAAATATCCTCTGTAAAATCTGAATAATCATTAGAATCATAAGTAGTAGAAGCATATCTAGTTACATAATAGATTTTTGCGTTTTTATTCTTTTTATAAAAATCATCGATATTATCATAAATTGTGTAATCGACTTCATCAAAATAATCCATTCCTGCACGTTTTAAAGATTTTTCATTTATTTCAAAACCTAGTGGTCTAATTAAATGAACTTTTGCACCTATCGCCATTGCAGTTCTGAATATATTTCCAGTATTTGCAGGTATTTCTGGTTGAAACAAAACAATATGAATCATTTATTTGTCCTCCTTTTTAGATTATTTTTAAAGTAAAATCTTCTACATTAATAACTTGATCAACAAAGTCTTGATAGAATTCTTCATCATGAGAAACTAGAATAATCGTTCCTTTGAATTTTATTAATGCTTCTTTTAATGATTCTTTTGCCAAAGAATCTAAATGGTTTGTCGGTTCATCTAATACTAAAACATTATACTTTTCAATCATCAACTTAGCTAATCTAACTTTTGCTTTCTCTCCACCAGATAATACTTTAGTAACTGTCATCATTTGTTCATTTAAAAGTCCAGAAGAAGCAAGTAATCCTCTAATCTCATTAGGTGTCATACTTGGATATAAATCCCAAATCTCATCTATTGGAGTTTTATTTGTGCCATAGTCTTCTTGTTGGAAATATCCTACTTTAATATATGGATCACGAATCACTTCTCCACTATACTCCTTGAGCAATCCAATCAACGTTTTTAAGAATGTTGATTTTCCAATACCATTAACTCCTTTTAAAGCAATCTTTTTATTTCTTTCAAATTCGAAAGACATCTCTCTTGTTAAAGCTTCATCATATCCTAAGACTAAATTATTCCCTTTAAAACATACTTTACCAGGAGTCCTATCTTCTTTAAAAGAAAATGATGGTTTAACCTTTTCTTTGCCTAAAACTATTCTATCCATTTTATCGAGTACTTTTTGTCGAGATTTAGCCATATTAGAAGTTGCAACACGTGCTTTATTTTTCGCGATAAACTCCTCTAATTTTTCAATCTCTCTTTGTTGACGAATATAACTAGCTTCTAGATTCCTTTTTTCTATTTCATAAACAGATAAGAAATTATCATAATTACCTTTATATCTAGTTAATGTTCCCCATTCTAAATGGAGAATAACATTACATACCTTATTTAAAAATGAATTATCATGTGAAACAATCAAAAACGAATGTTCATAATTAATTAAATAATTAGTTAACCATGCAATCTGGTTTTCATCTAAAAAGTTAGTTGGTTCATCTAAAACTAATAAATTTGGATTTTGTAATAATAATTTAGTTAATAAAACCTTAGAACGTTGGCCTCCTGATAAACTAGATACATCTTTATCTAAACCAATTTCCATTAAACCTAACCCAGAAGCAACTTCACCAATATTTGTTTCAATAT
Organism: Caryophanales bacterium; assembly: GCA_029006735.1. GTDB lineage: Bacteria > Bacillota_I > Bacilli_A > RFN20 > CAG-449 > UBA3210. The sequence goes on from JAQXGN010000022.1 coordinate 62,731, forward strand.
TATAAAAATCAGAAGAATCCAATATTGATTGAAGATTTCCTGTCATTTCAATTAATTTATCTAATTCTTCTCCCTCTAATTCTCCCATTTTCATATATGCTTCATTTAGTTTATTTTCAATATCATATAAATCTTGATATGCCTCTTTTAAAACCTCAAGAATCGTTTTTCCTTTTGTTAGAGTAGTATATTGATCTAAATATCCTAATGTCAAATTCTTTGCTTTAATAATTCGTCCTTTATCAACTTCTTTATTACCAATAATACAATCGACTAAAGTTGATTTACCTTCTCCATTTGAACCTACTAATCCCACTTTTTCACCTTCGTTTAAATTAAAAGAAGCATTGTTTAAAATGATTCTCCCACCAAAATCTAAAGTGATATTTTCAATTGAAATCAAGCTCATAAATCTTCCTCTAAATCGTAAATCGACTTATATATAATATAAAGAATTAACTAATAATACAACTTATTAACGAAAGATAAATATGATTTGTCCTTCCATATAAAGTAAAAAGGTATGTATTACATACCTCTTAAACCCTAATTATTATCTTCCCAACCTTTGCACATTTTTACAGCTTTACGCCATTTACTTAAATAACCTTGTCTAATCGCATTATCCATATTAGGTGTATAAGATTGATCTAACGCCCAAATTTCTTTGATTTCATCTAAGGATGACCAAGTTCCTACATATAAACCTGCTAGGAAAGCTGCACCTAATGCTGTTGTTTCCATAATTTTTGCTCTTTCAACTTTAAAACAAGAAATATCTGATTGGAATTGCATTAAGAAGTTATTCTTTGATGCTCCTCCATCAACCTTAATACTTCTAATATCAATTCCTGTATCTAATTTCATCGCATCAATCAAATCATTAGTTTGATAAGCAATTGATTCTAAAGCTGCTCTAACAATATGATTTCGATTACTTCCTCGAGTTAATCCAAATATTGTTCCTCGAGCATACATATCCCAATGTGGTGCTCCTAAGCCAGTAAAAGCAGGAACAATATATACTCCACCATTATTTTTTGCTTTTATTGCAAAGTATTCTGAATCTGATGCATCAACAATGAATCTCATTTCATCTCTGACCCATTGAATAATAGCCCCACCAACGAATACTGAACCTTCTAAAGCATATTGTACTTTTCGATCTGCAGTTGCAGCAATAGTTGTGATTAATCCACTTTTCGAATTAACAAACTTTTCACCAATATTCATTAATAAGAAACATCCAGTACCATAAGTGTTCTTAATGTCACCTTTTTCAAAACATGCTTGACCAAATAATGCCGCTTGTTGATCACCTGCAACACCAGAAATAGGGATTTCATAACCAAATAAAGATACAGTACCAAAATCATCACTTGAATTTTTTACTTCTGGTAACATACACATTGGAATATCAAAATATTCACATAGTTTTTCATCCCATTTTAAATTTTTTATATTAAATAACATTGTTCTAGAAGCATTAGTATAATCAGTCGCATGAATCTTTCCATTAGTTAATTTCCACATTAACCATGTATCAACTGTACCAAATAATAATTCACCATTTCTTGCTCTTTCCCTTGCTCCTTCAACATGATCTAAAATCCATTTAACTTTAGTCGCAGAAAAATAAGCATCTAATACTAAACCAGTATTTTCTTTAATATATTCTTCTAACCCATCTTTTTTCACTTGTTCAACAATATCTGCTGTTCTTCTACATTGCCAAACAATCGCATTATAAATAGGTTTTCCGGTTTTTTTATCCCAAACAATTGTTGTTTCACGTTGATTAGTAATACCAATTGCTTGAATATGATTTGGATGAATACCACAACGAGCAACTGCTTCTGTTAATACAGAGTATTGCGATGCATAAATCTCCATCGCATCATGTTCAACCCATCCAGGATAAGGATAAATTTGTTTGAATTCTTTTTGTACGATATCAATAATATTCGCATAATTATCAAAAATAACGCATCTAGATGAAGTAGTTCCTTGATCTAAAGCAATAACATATCTTCTTTTCTTTACTTCCACCATATTTACCTCACTACATCTTTTTACATGCTACAATATTAACATCTGTACCTAAAATATTCTCTAAAATCACATCACCAATGTTTACTGGAGAAGTAACTACAACATCATCTAATAATTTAATAACATCAAACATCAATCCTTTTGCAATTGCTTTATCAGTTTTTACTGGTAAACGATTAATATCTGAACCTTTAATTTTTACAGTTGAAGTAATGACTCTAACTGGATTTTTTATTTCATTGACACCATAGACTGCACCACGAGGACAAGTATTTCCTTTTACTTCAAATGTTTCTTCATTAACTTGTAAATGGCATCCTCTTGGGCAAGCAATACAGATAAGTTCTTTCATAATTAATCCTCCACTGCAATTACAATCTCATCACCACAATCTTGTAATTGTTCTTTTGTTAATTTAATATTTTCCATCTCTGATGGAGCTAAATGTAGTTTCATAACTTTATAGATTACTTTATCATTACTTCTTACTACAATTCTTTTCTTTTCCATCACTGAACGAACTCTAAAGAATATTCCTAAACTATCATCAACATTATCAAGTCGAACTTTTTGAGGAACTGTATATCCAATCAAATTGCCATTTGTTAATTTAATTAATCTTCCTTTATCTTTTTTATCATGTAGTATGTATTTTGCCGCAGAAACTCCTGCTTTTGCTGCTTCTTGAGATACATAATCGACTAAATCATGAACATGTAAAACATTGCCACAAGCAAAGACTCCTTCAATACTTGTTTCCATATTTTCATATACTACTGGTCCATTTGTTCTACGATCAATAACAATACCTGCTTCTTTTGATAATTCATTTTCTGGAATTAAACCAACAGAAAGTAATAACGTATCACAATCAAATTCGATTTCACTACCCTTAATTGGTTTTAGTTTATCATCAACTTTAGATACAATAACCTTCGATACTCTTCCATCAGACTCGATAATATCAGTTACTGTATGCGATAAATATAATGGAATATCAAAGTCATTTAAGCATTGAACAATATTTCTATTTAATCCGTTAGAATATGGCATTAATTCACATACTGCAAGAACTTTAGCTCCTTCAAGAGTCATTCTTCTAGCCATAATTAATCCGATGTCACCACTACCTAAAATAACTACCCTTTTCCCAACTAAATAGCCATCCATATTAACGTATTTTTGGCATGCTCCTGCAGTAAAAATACCAGCACAACGATCTCCTGGAATAGAAATAGCACCACGTGTTCTTTCTCTACAACCCATTGCCAAAATTACTGCTTTTGCTTGGCATACTTGATATCCTTCATCTTTATTGACATAGTGAACTTGCTTATCATTAGTCAAATGAATAACCATGGAATTTGATTTAACTTGAACATTAGTTTTATTAACCATTTCAATAAATCTACCTGCATATTCAGGTCCAGTCAATTCTTCTTTAAAACGATGAAGACCAAAACCATTATGAATACATTGATTTAAAATACCCCCTAAAGTATTATCTCTTTCAATAATTAAGATATCTTCTACACCTGCTTGATAAGCTTCATATGCCGCAGAAAGTCCTGCTGGACCTCCACCAATAATAACTAAATCATGTTTATTCATCGTCTTTTCCTCCTTTTGTATAAGATAAGACTATATTTGAACCCTCTTTATCTTGAAGAACTTCATCTGCTTTAATATGTAATTCTCTTTTAATAATTTCTAATACTTTTGGTCCACAGAATCCGCCTTGACATCTACCCATACCAGCATTTGTTCGACGTTTAATTCCATCGATGGAATTAACGACAAATGGACGATGTAAAGCATCGACAATTTCTCCTTCAGAAACTGTTTCACATCGACAAATGATTTGACCATATTGAGGATTCTCTTTTATTTTTTGATTAATCTCTTCTTTTGTCATATCTTTATAAAATTTAGGTAAAGGTAATATATCCCAATCAACTTTTTTATTTAATGAAGCACCACATTTTCTTAGTAATTCAACAGCTTCAAGGCCAAAAGCAGGAGCAGCAGTTAATCCTGGTGATTTAATTCCACCAAAATTAATAAATCCTTTAACGTATGGACTTTCTTCAATAATAAAATCATCAAGTCCTGGGATAGTTGCTCTAACACCTGCAAAATTTCTAATATTATCTCTAAAAGAAATATCTTTTATACTGATTGAAGATGCAACTCTTACATAATCAAAAGCTTCACTTGTATTTGATACATCGTTTTTTGAACGAGCTGAATATGATGCATTAGGACCAACAATTAAATTGCCATGAACAGTAGGGCTAACTAAGACACCTTTTCCTAATTCATTTGGTGTTTGGAAAACAACATGATTTGCTAATTTACCTTGTGTTTTATCTAATAAATAGTATTCACCCTTAACTGGAACAATCTTAAATGATTTTGCTTTTAAATCATTATCATTTAAAACCATTTTATATACTTCATCAGCATATAATCCTGCTGCATTAATTACATAATCAGCTTCTATCATTTTTTTATTTGTAATGATTTGGAAAACGCCATCAACTTTATTAATCTCAACTACCTTTGTAGATAATTTAATATCTACACCATTTCTAACTGCATTTTCAGCAAGAGCAAGTGCCATTTCCCAAGGAGATACAATACCAGCACTAGGAGCGTATAAAGCACAATCTACATCATCTTGAATATTTGGTTCTAACTCCCTAACTTCTTCTTTTGAAAGAATCTTCATACCTGGAACGCCATTTTTTATTCCACGTTCATATAAAGTTTCAATTAATTTTCTATTTTCTTCATTACGACCAATAACTAGTGAACCAATCTTTTTATAATGCACATTTAATTTTGGAGCAAGTTCCTCATACATTTTATTACCTAAAACATTAAGTCTTGCCATATTTGTTCCTGGTAAAGGATCATATCCAGCATGAACAATACCAGAATTAGCTTTTGTAGTTGCCATAGCAACATCATTATTAGCCTCAATTAAGCAAACATTTATATCATATTTACTTAACTCAAATGCAATTGCAGTGCCTGTAATACCCGCTCCTATAATTGCGACATTATATTTCATAATTTCCCTCCTGCATTTTGAAAACGCTTACTTATACAATTATAAACATCCTTTATATTGTTAGCAATATAAATGTTTTAATGCAAGAAGAAGAAGAAAAAAAATAAAATATCAATAAAATTAATATTTTACTTTATAAAAATATACACATTGATGAATCTTTCCTTCATACTATATAACAATTATTTGTTCAGAAGGAATCATTCCAGTTTTTTCCATTACTCTTTTGAAGCGATTTTTTCAACAAAATATCCAGTATTTACTCGTTCATAACCTATTTCAAACAATTGATTAATTGCTTCTTTTAAAACCTCACTAGCATATCCATTATTATGATATAGAGAGTCTATTACATATCATAATTCTATTTCATTCTTATTGCTTTCTACATCATTAATAAATCCAATTAACCTATCATTTAGATAAATTCCATAAGTGAATCTATCTTCATCTTTAGAAAGCAGCATAAAATAATCGAATATGATATGCTTCTTATTTGTATCAAGAAGAGGGATCATATATGTTTTTCTTATTTCTTCATCACATAAAATACTAAGCAAATTATTTTTATCTACTATTTCAATTGATTTTAATACTAATCTTTCTGCTTTGAAACTACTTTTTTCTTCATAATATAATCCTACAATCCACAACCTTTATTTGAGCTTAATTTATAAAAACAATGTCCTTTATATCTTCCTGTATATACTCCGTAAAATTTTGATTTACATTTTTTATTTTTTCCTGGTGCATAAAAATACAAGGCATAATTAGCAGGTTCTGCTCGCCAAAAGTTTATTGTTCTTAACGCATAAGTTCTTTCTTTAGCTGTAGCACCTGATTTAAATAAATTAGATTTAATACCTGCAAAAGCATTTTTTGTGTATATTACATCCTTAATTGTTTTCTTATTTCTAAATTCTACGCATCGAGCAACAACACGATTTATTACCACATTACCAACTAGTTGCATACCAAATACACCTTCTCCAACTGCTTCAGCGCGCATCAATCTAGCTAACAAGGATAATTCACTACTAGAGTATCGACATCTAGACATAATTAATCACCTATAAAAATATATGTCTAAATAAATCAAATATTCTTTATGTCTAAAAACTATTTAATATGTCGATAAAATCATCAATCCAATCATCAATTTGTTCTTGTGACAATAGAGGAATGTCTTCATATAACTGTTCAATCTCTTTTCTAATAGTTCTCATCATTTTTTCAATGTCAGTAAGTTTATAAACATCAACGCATTGTGAAGTAACATCGATTATCTCAATATTTATCATATAATGAACAATATTACTTGAAGGGCTGACTTTTTTTTCTACTTCAATAGTTGCAAAATCTTCATACCCGACATACATAATCACGCTTGGATGTTTTATTTTCAATTGTTCCCACATAAATTTTCCTCCTATAAAAATTTGAATTGATAAGTAAATTTTTCTTTTGAAATATCTAAAATTAAATATGTTCCACTAGTACCATCTCTTGGTAAACTAACTGATCCAGGATTCAAAAAATAGAAATCATCTTCTTGCTTTTCATAATGAATATGTGAATGACCAAACAAATATATCTTGCAATTATGTTTTATCAAGAAATCCTTATTAATATAACTATGTAAATGACCATGTTCCGCATAGATATTCCCATATGGAGTGTGGATTATCCGATAATTGGGAAAAGAAGAAAAATAATCACAATTGCCTTTACAAGAGACAAAAGGATCTAAATAATAATCATTTTCTAATTGCGAATCTCCTAAATGCAAATAAATATCAGCATTAGGATTAGATAATGCAATCTTTCTTACAATATCAAAGTCTCCATGAGAATCACTAATAACTACAATTTTCATAATGTTTCCTCTTATTCATAAGTATATAACAATTCTCATATTTTTAAATAATATTATTGTGTTATAATGAAAATACCTATAAGGAGTTATCAAATATGCAAAAGACAAAATTAAGTAAGAAGTTTTATTTATCCTTAGTCATTTTTTCATTATTTGGACAAATAGCTTGGGTTGTCGAAAATATGTATTTCAACGTTTATATCTCTAAAGAGTTTTCAGCAACTTCCTTTCAAGTTGCTTTAATGGTTAGTTTAAGCGCCGTTGTTGCGACAATTTCAACTTTATTGATTGGTGCTTTATCCGATAAACTAGGCAAGAGAAAAATCTTTATCTGCTCTGGTTATATTATATGGGGTTTATCAATATTATGTTTCGCATTATTCACAAAAGATACTCTATCAAAAATAGTACAAGATAGTTTAAAAATAGGAATAATAGGTGTAACCCTAGTAATTATATTTGATTGTATTATGACACTATTTGGTAGTGGTGCGAATGATGCTTGTTTCAATTCTTGGGTAACAGACTCTACTGACGATACAAATAGAGGAGGCGTTGAAGGTATTAATTCAATGATGCCACTTATTGCTATATTAATCGTCTTTGGTGCTTTAGCAAGTTTTGCTCAAGAAGGTAAATGGCCAATCATGTTTATTATTCTTGCTGCATTAACCATTTTCGCAGGAATTCTTGGTTTTTTTATCATCGAAGAGCCTAAAATTGAAAAGAAAGAAGACTCTCATTATTTTAAAGATATTTTTTATGGATTCAAACCTACATCCATAAAAAAGAACTATAAACTTTACCTGGTCTTATTAATATTTGCAATATTTGGAATTGGTGTACAGATCTATATGACTTTCTTAGTCGCATATTATGAAGTGTCTCTACCTGGAAAAACTGGTCCATTAGATACTTATGTTTTAATTATGGCTCCAGCAATTATTATAGCCGCATTATTCACTTTCTTTTATGGTAAATTATATGATCGATTTGGTTTTATTAAAACATTAATTCCAAGTTTATTAATTATGTCACTTGGTTTATTAATTCTCTTTATTTTCGATAATGTTGGAGAACAAATTGTGATGAAATTTATTGGTTCTATGTTTATGATGAGTGGATATTTAGGAAGTACTGCAATAATTCAAGCTGGAATACGAGATTTAACTCCAGTAAAAAATGTTGGATTATTTCAAGGTATTAGAATCATCGCACAAGTACTAATTCCAATGCTTATTGGTCCTTGGCTTGGCGCAGTTGCTTTATCTGGAGATTTCACTTATGATGAAAAAGTATTCGCAGGTGGGTATTCTTATCCTGTCAATAGTAATATCTTTATTGCAAGTTTAATAGCAATCATCATAACTATTATCATTTCCATACTTATACATTTCTTCGCATTAAAAAAGGAGATACAAAATGTCGAAAAAACAAAATAATTTAATCGATTTATTTACAAGTGATGAACCACTTGAAAAAATCCCATTAAGTGAATATCCTCGACCTCAATTTAAAAGGGATTCCTACATAAATCTCAATGGAGAATGGGAATTTGAAGCAAAAAGTAATAGTGAAATACCTTTAACTTTTTCGCAAAAAATCATTGTCCCTTTTTGTGTTGAATCTTCTCTATCAAATATTCATAAAAGATATCCTAAAGGAACATATTATTTTTATAAAAAGAGATTCCATATCGATAAATCATTTATCAAAGATATTGTTCTTCTCCATTTAGATGGAGTTGATCAAGAATGTTTTATATTTTTAAATAATCAATTAGTTGATACAAATAAAGGTGGATATCTTCCATCTTCCTTTGACGTCAAATTATTAATTCATGAAGAAAATGAATTAATTATTGTCTGTAAAGATGATTTAGAAACAACTCAATTATATGGCAAACAAAGAGAAGACCGTGGTGGTATGTGGTATACTCCAGTAAGTGGAATATGGAAAACTGTATGGTTAGAATCATATAACAATAAATATTTTAAAGATTTAAAAATTACTACTACATTAAATACAGTTAATATTAGTATCAATACAAATATAAAAAGAAAAAAAATTATTATTCATACAGAAACAAAAGATATTGTCAAAGAATTTTCTTCTAATAATTTAACTTTAGTAATCGATAAACCAGTTCACTGGACTTTAGAACATCCTTTTTTATATTATTTTGATTTAATATCTGATGAAGATAAAATTGAATCATATTTTGCTTTAAGAACGTTTACTATCCAGCAATATAATAACCATCTTCATTTCTTTTTAAATAATCAACCTATCTTTCTCCATGGATTATTAGATCAAGGTTATTATCCTGATGGAATATATACTCCTCGATCATATAAAGAATATGAAAAAGACATTATAACAATGAAAGAATTAGGTTTTAATACCTTAAGAAAACACATAAAAATAGAGCCACTATATTTCTATTATTTATGCGATAAACTAGGTATGTTACTCATTCAAGATATGGTTAATAATGGTGATTATCATTATATAAAAGAAACAGTTATCCCAACAATTGGTTATAAGAAATTTAAAGATACATCAAAACGCTTAAAATCACCTCAAGCTCATGACATTTTTATAAAATCAACAAAAAATACGATTGTTTTACTTCGTAATCACCCTTCAATTATTATGTGGACCATCTATAATGAAGGTTGGGGACAATATTTATCAAAAGATTTATATCAACTAGTAAAACTATTTGATCCAACTAGAATTATTGATACAACAAGTGGTTGGTTTGATCAAGGATATAGTGATGTCAATTCAGTTCATGTCTATTTTAGAAAAATCAAAATAAAACCAAATGATAAACTAACATATGTATCTGAATTTGGAGGATATAATTATCGCATAAAAGAACATAGTTTTAATCAAGACAACGACTATGGATATAAAGGATATAAAAATATTGCTTCCTATCAAAAAGGATTATTAGATTTATATACTAAACAAGTAATACCTCAAATAAAAAATGGCTTAGCAGGTACTATTTATACTCAATTAAGTGATGTTGAAGATGAAACGAATGGATTATTAACTTATGATAGAAAAGTTTTAAAAGTTGATAAAAATACAATGTTAGAGTTAGCAAAAAAACTCAAGGTGTAATCAACTTATTCTTGCAGCACAATAAAAAATCTTTATAATAAAAAATAGCACTAGGAGAAATATATGAAAAAATACGATTATTTAATTGTTGGATCCGGTTTATTTGGATCAGTATTTGCTTATGAAGCAAATAAAAGAGGAAAAAAAGTACTAGTTATTGATAAAAGAGATCATATTGGTGGAAACTGTTATACAAAGAATGAAGATGGCATTGTCGTTCATGTTTATGGTGCGCATATCTTCCATACTTCAAAACTTGATACATGGGATTATGTAAATAACCTTACCCCATTTAAACCATTTATTAATTCACCAATCGCAAATTATAAAGGCGAATTATACAATTTACCTTTTAATATGAATACTTTTTACCAACTTTGGAAAGTCAAAACTCCTCAAGAAGCTTTAGAAAAGATTCAATCAACTAGAGTTGATTATAAAGACCCTAAAAATCTCGAAGAACAAGCACTCAAACTTGCAGGTAAAGACATATACGAAAAATTAATCAAAGGATATACAGAAAAACAATGGGGACGTGATTGTAAAGACTTACCAAGTTTCATTATTAAAAGAGTCCCTTTAAGAATGACATTTGATAATAACTACTTCAATGATACTTATCAAGGAATTCCTTTTGGTGGATACACAAAATTATTTGAAGCATTATTAAAAGATATTGAAGTAAGACTAAATATTGATTATTTCTCAAATAAGGAAGAATTAGATTCTCTTGCAGACAAAATAGTTTATACAGGGCCAATTGATGCATTCTTTAATTATTCTTTAGGAAAACTTGAATATCGAACAGTCGAATTCAAAAATGAAAGACATAATATTGAATCATATCAAGGAAACGCTGTTGTTAATTACACTGATCGAGAAACTCCATGGACTAGAATTATTGAGCATAAACATTTTGAAGGTAATATCACTGATTTTACTATTATTTCTAAAGAATACTCAATCGCATGGGATGAATCAAAAGAACCTTATTATCCAGTAAATGATGAAAAAAATTCCACTTTATTCAATAAGTATCTAGAGCTTACTAAAGATACACCAAATGTTATATTCGGTGGTAGATTAGGTCAATATAAATATTATAATATGGATCAAGTAATCGAAGTTGCTTTAGATGTAGTTAATAAAGAATTTAGATAAAAAAAATGGTAGAAACCAAATATTTATTTAGATTAACTCCTTCCATGACTTCCTTAAAGGTAACTACTGGATCAGTTGGATCAATTTTTATGCCAACTTCTAGTGGTAATTTCATTTGAAATGTGTTAATCTTTAATTGCGGGTTAAAGGTTAACATATCCATATGTTAATTATAACAGAAATCGGGTCATTATTCTTTAGAATAATGGCTCTTTTTCTTCTCTTTTTTTCGTATGTAAAAAGGACTGAAAGAAATAATCAATGGCGATTTATTTCTTTACAGCCCCTTTTTCTTTGCTTAAAACTATTCAGCAATATCTTTTCTACATGGTATTTCGTTTCTTTCTAACGCGATTAACATAATTTCTGCACTAGAAATATTGGTTGCTAATGGAATATTCATAACATCACATAAACGAAGTAATGCGGAAACATCTGGTTCATGAGGTTGTGCAGTTAATGGATCACGAAGGAAGATAACTAAATCCAATTGATCATTCGCAATCATTGAACCGATTTGTTGATCTCCTCCAAGAGGTCCTGATTTCATACGATTAATTACTAACCCAGTTTCTCCCATAACTAATGTACCTGTTGTACCTGTTGCATAAATTTCATGTTTAGCTAATACATCTTTATATTTGCAAGCTAATTTAATCATTTTCGATTTCTTTTTATCATGAGCAATAAGAGCAATACGCATATTTTATCTCCTTTATTTATTATCTTAAGTGTAATAAGAAAAAAATATCTATTCAATAGTATTAATAAATTAGCAAACATTATTTTATTTTTTTTTACAAACTATTTAAAAAGGCTATAGATTTCTCTATAGCCATAAGAACAATTACTATTTAGCTTCTTTTTTAGCTTTTTCTAATTTTTTCTTTTCTTTTGCTTCTTTAGATTTTACTCTTCCCATTTTGAAAAAATGATGTAATCCTTTAAAGAAGTGACCATTAAACATGAGAATCATACCATCTAATTGACCCCAAGAGATCATTCCTCCAGTCATTCTAGAAATACCTCTCATTGGTTGATGTAACATACCCATAATTAATGTATTTGCCATTGCTTTATTACCAAATGCTCTTAATAATTTAATAGCAAATTTGATTACACCAGAGAAGAATCTTCCTGCCCATCCAGGTGCATATTTTAATTCAAACACTGTTGTATTATAGTGAACAAGCATTCTATTTTTCTTATAGAAAGAATAATTTGGATTTGGAATATCATGTCCTAATAATTTTGCAAATTCTTCATCATCAACATCTTGAACATCTCCTTTGAAATATGATGGTAATTCTTTTTCATCATATGGGAGAACATCAGTAGTACCTTCTAAAGTTAATTCATTTTGTAAACGGACATCATTAATATTTGAAGAAACCATAATATTATATGTACATCCTTCAATTTCCCATTTATTTGTCTTTACGTTCCAATAACGGAATGTATATTCATCAAATGGAATATGTACTTCTTTTTCTTCACCTGGTTCGAGATGAACTTTCTTAAATCCTTTTAATTCTCTTCTTGGACGAATAATCTTACTGTCTTTTGCACCAACATATAATTGAGCTACTTCACTACCTGCAACAGTACCTGTATTCTTTAATTTGAATGTAACTCCATCATTATTTACAACTAAATCAGAATATTCAAATGTTGTATATGATAAACCGAAGCCAAATGGATATCTAACTTCTTTATTAACTGTGTCATAATATCTATAACCAATGAATAATCCTTCTCTATATTCAATAGTCTTTTCTTTACCTGGGAAACGTTTTGCACTTGAGCAATCCTCATAATTAAATGGATAAGATTCTGCTAATCTACCTGATGGATTAACAACACCAGTTAAAATATTTAATGTTGCTCTTGCACCTGCTTGACCTGATAAATATGCATGTAAAATAGCATCACAGCTATCAGCCCAAGGCATTTCAACACTTGAGCCACAGCTTAATACACCGACAATCTTTTTACCTGTTTCTTTTAATGCTTTTAATAAAGCAAATTGATTTTCTTCCATCTTCATAGAAGCACGATCTAAGCCTTCTGCTTCTGTGACTTCATCAAGACCTAAATAAACTAACACAACATCAGCTTTTCCTGCTAATGCACAAGCTTTTTTAATAAGTCCTTTTTTCATCTTGCCATAACGATCAAATCCTTGTTCATAACCGACAAAATCAATATCTGCATATTCTTTAATAACATCAAGAGTATTATCTAGTTTAGTAGGGTTAACAATAGAAGAACCTGCACCTTGATAACGAGCATTTTTTGCAAAGTCACCAACAATAGCAACTTTTGTACCTTTTGCTAAAGGTAATACATTTCCTTCATTCTTTAATAAGATTTGACATTCTTCAGCACATTTTTGTGCGAGTTTATGATGAGCTTCAACATCAAATTCTTTCTTATCACCTTGATAAACTTCTTCTGTAGTGAATACTAAAGTTAATAATCTTTCAATAGCTTCATCTAGAACTTTCTCATCTAATTTACCTTCTTTTACGGCATTAATAATATCTTTACAAGTATCGCCACCAGCACCTGGCATTTCTAATTCATTACCAACTTTTAAACCTAAGACACGATCATTTTCTCCGCCCCAGTCAGTAACAACAACGCCATTATATCCCCAATCTTTTCTTAATATTTCATTTAAATGTTCATTTTCATTAGTATGAGTTCCATTTAACATGTTATAAGAAGACATGATAGTTTTTGTTTTACCTTCTTTAACACCTAATTCAAAACCTGTTAAATAGATTTCTCTTAATGTTCTTTCATCAACAATTGTGTCAAGAGTCATACGTTTTTCTTCTTGGTTATTACATGCAAAGTGTTTTAAACAAGCAGAAATACCATTTGATTGAATACCTCTTACATAACTTGCGGCCATTTTACCTGCTAAAAAAGGATCCTCAGAGAAATATTCAAAGTTTCTTCCACAACGTGGATTTCTTTTCATATTTAAACCTGGTCCTAATAAAACATTAACCTTTTGTGCAACTGCTTCTTCACCTAAAGCTTTACCCATTTCTTCGCCTAATTCATCGTTCCAAGAAGATGCCATAGTTGCAGCTGTTGGGAAACAAGTAGCAGGAATAGATGCGTTTAATCCAAGGTGATCTGCTGCAGCAGCTTGTTTTCTAATCCCGTGAGGACCATCTGATAAAAAGATGCTTGGAATGCCTAATTCATCAATATTAGCAGTTTGCCAAAAATCCTTTCCAGATGTTAGTAGAGCTTTTTGCTCTAATGTCATTTTTGAAATAAGTTCTTTAATATCCATTTTTTCTCTCCTTTATAAATGATATATACTAACCTAATTTAACATGTTTACATAAAAATTTATAAGATGCAGTAGCAATTGCCCCTCTTAATTTCCATGGTGTATGGAATAAAATCGTTAAGTATGTACGATTTTTTATATAACGATACATTTTAATATCGTTTGTTTTAAATTCATACATAAAGTTTTTATATGCTTCTCTTCTTTCTTTTGTATCTTTTGCTGTTGTGAAGAAGATGGTATTTGACATAATAGAAACAATAACGTGTAATAATTGCTTTCTTAAATGTTTTTCCATTTTCATTATTTCATCATAAGAATAACAATCTAACATACATTTCATAACTCTCATTTGCTGATCATATCTTTTAACAATATTATCAATTGTGACAGATTGATCTGATCTACCAATAAAATAACGATATAAATCAACTGGTAAATAATACATCTTCTTTAAATGAGCTAAAGGTTGATAAGCATATAAATTATCAACATAGAAGGTATGTTCAGGAAGTTTAACTCCACTATTTCTAACAACATCTAGTCTATATAAAACAGCATGCATTAAGAATAGATGCCAAGCTTTTAGTTGCTTAGTATCTTCCCAAGAGAAAAATCTATTCGTTGGAATATATTTTTTATAGCCACTTACATAACTAGTACCATCACAAACATGTTCATAGACGAAGTTAGTAAAATATGCATCTGGCAAAGTATCATTTTTAAGATGTTCTTTAATTGTGTCTAATAATTCTAATAAAGCATCTTTATCAACCCAATCATCAGAATCGACAACCTTATAATATAAGCCAGTTGCAAGTTCAATACCTTTATTTACGCCAGAACCATGCCCACCATTTTCTTTATTGATAGCACGAACAATGCTTGGATATTTTCTTTGATATTCTTCAGCAATTTCTTGCGTTCTATCTTTTGAGCCATCATTAACTATAATGATTTCAACGTCCTCACCACCAACTAATAAACTATCTATGCATTTACTTAAATAGTTTTCAGAGTTGTAGCTTGGAACTGCAAAACTTATTAATTTCATTTTATACCTCTAATAATAAACACAATAATCTTTAAGATTATTTGATATACAATAATTTTACATTATAGCGCTTTCATCAGTCAATCTTATTTATATAAGTGGTCATAAATATTGGATAAAATGCAAAAAAAAGTTACTAATAATTAATACTAGTAACTTTACAGAAAACGATTTTAGATAACTATATGCTCTATCCTATTTTACTAATTCTTTATCTTTATCTTCCTTAACTTGTGGTAAAGACCAATCTTTAGCTTCATATCTTGTCTTTTTAACTGTTCCTACTTTTTCACAAGCAAGAGTAATTAATTGAACAGCTTTACGATATGATAATGGAGATTTAACTTTTACTACTAATGGAGTATCAACAAATCTCTTTTTGCTTGAAGCATCTCTTTGGTGGTAAATAGCTGAGTCAACTGATAATGGATCAAGAGCTAAATAAACTTTTAATCCTTTACCTGCAACACAAACTTTACCAATCAATTTACCTTCGAAACGGAATGCATCATTTGTTTTTGTAACTCTTGAATGAACCTTACGATATGATAAGAATACATTCTTTAAATCTGAGTATTGTTTTAATAATGCTGGATCAGCTGCATATAATCTTTCATTAAATGTTCTATTGATATAAATCTTTTCACCATTTGGACCAATGATTGCCAATGATTCTGGAGCTTTTGGAGCTTCTTCAACTGGAGTTTCTTCGACTACTGGATCTTCTTCAGCAACAGGAGCTTCTTCAACTACTGGTTCTTCTTCGACTACTGGATTTTCTTCAACTACTGGTGCTTCTTCAGCAACAGGAGTTTCTTCAACTGCTGGAGCTTCTTCTTTCTTTTCTTCGACTGCTTTTGCTGGCTTTGGAGCAAGTAAAATAGAAAGTGAAGATGTTACAGCAAATAATGCTAAGAGAACTGTAAATACAATAGCTGCGACTGAAGCGACTAAGAGTAATACATTTTCACCTGTTAAATAGCCAACTAATGTATTAACCTTTTTGACTAAAACACAAGCAACGACTGCAACTAATAGCCATGATAATGGAGCTATTTTCCCAGAAGTTTTTTTCTTGCAAGCTACAACAATTAATACTACTGTAAGTACAAGACCAACACCGACGATAATATATGATACTAAATCAAAATAATTACCAGTAACAAAGTTTTTCAAAACGCTAAGGATCTTGTCACCACCACCAACAGAATTTAATGCTAAACATACAAGAACAATAGTAGCAACGATAATTACTGCAAGAGCAATTGCTAAAAACTTATCTATTTTTTTCAATAATTTCATAAATCTAATTCCTTTCTAAGTTATCTAGTATTTGTTTTCACGATTTTATTATAATAATAAAATAATTGAGATTCAATAGGAAAACTCAATAAATAACCACTTTTATTTCAACTTTTTTTAATAATCAATGAATAAAATAGTAAAAATATGAATTATTTAGGCTTTTTCCTAAAGAAATATATGCTTGCGATAACAAAAATAATAACAAAAATTAAATTTATTAAAATCGATTCAATAATTATTCTATGCAAGTCAAACATTGTAACTGATGATCTAGTTTTTTGATTAACTGCAACACAACTTATAACAATAGAAGCTATATTTATTAAAAAAGCCGAATATATTGTCATAAATCTAAACTTTTTTTGGGTTATTTTTACTCTCAAAAAGAGATATGGTAATGAAACACATATTGGAACAAAAATGTAACTTATTGAGAAAATTTGTCCAGAAGAAAAATACAATATCAAAGTAGGTAATATACCTAATATTCCTAGTAAAACTCCTATGCTTGCTAAGACAATATTATTCACCTTACATTTACTATTAAATACTTCATTGATTTCATCTAAATGCGATAACATACATATTGGATGTGAATAAAAATAATAATCACCAATTAAATATAGTGATAAATTTTCTCTTTTTTTACATACAACACAATGATAAATCGGTTTTATATTCATTTTCTTGAGGGTAGAAAAAATCATATGTAATAAATTAATTTCTATATCTTTTGTTAATGATATTTTTAACCCTTTATTATTTATCGACATTTTTATTTTTAAATCTATTTTATTAATTAAAAAGTTTCTTGTTTTTCTATCTATTGGTTTATCAACTACGATAAGCAATAATGGCACCCTTTTTTCGACAATAGTAAAAGGATAACCATCGATTACCCCAAAATATTTATCATTTTGTTTCTCTAAATTTTCTAATCCAATTTTATTTCTAAGGTCTTCCATAATATATATCTCTTGCCAATATTAAAATACTTAATATGAATTTAAATAAATACTACATATTAAAAAAACTATATTTCTCCATTTTAGCGAATAATAGATTATACTTATTTGCTTTTTGATACTTTATATGAAACTGAATTTGCAAGTAATTGTTTTTTCAATAAATCTATATCAGAACTATTATCAAATTGTTTTTTATCAACAATATATGAAGTTCTTGCATTAATAAAAATAAAGATAAAATTTTGATTTTCAATAACATGATGTAATGTTTTATATTTAATAACTGATTCTCCATCAATTTGATTATTTCTTACAACTACTTTGAATTCGTCATCATGGAAATTAAATTCATATGACATCCCATCATATACCATTTTATTTAATCGATATTGTCTAGCAACAAGTAATTTATTAATAAGGATACTAATAAATGGATAAGTTACACCTAAAACTGTGATAAATATTTTTATTAATAAATCAAAACCATCACTTATCCAAAGATAAATAATCGCTCCTATAAATAACACTTCCATAATGAGTAATAAGGAAATTGCCTTTTTGCCAATTTCTCTATTCATTGAATAATATCCTTCTTTAGTAAATCTTGTTAAGTTATGAATATCCATAATAAAATCCCTTCTATTTTTTCATTTTAGCACAATACATTTTCTTAGCAAATAATAAATATAATGTCTTATGATAATAAATCATTTTCAAAAAGGAATTTACTATAGTTTTATTGAATAAGAGATTAAAAATGTGATAATATAAGTTCGATTTGGCATAAATTTATTTCAAATAAATTAGCTAACAAAAAAACAAAAAAATTCTTATGGGAGGATAACATATGGGCATAAAAATAGTTGAAACTAGCCTACGTGATGGTCACCAATCATTATTCGCAACACGTATGACAACTGAAGAGGTTGTAAGTGTAGCAAAAGAAATAGATGGAGCTGGCTTTCACGCATTAGAAGTATGGGGTGGTGCTACTTTTGATTCTTGCTTAAGATTTTTAAATGAAGATCCTTGGGAAAGATTAAGAAAAGTAAAAGAAGTCTGCCCACACACAAAATTACAAATGTTATTTAGAGGGCAAAACATTTTAGGATATCGTCACTATTCCGATGATGTTGTTGATATGTTTGTAAAAAAATCAATTGAAAATGGCATAGATATAATTCGTGTATTTGATGCGTTAAATGATTTAAGAAACTTAAAACAAGCTGTATTATCTTGTAAAAAATATGGAGGAGAATGTCAAATTGCTCTATCATATACTACTTCTCCTGTTCATACAATTGAATACTATGTAAATTTAGCAAAAGAAATAGAAAAATTAGGAGCAGATTCAATTTGTATTAAAGATATGGCCGGTGTTTTATTACCACAAGATGCCTATGATTTAGTCAAAGCATTAAAATCTAATACTAAACTACCTATTGAATTACATGGTCATTGTACTGCAGGTATCTGTGAAATGACTTATTTTCGTGCAATTGAAGCTGGTGTAGATATTATTGATTGTGCTATTTCCCCATTATCAAATGGTACAGCTCAACCATCAACTCAAGCTTTTAATTCTTCCTTAAGAGGAACAAAATATGATCCAAAGCTTGATGAAAAAGCTTTAGATATCGCAAGTTCTAAATTGACAACAATTAAAGATAAATACTTAAAAAATGGTTTACTAAATCCAAAATCATTAAGTGTTAATCCTAATATTTTAAAATATCAAGTTCCAGGCGGTATGCTTTCCAACTTAATGAAGCAACTATCAGATCAAGGAGCGATGGATAAATTTGAAGATGTTTTAAAAGAAGTTCCACTTGTTAGAAAAGAATTAGGTTATCCTCCACTAGTTACTCCATTATCTCAAATGGTTGGTACTCAAGCAGTACTAAATGTAATTACTGGAGAAAGATATAAAATAGTTCCAAAAGAAATAAATGATTATTTACATGGTAGATATGGTAAAGCTCCTGCTCCAATCACTTTAGATGAAACAATATTAAATCGTATTATTAATAATGAAGAAGTAATTACTTGTAGACCAGCTGATTTATTAGAACCTGAATTTGAATCATTAAAGGAAAAATATAAAGATATTGCAAAATCTGATGAAGACGTCTTATCTTTAGCGTTATTTGAAAAAGTTGCAACAGATTTCTTGAAAAAGAAGAATACTATTATAGTTAATAAAGAAGATCAAGTAATCGAATTCAACTTAGTCATTGGAGGTTAATATGTTTAGTTTATTAGAAAATACAACAAGTGAAATTATTAATAATGAATTAACTTCAACTGATCGTTTAGCTGATCAAACAATGGATTTAGGGACTGGAGCATTATATGCTGTCATTTCAATTCTAATGGTCTTTGCAATCTTATTAATCATCATTGGTGTAACGACTCTAGTATTTAAAATTACTGGTTTATGGTCAATCAAGAAAGAATTAGAAACAAAGAAAAAAGAACAACTATCTATTAAAGATCCAATTCAAGAAGAGATTAAGCCAATTGAAATCACTGATGAAGATATGATGGCAGCAGTCTTAGTTGCATCTATTGATTATCAAAATGAAATAAATAAAGATGTTCGCTTAGTAAGCGTCAAAGAAATTAAATAAGGAGAATTTGCATAATGAAAAAATACAGAGTAAAAGTTAATGGTAAATTATATGAAGTCGAATTAGAAGCAGTAGAAGAAGTAAAAGGAACTCTAGTCCCAGAAGCAAAAAAGGCAACTTCTTCCCCTTCTTTTGGTGCAAGTGAAAACTTTTTAGCACCAATTGGTGGAAAAGTTTTAGACATTAAAGTCAATATTGGTTCTTCTGTAAAAAAAGGCGATGTTCTTTGTATTATCGAAGCAATGAAACTTGAAAATGAAGTTAAAGCTACAAAAGACTGTATTATTAAAGAAATCAAAGCATCAAAAGGAGCAATCGTTGCTAACAAGGATGTCTTATTTGTAATTGGTTAATGCCTATGCCTAACTTATTTGAATTAATTTTAGAGTTTCTAAATGAAACTGGAATAGTATCATTTTTTCAAAATGATGGTTGGATGAATCTAATCATGATTGTTTTATCATGTTTGTTATTATTCTTAGCAATCAAGAAAAAATATGAACCTTATTTATTAATTCCTATCGCAGTTGGAATGTTACTCGTAAATATTTACCCAGATGTATATATTTCTAGTACTGGTGAAAGAGGACTTTTAGGGACATTACACATTGGTGTTGAGCATGAAATTTACCCTTGTTTAATTTTTATCGGTATTGGCGCGACTACAGATTTTTCTCCTTTAATCGCTAATAAAAAAACAATGCTTTTAGGTGGAGCTGCTCAAATCGGTATTTTCGCTGCTTTCTTAGGTGCTTTATTAATGAGTAGATTTATCCCGGGTATTGATTTTACAGCTGGTGATGCTGCTGGTATTGGTATTATTGGCGGAGCAGATGGTCCTACAGCAATTTATGTTTCTTCTTTACTTGCTGATAAAGATTTACAAGCAGGTATTGCTTTAGCAGCATATTCATATATGGCTTTAGTTCCTATTATCTTCCCTCCAATTATTAAATTCTTTACAACAAAAAAAGAAAGAATGATTAAAATGGAACAAGTAAGAGAAGTTTCAAAAACTGAAAGAATCTTATTCCCTATTATTGTTACAATCATTGTCTGTGTCTTAGTTCCATCATGTACACCATTAATCGGTTGCTTAATGTTTGGTAATTTGATTAAAGAATCTGGTGTAGTACCAAATTTAGTTCATACAGCTGCAAACGCATTATTATATATTTGTACAATCTTATTAGGATTAAGTGTTGGTGCAACAGCATTAGGTACAACATTCCTTCAATTAAAAACACTAATGATTTTTGCTCTTGGTATTTTAGCATTTATCATTGCAGCTTCATGTGGTTTATTAGGTGGTAAACTCATGTGTTTATTTACAAAAGGAAAAGTCAATCCAATGATTGGGGCAGCTGGTGTTTCTGCAGTTCCTATGGCAGCTAGAGTTGTCCATAAGATTGGGCAAGAAGAAGATCCAGATAATTATTTATTAATGCATGCAATGGGTCCTAATGTTGCTGGTGTTATAGGTAGTGCCGTAGCTGCAGGTATTTTAATTGCAATGCTTGGTTAATATGAATAAACTAATTGAATTTGAATCATTAGATTCTACTAATGAATATGGAAAAAATAATATCGGGAAATTAAATAATCTTGATATTATTTTTACTAAGCATCAAACAAATGGTCATGGTAGAATAAAAAGGCAGTGGCAAAGTGATGAAAATAGTTTAACTTTTTCTTTAATAATTAAAGATAAATATTTGATTGACAACTATTCTTCATTATCGCTTATTTCTGCAGTTTCAGTATTTAATATTATTAGTAAATATTTAAATAATGTTTCCATAAAATGGCCAAATGATATTTATGTAAACAATAAAAAAATATGTGGGATTTTGTTAGAAAGTCTATCATATGAGGATATTATTGGTATCATTATTGGAATCGGAATTAATGTTAATAATTCAAATTTTGATAGTGCAATAAACGCTACTTCTTTGTATATTGAATCAAGTAAAAAGTATTGCATAAAAGACATATTAAATGAAGTGGTTGATTCACTTAAAGAAGAGATTATAAAGTTTAAAAATCATACATCTAACTATTTACAAGTGATCAATGAAAACAATTATCTATTAGGTAAAAAAGCATATGCAACAATCAATGATAAAAAGCAATTAGTAACTATTGGAAAAATATTAGATAATGACTCTTTAGAAGTATACATTGAAAATATGACACTACAAGTGAGAACTGATGAGATATCATTTAAGCAATAGTACCAACGTGAAATCACGTTGTTCTGACTGTTCCCTATAAGGGCTAATACTCCACCGACCCATAAATGGCCATGGAAGGTCTGACAACCGTGTCCAATACTTGCTACCCTTTAAAAGGGTCTATATATTCTTTGGT
>JAQXGN010000023.1 GCA_029006735.1 Caryophanales bacterium
TCTTTCGTTCCAACTGATGTTTATACCCAACTAAACAATCTTCCTTTTAAAGATATGGAATAATCTTATATTCAATGTGCTGAAAAGCACATTTTTTAATTGTTATGGCTTAAATAGAATTTCCTATATAATAAAAAAAGAAACTCTAACTCTTGTATAAATACAAAAGACTGCGAGTTTCATTATTCAATATTGGCTATGATAAAGATAATAATCCAACCGGAAATAATAATGATAAAGCGTTAGAACTATATAATCCATTTGATACACCTATTGACTTATCAAATTATCGCATTGAATGTTACTCTAATGGACTATCTAGTGTAAAAGATAATAACTATGTTATTACATTATCGTCTTATCAAATTGATCCTCATGATACATTCTTAATCTCTGCTTCATATGCTTGTGAAAATATATTAAGTAAAGCCGATTATATTATCCAAAAGCCAGGCTTTTTAGGGATTGGTGCAAAATCTTCAATTGGTTTATTTAAAAATAATCAATTAATTGATGTGTTTGGAGAAATTGGTAAATCCTATGATTCTAATAATGACTTTGTGATCAATTCAGTTCCTGGTGCGTTAGATCTTCATAATGTAATAAGAAAACCTGGATTTAAAAATAATCTCACTTTTACTAAAAGTGAATGGGAAGTAAGATTTGATAATGATTTCTCTTCTTTAGGGGCTCATAATTTTTCTGAAAATGATACAAATTTAGATTATAAAACTGTACTTAATGAATTAGTTACTTATTGGCGTAATCAAGAAGTAACTGGAGACATTGAACTCATCAAAGAATATAAAGGATTCTCTTTTAGATATGATTTCTATGGATATTATTATGATGTAAATGGAAAACAATTAGTCGAACCTGAAAATGGCTTTATCTTATCATTTGCATTATCAATCTATGACGGAGACACTTTACTTACTACAAGTTACGATGCATATATAACATATAAAAAATAGAATCTACTTAAGATTCTTTTTTTTCGTTTTCTTATATTTAAATTCACTAGTTTGTAATACACCAAAAGGATAACTAATGGAATCATAAAATAATACATTCCATATGTATTATCAACTAACCCATATAGATTAATTCCAATCATTGATACTTAAATGCAAAATAAATCTTTTTCTCAAGTTTTTTATTAATCGATATTTTTCCACAAAATGATACACCATAAATGCTAAACTAGCTATGCCGCAACTTGCAAGAATCTGCATGATTAATGAATGATAAAAAACGTAAACTGAACCAAATCCTTGATGGAAGAAGGCATATTCAAATAAATAATTAACAAAACCTTTTCCGAATAAAAAAGCTTTTACGACATAGGAAAGAACTTGTAACCCAATAAAGTAATGAACATAATAAAAAAACAATAAACTGGAATTGCCCATTTTTTACTTTTCAAAAAATCTATTTTAGATTTAATTTCAAAAAATATTTTCATATATATGAAAAATTAGATAATTATTCATTTTTTTAGTTTAAAAACCATTTTTTTATTTTATTACTATCCAAATCTTCTAAGCTAATAGACTTAATAGAAAAATCATCATATGTTTTATAATATAAAACATGATCTTTTAGGTTATAACAAGATGAATATAAGGTATATTCAAATTCATTAGGTGCAACTTCACAACTTCCTTTAATCTGTTCAACCGAATTTAAAATATGAAAGAATTGATTAATATTTGATTCGACACTATCTCCAAAAATAGAATTCCATTTCATAAAAGCTGCTCTTACATATCGTGAGGAAGATGAATTATCTCCAGGTAAACCCATTAATCCCATCCCTCTACTATATTTTTTAAAATCAAGTGAAGAAGAAAAATTATTATTCACCTGTTTTGAAGATAAATATTGATAATTATTTAAGTTATATCTTTGAACTAAATATGGCGGATTATTAGTTAAAACACCAATATCATCGTCATATATTTTTATTCCTTCTTTAGTTTGTTCTAATATGATACTCTCATTTTCATCCGCGATAATCCAATGTAAATAAGATAATGAATAATTTTTATATTGATCATTAGTGATATTCATTTTTTCTAAGACTACTTTTGCGTCTTTAACACTTTTACAAGTAGATAATAAGTAAGTTATTAGTTCAAAGCTACAAATATTTATCTTACCTTCTTGATAAGGAAAATAGGTGCATTCTCCAACAAAATTTAATCCCGCGATACATAAAGAGTATTCGTTCATTGCATCATAAAATAACGGAGTATCATTATCCAAATGACATATTCCTAGAAATGCATAATGTTTATTTAATTCACCTAAATATCTAAATGATACTTTCTTATATCTTGGAACAAAGACTATACTTTCATCAAATGATTTTTCATAATCTAAATTCCTACCAAATAACGATAATTTTTTTGTTTTTACAAATATTCCAGTGCACATATTTAATTCTCCTATTAGTAATAGTATAAATCAAATATGTTAATAAATTATAAAAATATTAAACTTTCAAATCTCCATCTTTAATTAAATTAAATTTTCTAAATAATAAATCAAGTGCAAAAACCAATAAAGCTGGAATAATTATTTCTAAGCAAAATATACCTACATATGTCTGCCAAGTATTTCCCATAGATGCGAAAGTTCCGATTTGTCCAACTAATCCTGCAGTTCCCATTCCTGCACTAGAACCCATACATTTTAATTTTAATAAACAAGTAGAAATAGGACCTAGAATTGCACTTGCAATTATTGTTGGAAGCCAAATTATCGGCTTTTTAAGAATATTTTTAAATTGCAACATACTTGTTCCAATTCCAATAGAAATAACCATACCAATAGAATTATCTTTTCTTGATTGAACTGCAAATCCCACCATTTGACAACAACATCCAACAATTGCTGCTCCACTTGCTAACGCTAATCCTTCTCCTGTACCTGAAAAGACCATCGCTGCAATTGCCGCAGAAGAAATAGGTGCAGTTAAAGCCATACCCATAACTACAGAAACTATAATACCCATAACGAATGGAATAGTTAATGTTGCTTTATCAACAATCCATTGAATTCCATAAGTAACATAAATTGAAGGATAACGAATGCTTAAAGATAAGACTAAAGCGCAGAACATACCAAATAAAGGAATAAGAAGAATATCAACTGGAGTTTTCTTTCTTAAAACATACTTCATTAATAATGCAACTAAAATAACGACAATATAGATTGTTAAAGGATCACCAATTTGAAATGTTCCCCAATTAGTAAAACCATCAGTAACAAATTTAGTTGATAAAGAAAAATACGCTGCAACTTGACCACTTGAAGCTAAAACAATCGTCTTTAAAACATCAAGTTTTAACGCTAATGCAATACCAATTCCAATACCAGCACCTGTAATACATTGAAGACATGTTGAACCATTCACTAATATTGTATTCATGAAAACGCAAAAACTATTTGCATCTTCTCCATTAGGAAATAATTTACCTATCGTTAGAATAATTGTGCCAATAATCAATGTAGCAAATAATCCATATGCCATACCATTAAGTGTTGTTTGGAAAAATTCCATTAGTTGTTTTCCTAAGTTTTTCTTATTGTTTTCTAAAGATTTATCCATAAACATTACCTCTACAATATATAAAAATATTTTCGTTTCTTTAAATAAAAAAGTCAACAAAATAAGGGATTGTTAATATATTACAAATAAAAAAAGAGGCTGTTAAGAAACTAAAAAGTTTCTAACACCCTTTTTTGATGCTTATTTTTATATAAATCCTTCAATATGTTACTATTTGGGTAGTATGGAGGGATTTTTATGCCATATTTTATTAACCTGCAAAACAAACTTTTTCATTCCTCAGAACTTTCCATTGAGGAAATGATAAAACTGGATAAATTCCTATTACTTTTAGAAGAATCCGGTGTTGGAAAAATTATT
>JAQXGN010000024.1 GCA_029006735.1 Caryophanales bacterium
TCTAAGTCCGATATCGCTAAAGTAATATTTGAGTGGAGTATCTATATATTTTCTTCCTTTTACGTCATATCGATATGCTTTTCTAATTAAAAAGGAATCAACACAATATTCCAAATATTGATTAATTGTGTTAGGAGCAACGGTTTGGTTTTTAATTGATTTAAATGTATTTGATAGTTTATTAGGGTTAGTTAATGACCCAATACTAGAAGAAATAATATTTAAGATATCCTCAAGAACATCAATATTTTATGTGAACTAGGAATATTATGTTCCAACAAATAGTTATAAAAAATCTCAAACAATAAATATGATTTCCCATACCTTCTTATACCAGTAATCACTTTAATCATCTCATTATCCATTCTATCTATAATTTTCTGTAGATATATATATATATATCTTTTGATCATTTCATTTGCTCCTAACTAAAATTTTTGCAAGTTCATGCAATTATTTCACTTTAAACTATTATTTTTAAATCATTTAACGATTTGACATCTTCTAAATTTTAATTCATTTCGTTTTAGGAGATATTTTATACACTCTATCTTTTCGTGAGTTTTTGAAAGAAATATAAATGAAGTTATGCAATTTTGACAACCATTTCTAATTATTGGCTACTTCAGATTCTTCAATTACACTTCTATAACCATAATTTCACCACTTTATTTTATAACTTCACAATATCATGTTTTATTTGATCCGTTTCTCTTTATATAGCCATTATCCTTTAAATATTTTAAATTATTTTCAACAGCGGTTTCACTAATACATAAGATATTAGCAAGTTGAATTGCAGTAACATTAGGATTATTTCTTTCAGTATTATTGTTCTATTATTTGTAAGCTCTTTTTTATTCCCAACTTTATTCCCAACCCCATTTATCCAATTGAAAGGAATCTTAACAACTATGGAATTCTTTCTAAATTCTATGCATTCCTTTCCGTACGTTTCAATTATTTTTGGCACGCATCTTCCTGATTTTTCACTGATATGCAATTGCAAGAAAATATCAGATAATTTCTCATTAACAGGGACCGATTCACCCAAGAAAAAATCTTCCATTTTTTTGTTGGAGCGAGAGACCCTCTAAATAGAATTTCTATTAGAACATGTTAACTTTTATTATAGGTTCATTGAGGTAAAAAACTCAGCGAGAAAATAGTTTAGAATTTCAACCAACATTCCTTTAAAAACTTTTTAATTGATACTAAATCTTTATCTTCATAATATGACACAAGGAGTTTTTTAAAATCATTAACTTTATTATAGTCAATTACTAACAAACCTTGTCCTTTAGAAATTAAATAATGATTTGCATAAACAATAGCTGTTCGTTTATTGCCATCATTATATATTTGAATTTTCATAACATATAAGCATAGTTCAATAGCTTTATCAATATCTTCTAAATCAGAGTCCAATAAATCAATAATATCTTGTTTAACAATATATTCCAAAGGTATAGGAGGAATATAAGTTGAGCCTCCAATAGTAACAGGAACTTTTCTTATTTGTCCGCCATTTGGAATAGCTAATAAACCTTCATTAACTAATTTAGCAATATAAGAAGCTAAATAATAGTCACTTCGTGATTGAATGACATCTTTGTCTAAAATAAATTGCCAAGCATGTTTAAGGTTAATTATTTTTTGAACATCTTCTGCTTTAACGTTGTTTACAATTCCATTTTCTAATATTGTTTCAGTGTCTGGAAAAGTGGTTGCTACGCCTTCTAAAACAGCCTGATCATAAATAATTTTTTTCATGTTAGAACGAGCGAATTCTAAATTTAGTATTACCCTTTCAGATAATTCCTCATCTTTATAACCAAGCAAAGCTAATTCTTTATCAATATGTCTTATCTCTTTTCTAATAGATTTTGCTTCGACATTATTCTTTAATAAAACGTTATATAATTCTAGAGAATACTCACCTACATATGTGGATTTAACTTTATCTAGTTCTCTTTTGCGAACATATAAATATCTTTTCCCTGAAATAGTTTTAACTTCAGGTGTACCATCATAAGGTAAAAAATTTAATCGAGTTTGAAAATCTGCACGTCGATTTAATAATTCTTGAATTTTTGCAAAATTATTATCCATAAATACCTCCTTAGGGAACTTATCTTGCATAATTATATATAATTTGTTCCCTAATTTCAACAAATGTAAATCAACTAATGATTTTTTTTAAAATAATTAAATAATTAATTTATTGGATTCTCTGTTATTTATGCATTAATTGATTAGAATTGTATAAGTTGAGAACGCTTTTAAATCATTTAACGATTTCAATCATTTAACGATTTGACTTCATCTTTGCTATATATAACACTTTAAGAAAATCTCTTTTTATATAAGCACCAAAAATTTATACTATGGCCCAAACCTTTTTAAAAAATATTTAGAAATATTTGATGAAATATTAGACAATTTTGAAAAAGAAATATGTCTCAATAGCTTCAAAATTGGTCTTTTGATTGCTATTGAATGTATTGAAAATAAAATATTAATGAAAATAAATAGGTTTTGTAAAATCTTATGGGGTTTTTGAAAAATCACAAAAAAAAGAACCATTTTTTCTTACCTATCACAATTACCTTCTATTTAGAAAAGGTGCTACATCTATTAAATGAAGCACCTTTATATTTTTTATTTATTGAGTTACTAAAGTTTCATCTTCATCATAGAAGATTAATGTGCCTGCAAAATATGCCTCAATATCTTCTTCTACTAAAACAATGATTCCATTTGGTAAAATATAACTACCATTGATAGATACTTTTCTATTATTTATTCCACCAGCTGCGACATCATATCTTAAATCTAACATTGCATGACATTCTAAACATTCTGCTTGGTAATTTACCACTTCGGAAATATTTACTACATGTGGTTTTTCTACCCATTCACCACATGAACATCTACCCCTATGCGAAATTCTACTATAGTACATCCATAAACTTGGGCTATGATAATGTTCTCCTACAATCGTTGTTGTAATTACTCCATTTGTATTTTCATTTGTAAAATTTACTTTTAAATAATACGAACCGTATGATAAATAATGTGCGAACTGATTAGTTAATCCACCATTTGTTTGATTAATAGTTATATCTATCTCATTAAAACCAGAATCATATAATGTTATTTCCATCAAATTTGATGATGAAATAGTAAAATCATATTCAAATGGATTATATACATCCAATTTTAAAAAATAATTCTTTTCATTAAAGAATGTACTTGATGAATCAACAGATTGACTTAATGACTTTGTATCGTAATTCAAAGTCATAGTTTCACTATAATTACTCAATACATATTTTACAGCATTATATGCATTAAGCTTCTTTACATTTTGAGTGGAACCATTCGGAATTGTTATG
>JAQXGN010000025.1 GCA_029006735.1 Caryophanales bacterium
ACCTCCTTTATGTTAATTTGGTTGCCAGACCATAATTATCATATCGCGAGGTCTTTTTATTTTCCACTACATCGCTTAAGCTTATCTTTTCTCACACGTGTTAACGTGTGGTTTTCATCTCCTTTGGAGATAATAAAAAAGATAAAGATTTGCGTCTTTATCTTTTTTTTGCTAAGCATTTTTGATTGCTTCAATTAGTATTTGTTTTCTTTCGATTAAATCATTTTTAGCTCTTAATAAATCTTCTTTATATTTTTCTTCAAATTTATTAAATGCAGTATTTTTAACATTGTTGACTGCTTCTTCTAATTTAGTAGCATTTTCATTTAAGTATGTTTTGACATCACTTGGGAATGTTGCTTCAATTGTTTCCATTTTTGCAATGACGGTTTGAATTGATGATTTATATGCTTCAATAGCAGTTTGTCCTAGAGATTCGCATGTTTCTAAAACTGATTGTTTTGAATCTAAGATAACACTAGCAGCATCTAATAATCCTTGATAATATTCAATATGTTCTTTATCACTATTTGCTAATTGATTTCGATATTCAAGGAGTTTTGCTTTTGCGTTTTTAACTTCATTTAATGCTTGTTGATAATCTGATGTTGGATCAACAAAAGTGGAATATTGAAGATTTGATACTTCTTCATAATGGGAATTAAGTTGTTCTAATATTTCGTGATATTGAGTTAAGATAATTTTACTTAAAGCATCTACTTTATCAATTGCTTTTTGGATATGTTCACTTTGTGCGAATTCAATTTGAGTATCTCTAACTTGAATATATAAATCTTCTAGTTTTTCCGAATAAATCTCTGCTGTATCAATATGATAGATAGAGATTAATTTAAGAAGATCTTCTATTGACATTGCTTCTGCTTCATCTCTTGTTAATGTTGGATCAATGATTAATGCTTTTTCAACTAATTCTTCTTTTGTATATTTTTGAACAGTATTAATCGTTTCAACAATATTATATTTTTCACAGATATTTGATACTTCATCTTTGAGTTGAGCTTTTAATTCATTTACATACTCATCATTTTTAGCAGTAATAGAAATATTAATGTTATTTTTATCTGCAGTAACATTTCCAGATACTAAAAATCCAGTATCATTTTCAATTTTGATGATTAATTCTAATGCTTCATCAATGTCTTTTCCAACAAGAACTTCACCTTGAATAATCATTTTTCCTTCATCATTAAGGCCACTAACTGAGATTACTTTGTTATCTTCGTCAATCGCAAATTCAATTTGAGGGTTAACATCGACATTAACTAACGCTTTTACTTCCTTATTAGTGTTATTTGGATTATTTGCACAAACACCAACTACTATCCCACCAATAATAGCAAATGTACATACACCTGATAGAGCAGCAATTAAACCTTTTTTCATAAAACCACCTTCATCTTTCTTTTTAAAACTAATGTTTGATTTAATTCTATCTTTAATATTTGGAGGATTTATTTTACTAGTAATATATTTTTCATATGTTTTTTCTATTTTATTCATAATCATCTCTCTCCTTTAAAATAATTTTTGAGCTTTTTAAGAGCGTTGTAATATTTGGATTGTACTATTCCAATTGATAAATTCATTTCTTGAGATATTTCTTTAAATGAATAATCATATAGAATTCTAAATTTAACTATTTGACTCTCTTCTTTTTCAAGGTACTTATCTAATGTAATAATCAATTCAAAACTTTGATGATCGTCATTAATTGCAATATCTTCAGGAATGTCATATATTAAATTTTTTGCTTTTCTTCTTTGATATTCATTTAAGGCAATGTTTTTGGCAATTTTACATAGATATTGTTTGAAATTACCTTGATCCTCATATGAATCAATATTATCCATTAATTTAATAAATGTTTCTTGAAGTACATCCTCGCTCGCTTGCGAATCATTTAATATTTCATAGGCGATATAATATACGAGTTTATTATATTTGTCATATACATAATCGAACGCTGATTCGTCTTTTTCTTTGAGCTTATAAATAATATTACTAGGTATACTCATATGTCCTCCTACTTACTATAACAAGATGAATTGGCGAATTTATTTAAAAAAATAAATAATTCTCTATATATAATAATAAAAAAATAATGTTAATAGGATAAATAAATATAAAAAGGCAAGAAAAATTAAAAATAAAGAGTTTTATAAGTAAAGATTTCATTGTATTTTAAGTAATTTCTATTTTAAAAAAACTAAAAATATAACCCCTAAAAAAATTCCTTTTACTTATATTTCTTTAAATAATTACTTAAAATGTTTAATTTTTTTGATTGTGATAAAACTATAACTGTTAAGGGGGACTCTTAATGAAAGTAATTAATAGTTATATCAAAAATAAAAAAATATTTAAGGGTGTGTTTTTAATTTCTTTATTACTTAGTTCTTTCTTTATTATTTTATCTCTTGCTGCTATTTTAGAAGATACAGTAAAACTACTTCAACAGGAAGATTTTGTTATTGGAAAAGTTTATGATGAAAAAGAATCTGATTCAGAATATGGGGTTGACAAAGGATATTCAGTATCTATAGAGTATAGTAAAGAAATAGAGATAAAAGAAGAATATCTTGAGTTTAAAGATCCTACGGGATGTGCGAATAAGGTATCATTTTTTGTGAGTTTTGTAAATGAAAAAGGGATAGTATATTCTATTGATCAATATGGTTTTGGAGATAAACTTGTAATGCCAGATTTACCTTTATTTATCAAAGAAGATGATGGTACTTATGAATTAATATGGAAAGAAAATATTTCTTATACTGTTACAAGTAATGCTACATATCATTTCCAATATGTATTAAAATAGATAATATTTACGATTTTGCCACTAGTTATAACTAGTGGTTTTTATATGATAATCTTGCGATTATCTCAAGATTATCATTTTTTATAGACCCTTCTAGTAATTAAATGTAATTATAAATAAGAAAAGAGGATATAAAATGAAATTAAGAAAGAAGTCAATTTTTATTCCTGCAATATGTTTGTTATTAACATCATGTGGAGGCGGAGGAGTTTCTTCAGTTGAGTCGTTTGAACCACTTGAAGAAGAATTTATTGAATCAATTAAAGGCGAATTAGATATTCCTTTTGCAGATGGAATATATGGAAACATATATTTACCAGAAGAAATAGAAGGAGCAACAATTACTTGGGAAAGTGATGATTATGATGTAATCTATACGGATGTATACGAAAACATTAAACCAGGTATGGTAACAAGACTAGCAGAAGATACAACAGTAAAATTAAAAGCAATAATTGAAAAAGATGGTAAAAAAGGCTTCTACGAACAAGAAGTAGTAGTCAAAGGATTAGAATACGAAATCCAAGAAGATGATTATGAAGGATATCTATTTGGCCATTTTATAGGTGAAGGTGCAGCAGGACAAGAACAAATGTATTTTGCTTTAGCAGAGAATGGCTTAAACTTTAAAGATATGAACAATAAAAAGCCAGTATTAGAAAGTAAAATTAGTGAAATGGGGATTAGAGACCCATATTTATTCCGTTCACCAGAAGGAGATACTTTCTATATCGTTGCAACTAACTTGAGTATTTATAATAGAGGTGGTTGGGGTTCTTCAAGAGGACAAAGTGCGTCAAAAGATGGAGAACATACTTTAATTATGTGGAAATCTCATGATTTAGTTAATTGGGATGATGCGGTTGAATTATTAGTTGCTCCTTCTAATGCAGGTATGGCTTGGGCTCCTGAAATGGCATATAATGAAGAAACTGGTGAATATGTAATCTTCTTCGCATCAAGTTTAGTAAATGAAGACAGAACAGAAAAGATTAAACCAGATACAATTTATTATGTTACTACAAGAGATTTCGTTCATATTTCTGAACCAAAAGTAATGATTGATAATCAAAATGATCCAGATGGTGTAGTTAGAATTATGATTGATGCTTCAGTTATTAAAATTGGTGATTATTATTATAGTGCAGTAAAAGATGGTGATAATAATGTTAGAAATGGTGGTATTAGAATTTTTAAAAATGATGATTTATTAAATTCCGATGGATGGAATAAATTATGTGATTTAGATGAATTAGGTCTTCCAACAGATGGATTAAGAATATCAAAATTTGATAACGGTTCATTAGAAGGTCCAGAATTCTTTAAATTAAATAAGAAAGATTGGGCTGATCCAGATGTTCCAGAATATTGTTTGATGGCAGACCAATATATGGCTAATGCAGGTTATCTCCCATTAAGAATTACTGACATTGAAGATAATGTAAATGCAAATAAATCTTGGACTGTTATGTCAAGTAAAGATTATTCTTTTGATACTTTAAAGAAACGTCATGGCACGGTATTAAAGATTACTGCAAAAGAAATTGAAAGAATTAAAGAAGCTTATCCTAATAAATAGTTAATAAAAAAAGAGCAATTAAACCACCTATTTGATTAAAACAAGTGCGTAATTGCTCTTTTATTATATTTTTTATATGCAAACAAAGTTGCTCAATTAAAGCTTATTTGAGATGTTTTCTGCAATGGCAGGTAAATTTAGCTTATCTATTTTATTTGACAAAAATTCGAGTCTTAAAGCATCTTCATTAGAGTATCTTGGAATGACATGTACATGAAAGTGCATAACCGTTTGTCCTGCTACTTCATTTGTATTAATCAATACATTAACACCTTTTGCTCCAAGAGAAGAAACTTGAGCTTGTGCGATACTTTGAGCGACATGCATGACTTTTTCTAGTAAATCTCGAGGGCAAAATAATAAATTATCAAAATGTTCTTTTGGTATTACTAAAGTGTGTCCAACAGTTGTTTGAGAGATATCTAAAAATGCTAAAACATCTTTGTCTTCATATACTTTATAACAAGGGATTTCACCTTTTACAATTTTACAAAAAATACAATTATCCATTTTTTGTTCCTCCTATTATTATTAATTATAGCACTTTAATAAAAAAGCAAATAAAAAAGAGACAATTTTTTGTCATATAATTGTCTCTTTATAGTTTAATAATTAGTCTTCGAAGATATCAGGATAATTTGTTTTCATATAATCATAGAATGTTTGATCGTGAATATTCTCTGATTTATATCCTTTTTCATCGCCTAAGCCGTATTTTTTAAATACTTTAATTAATGATTCATTTTTATATGTACTTGAAGAAGAAAGTTCAAGAGCAATACGTGTTACTTCGTTATTAACTTTTACTAATACATCATCTTCATATGTAACTTTTGTTTTTAATGTAGATGAAGAATAATCGTAATTATCGACTGTAACGATATAATATGCATCTTCGCCTGATTCATAGAAGTAGTATTTTGATAAAACACTGCTTGTTTCTGTTGTTGCAGGAGAGAGGAATAATACATCTCTTGTATCTTGTGGATTTGCTAAATATTGACGGACACTACCTGAGAAGATACGATCTGTAATACCTGTTGGTAAACCACTAATACCATTTGTTTTTGTGAATAAATCTGAATCAGAAATTTGTTTAGCTGATAAATCTCTTAATGCTTTTTCATAACCAACTTCAATTGGATAAGCACCTGAACCTGTATATTTACTTTCGAGAGAAGCATCTGTATCTTTGTCTGCTAACATAGGGAAGCGTCCTTCTGAGTCACCAACTAAGACACCATTTTCATTTTCAGTAACAACAGCAATCTTTTTAACTTCATCATTAATCTCTTGTTTTAATGTGTAAATGTTGTTGTCTTTGATAAATGCTTTTTCTTTATCGTTTGCAGGTAATCCTTTCCAGATTCTTGCTAATGAATCAAGATCAAATTTACCATCATCTGTTGTTGTTTTTCCTTCGGAAATCCAATCATTTAACCATGTTGTTAATGCGATACTTGCAGCACCTGGTTGTTTTGAAATATTTGAAAGTTTAACATAGCTGACTCTTCTTGCATATGCTCTTCCTAATGAAGCAAATGAATTTTCAAGAATGTATTTTGCAGTTAATAATTTTTGATTGATATCTGATAAGACTTCTTGTTCAACGTATTTTGCATATCTTCCAGTACATTTACCATCTTTATATGTGCAATAATCTGCACCTAATACTTCAGTGATTGTTGTATCTGGCTTAATATAAATACCTTCATGTGTTCCATCTGTATCAATATTATATAAGGAGCTTCTTAATGAATCGATTAATTTTGATTCATAGAATTTGCCATCTTTAGCATATGATGAAGATGAAACTTTCTTTAACATTTCTTCATCGATTAATTCTTGTTTTAATGCATCTAAATCTTCCCAAAATGATTTTTCTGCGTCGACTTCATTTGCAATAATTGTATTCATTAATTTTTTGAATGTTAATGTTGTTAAGTTACCGGAAGAAACTAATTGATCATATACTTTTTGATAATTGTTTTGGAAGAATGTTTTATCTCCAATTTGTACTAATGGATTATCACCTTTTGATGGATTTGCTTGAATTGGATCACATCCGACTAATGCGACTGTTGCTAACAAAGAAGTAACAACTAATAAAAATTTATTTTTCATATTGGCGTTTACCTCCTATTAATCCTTATTTGTTTTGACATCAGTTTTTGTATATGATGAGTCATATAATTTAATGAAGTCTAAACCTAATTGTTTCTTTTCTTTGACTTCATCTTGTAAAGTTAATAATTCAACATATGATGTCCAAGTATCTAAATTGCTGCTTTCAAATGATACTTCACTTGTTTTATATTTTGAATCAATCCAATTTTCAATTGATTTTAAGATTTTTTCGTCAATCTTGATATTATCTTTTACTACATGATTTTCAACATCAGAGTAGAGTAATTCTTCCCAAATCTTGTATTGGACGTTAACATCGAATCCCTTAACAGTATTTTCAATAGTTGTTGCTCTCTTTGAATATTCTGTTCTACTTGTTTTAATGAATGTGACGAATCTTTGATCATCGGAAACATCAGTTTCTGAAGTAGCTGGAACATCTGTTGAATAATAATATAATAAGTAGTCTTCAACTGAAGGAGTTTGTCCATTAGCAAATGGTTTAGAATTATCTAATTTTGCTTGTGTATACCAGAATGGTGATTGTTCAATAACGATGAAGTGAATTCCTTGGTATGAATCGCCTGATCCACCACGTGTAACTAAGATAGGATTATGGTTACCATCTGTTAAAATAGGTGTTGAACAGATATTGGAGAATACTTCGAAGTTAGCTTTTGAAGCATCACCATCGAAACCTTCATTTGTAATGACATATAATCCATTATCATTTAAGTAGTTATTGAAAATGATATTACGTGGATAATAACTTTCATCGATTGTTTGACCAACTCTATCAGCATAAGCAGGATTATAGTGTTCTGTATCAGATGCTTGTGGGACATAAACTAAGTTGTCAACTGTTGTTGTTTTGTCAGCAAATTTCTTTAAGTCAAGAAGTGCTTGATATGGAACTAATCCAACTGTTTCGATAGCTTTTTTAACGTCTAATGATTTATATGTATTTGATCCACTTAATGCAGCATCGCCTTTTTCTTCTAAAACCTTAGAAGGGATATTTAAAGCTTCCATTCTTTCTTCTGTGTTATTGTTATGATTGTCATATAATGCATCATAAGCAAATACGCCTAATTTGAATGGACTGACAAATCCTGTATCTTGATCCATAATACCTGATGAACCATAAATAGCTGCAGAACTTGTATCATCAGAAGCTTGTTGAGCGATTTGGCCGAATGATTCTTTACCAGAAGCAAGACGTTCTACAACGCTAAATAATTTTAATGCTTCAGTTTCAGAAATTCTTCCATCATATAAGCTTGTTCCTGCTGAATTAGTTTTAACTAAAATGTGTTTGACGTGATATGGTGTTTTTTCTTTGAAATATTCTTTTGATAAACTTTCCATATGGTCTTCATACCATTGATCTTGATAAGTTGTTTTCTTTCTTTCGAGCATTAATACTTCACGGTATTCTTCTAATGATTCAACGCCTTTTGCTTCTAAGTCATCAGATAATTGAGCTCTATAAGTTTTTCCATTTGATGAAGCTTTTTGTTTAACATCTTTAACAAATTCATCAATGTCTTTGTCAACTAATTTTTCAATGTTTGAAGTTGATTTTTGAGCATCACGAATTAATACGTCATAAATAGCATCGTAATATGCGCTAACACCTGAAGCTGTTTCGCCATAGTCTGCTAATAATTCGTCTGCTGTATAGTTTTCTCCTCCAATAGTGATGATGATTTCGTTTCCTTTATCATCTTTTGCTGGTTTAACATCTGAACAAGATGTTAATCCGATTGAAAGGAGACCGACCATTGATAACGTAAGTAAACGTTTATTCATATATAGTGTTTCCTCCTAAATATACATGTCTATAAAACATAGCGTATTTATAATAATAAATATTCTGGGCTATTTCAAGAAAAAAATACATTTTCTTATCTATTAATATCTATATTTATATATTTATTTCTTCTAGTTTGGGCTCTAAAGGTAATATTCTATAAATATTAATAACAATTTCTTGCTTTTTTCATAATATAAAATGAAAACAAAGGAGGTCATCTATGAACACAAACACAGGCTGTTGCAATAATGGTGGATACTACTTTTCATTCATACTTGTTTTGTTTATCTTACTTGCAATTTTCGGGTGTTATTGCCGATAAAAAAGGAGGTTTATTAAATCATGAATACAGGTAGCACGTTTGCTATTATTTTAGTCTTATTTATCTTACTTGTTATCGTTGGCTGTGGCAGTTGCTATTCAACTAACGGATCTTGGTAGGTTTCTTAATAGGGGTGTTGATTAATACACCCTTTTATTATGAAAAAAATAGAATAATTGGTTTTATAATTTCTTTTTTAAAATTATTAAAAATGCTTAAAAAACAATAAAAAAGTGTATACATTTTTATGTTTTAATATTACAAAATGTGGTTAATTTTATCTTCCTTTTTTTATCCAAAAATAAATAAATTTTTTGTTGTTTTAGACTTAATAGCTATTATTTTTTTATAAAAATAATTTTTTCTCTTTTTATTGTTTTCCTTATGTTGTAGAATAATAACGCTTAAGGAGATTTTTTTCTATGGAAGAGTTAATTATAAAAGATCTACATGTTAGTGTAGAAGGTAAAGAAATTTTAAAGGGAGTTAATCTTGTTGTTCACCCTAAAGAAACAGTTGCTTTATTAGGCCCAAATGGTCATGGTAAATCAACTCTTTTAGCAGCAATAATGGGACATCCAAAATATCAAGTAACTCAAGGTTCAATCACATTAGATGGTAATGATGTTTTACAAATGAGTGTCGATAGTAGGGCACGTGCAGGACTTTTTTTAGGTATGCAATATCCTTGTGAAGTTCCTGGCGTAGTTAACTCTGACTTTCTTAAAGCTGCAGTTAATGCTAGAAGAGAAACTCCAGTTAAATTATTTGAGTTTTATCGTGCAATTGAATCTGCATCTAAGAAGATGCATATTTCTATGGATATGGCACAAAGATTTTTAAACGAAGGCTTTTCTGGTGGAGAAAAGAAACGTAATGAAATTCTTCAAATGCTTTTATTAAAACCAGATTTAGCTATGCTTGATGAAATTGATTCCGGACTTGATGTTGATGCTTTAGTTTATGTTGCAGATGCAATTCAAGAAGTTCAAAAAACAACAAATACATCATTTTTAGTTATTTCTCATTATGAAAAATTATACAAAATGATTAATCCAAATAGAGTCGCAGTTATGATTAATGGTCGAATTGCAGTTGAAGGTGGTAATGAAATTATTGAACGTATTGAAACACAAGGATATGAGTGGATTAAATATGAATTAGGAATTGAAATTGAAAAAGATGATGTTGCGATGAATAAAACTTCGATTGGTGTATGCGCAACAAAGGAAATTATTAAGAAGTAGGTGTAAATATGATCAATCTATTTGAGACAAAAAATGAGAATATTCAAATCTTATCTAATGATGATGAGATCACTTTCGATTTGTCTTTGAAAGGTGAAGAAATAATTTATGTTGATTGGTCTAAATTCCATCATAAGAAAGTTATTATTAATTTCCATAATGCAATAAGTTACAAGGTTGTAGAGATTAATAATCCAGATAGTATTGATGTCATAATCAATCTAGATGATTATACTTCTTTAGAGCATTCAATAGCATCTTTTAATCAATCAAAGAAAAATAATTATGTAGTTAATTTGCAAAATAGTTCTTTCTATAGGGGTGGTTTTGCTGATTTCTCCTTTGGAGAAAAGATGATGAATTTTGTTTGTAATTTAAATAAACCATATGCTAAAGCAATATGGAATTTAGCATCTTTAGCAACTACAAATGATAATAAAACTTTCTATGTTTCTTTTCATCATTACGCTCCTCATACTTATGCAAAAATGGAAAACTATGGAGTTAGTGAAAATGAATCTACAATGAATTTCTTTGGTACTTCTTCCATTGAAAAAGGAGCAAAATCAAGTGCGACACATCAAAGTGCAAAAATTATGGTTTTTGATTCAAAATGTAAATGCAAAGCAAGCCCTATTTTATGTATTGATGAAAACGATGTAGAAGCAAGCCATGCTGCTGTTGTAGGACAAATTAATGAAGAACATATTTTCTATTTGACTTCTCGTGGTATTAATGAAGAAGATGCAAAAAAATTAATTACTTTAGGTTATTTAAATCCAATTTTAAAATTCTTTACGGATGAAGAAATTTTGAATAAAATCTCTAAAAATATAGAAGGGAGATTTTAATATGTTTGATGTAAAAAAAGTTAGAAAAGATTTCCCTATGTTTAAAAATAATCCTTTAATGCAAGGACATAATATGGTTTACTTTGATAATGCAAATACAACATTTAAACCAGATTGTGTAATTGAAAAAGAGATGGAATATTATTCAAATTATTGTTGTAATTCTCATCGTGGAGATTATGATTTAGCGGAAAAAGCCGATGAAAGTTATGAAGGAGCAAGAAAAAGCGTTGCAAGTTTTATTAATGCAAAACCTAATGAAGTTGTATTTGTATCAGGTACTTCATTAGCTTTAAATATGATTGCTCAAGGCTTAAAAAACCGTTTATCTAAGAATGATGAGATTGTTATTTCTGAAGCAGAACATGCTTCAAATATATTACCTTGGTTTAGACTTCAAGAAGAAATAGGATGTAAAATTGTTTACGTTCCATTAAATAATGAAGGAAGAGTTACAGAAGAAGGGTTAAAAAGTGTTTTATCAAATAAAACCAAAATAGTTTCTTTGGCATATGTAACTAACGTATTAGGATATGTTTTAGATGTTAAATCTTTAACAAAAATA
The DNA here is from genome assembly GCA_029006735.1 of Caryophanales bacterium. Lineage (GTDB taxonomy): Bacteria > Bacillota_I > Bacilli_A > RFN20 > CAG-449 > UBA3210. Next base: position 11,347 of record JAQXGN010000025.1, read on the forward strand.
ACACATGAAGCAGGTGCGATATTTGTTTGTGATGGAGCTCAAGCTGTTCCACATATGAAAATTGATGTGAAAGATTTGGATGTTGATTTTTTAGTATTTTCTGGACATAAATGTGTTGGTCCTACAGGTACTGGAGTAATGTATGGAAAAATCCATTTATTAGACACTATGCCATCTCTTATTTTAGGCGGAGGAATGAATACAACATTTAATACTTGTGGCAATTATGGCTATCTTGCTTCACCAAATAAATTTGAAGCAGGTACTCAAAACATTGCAGGAGCAATTGGACTAGCTAGAGCACTTCAATATCTTGATGAACTAGGAATGGATAATATTCAACATTATGAACAAGAATTGAAAAAATACGCTATTTCAAAATTGAAAACTATTCCAGAAATTATTATTTATAATAAAGATGCAGAAGCAGGAATAATTACTTTCAATTATCAAGGTGTTCATGCTCAAGATATGGCAACGTTATTAGGCTCATTAGGAATTTGTGTTCGTTCAGGTGAACATTGTGCAAAATTATTACCAAACTTTTTAGGTGAACTTGCAACAGTAAGAGCAAGTTTTTACTTCTACAATACATTTGAAGAAATTGATCAATTCGTAGAAGCATGTAAGAAAGGATGTGACTTTTTAGATGTCTTTTTTGATTAACAATGAAATGATGAGAGAAATCATTATGGATCATTATCAAAATCCAAGAAATAAAAGAGAAGCAGATGATTCCTATATTAGTGTTTATATGGATTCAACGAGTTGTATCGATAAAATCTATATTCAAATGAAAGAAGAAAATGGCGTGATTAAGGATGTTTGTTGGCATGGAAACGGATGTGCTATTTCTACTGCATCGACATCAATAATGACAGAATTATTACAAGGTAAAAAGGTTGAAGAAGCAAAAAAAATAATGGAAGCTTACACTAATATGATTTATGGTAAGCCTTTTGATGAAAACTTGTTAGATGAAGCAATTGTATTTATTAATACATCCAGACAACCTTCTCGAATTAAATGTGCAACCATAGGTTGGAGAGGTGTTAATCGTATTTTGAATGGAGATGATGCAAATGAATGAAAATAAAGAACACGAATATAAATATGGATTCAAAGACGAGGATGTTTCAATTGTAAAAACTAATAAAGGATTAAGTGAAGATGTAATCCGTGAGATATCAAGATTAAAAGAAGAACCAGATTGGATGCTTGAGTTTAGATTAAAAGCTTATCATGCATTTTTAGAAATGGAAAATCCTCATTATGGACCAGATTTATCTGTCCTTGATTTTGATTCATATACATATTTTACTAGACCTTCTTCTAAAGAAGAAAAATCATGGGATAAGGTACCAGAAACAATTAAAAACACATTTACAAAATTAGGTATTCCTGAAGCGGAAGCTAAGTATTTAGCAGGCGTTTCAACTCAATATGAATCGGAAGTTGTATATCATAATATGCTTCAAGAAGTTGAAGAAAAAGGTGTTATCTTTCTTTCGACTGATATGGCATTAAGAACAGTGCCGGAGTTATTTAAAAAATATTTTAATAAAGTTGTTCCTTTTAATGACAATAAATATGCGGCATTAAATAGTGCAGTATGGTCAGGTGGATCTTTTATTTATGTCCCAAAAGGAGTAAAACTTGAAAAACCATTACAATCATATTTCCGTATTAATAATGCTAAATCTGGACAATTTGAAAGAACTTTGATTATTGTTGATGAAGGGGCTGATGTACATTATGTAGAAGGATGTACTGCACCTATTTATTCGGAAGAATCATTACATGCAGCAGTAGTTGAAATCTACATTGAAAAAGGTGGAAAATGCCGTTATTCTACTATTCAAAACTGGTCTAATAATATTGTTAATTTAGTTACAAAAAGAGCATTGGTTGAAGAAGATGGCTTAATGGAATGGATTGATGGTAATATTGGTTCTCAACTCAATATGAAATATCCAGCATGCGTATTGAATGGCCCTCACGCTAAAGGAACATGTATTTCGATTGCAGTTGCAGATAAAGGTCAATATCAAGATGCAGGTGCAAAAATGATTCATCTTGCGCCATTTACTACATCGAATATCATTTCAAAATCAATTGTAAAACGTGGTGGAATTGCGAATTATCGAGGTAAAGTATTTATTGGACCAGAAGCTAATAATTCAAAAAGTCATGTAGAATGTGATACATTAATTTTAGATGATGTTTCTAAATCGGATACAATACCAAGTAATATTTGCTACAATAATTCTTCTTTTTTAGAACATGAAGCAACAGTTTCAAAGATTAATGAAGAACAATTATTTTATTTAATGAGTAGAGGGTTAAAAGAAAAAGATGCTACTCAAATGATTATTATGGGATTTATTGAACCTTTTTCAAAAGAATTACCGATGGAATATGCTGTTGAATTAAATCAACTTATTAAAATGGATATGGAAGGAAGTATTGGATAATGGAATTTGATGTTATTGTTGTAGGAGGAGGACATGCTGGAATGGAAGCTGCTTTTGCGTCAGCTCATTTAGGCATGAAAACTTTACTATGTACATTAAATAAACACAAATTAGGTAATATGCCATGTAATCCTTCAATTGGTGGCTCGGCAAAAGGAATTGTAGTTCGTGAGATTGATGCACTAGGTGGAGTAATGGGCTTTTTAGCGGATAAAGCATGTTTACAAATGAAAATGCTTAATACTGGTAAAGGACCTGGAGTTCAATGTTTACGTGCTCAAGTAGATAAAATTGATTATCCAAAAGTAATGCTTGAGGCAGCAGAAAAATGCGAAAACTTAACTATTCTAGAAGGTATGGTTACTGATTTATTGCATGATGATAATCATGTATATGGTGTTATTGTTGACAATTTAAAAATAACTTCAAAAGCAGTGATTCTTACTACTGGAACGTATATGGAATCAGTTATTTTAAGAGGCCATAATGTTACAAAAGATGGACCAGATGGAGAAAAACCTTCATTAGGATTATCTTTAAATCTTCAAAAAATGGGTCTAAAAATTATTAGACTAAAAACAGGAACTCCTCAAAGAATAAAAAAAGATTCTATTAATTATGAAGTATTAGATCCTCAATATGGTACTAATCGTCCATTAAAGTTTTCTTTTAATGATTCTCGAATTCTTCCTTTTGAAGATCAAATAGTGTGTCATTTGACATATACAAATGAAAAGACACATCAAATTATTCGTGAACATTTACAAGAATCTGCAATGTATGGAGGAGTTGTTCAAGGAGTTGGTCCAAGATATTGTCCTTCGATTGAAGATAAGGTAGTTCGTTTTGCAGATAAAGAAAGGCATCAATTATTCATTGAACCAGAATCAATTCACAATGATTCTATTTATTTACAAGGGTTCTCAACTTCTATGCCAGAACATATTCAAGATTTAATGGTTCATTCTTTAAAAGGGTTGGAAAACGCAGTTATTTTAAAGTATGCTTATGCGATAGAATATGATGCAATAGACACTAGTGAATACGATTATACTTTAGCAATAAAAAAATGGCCTGGTTTATATATTGGTGGGCAAATATGTGGAACATCAGGTTATGAAGAAGCAGCAGGTTTAGGATTAGTTGCTGGTATAAACGCTTGTTTAAAAATACAAGGGAAAGAACCTTTAATTTTAAGAAGAGATGAATCTTATATTGGTGTTATGATTGATGATTTAGTATCTAAAGGAACAAAAGAACCATATAGATTATTGTCATCAAGAGCAGAGTATCGTCTTTTATTAAGAAGTGATAATGCAGATCTAAGATTAACACCTATTGGTTATAAAGTTGGTTTAATTAATGAAGCAAGATATCAACGTTTTCAAGAAAAAGTACAAAAACTAGAAAAATGTAAGGAAATTCTCAATAAAACACATATGGGTATGCCTAAAGAATTATGTTCTTATATGGAAGAGATTGGCTACCCTGGCTATGTTGGAGGACCAACAGGTGCTGAAATGATTAAAAGACCTAATGTAACATTACATGAGTTTAAAAAGTTTGTATCTGAATTGCCTCCACTAACTCTTGAGGAAGAAGAACAATTAGAAATAATGGTTAAATATGAAGGCTATATAGATAAACAAAAGAAAGAAGCAGAACATTTAGCTAAACTTGAAGAAACTAGACTTCCATGTGATTTGGATTATTTGAATATGGAAGGATTAAGATTAGAAGCTCGTCAAAAATTATCTAATGTCAAGCCATTGACTTTAGGGCAAGCTAGTAGAATATCTGGTGTAAATCCTGCAGATATTTCGGTGTTATTAATGAATATTAAAAGGGGGAAATAATTATGACAAAAGAAGAATTTATTTCCTCTTTAAAAATGAATAATATTGATTTAAATGATCAACAAGTTGAACAATTTGAAAAATATTTATCTTTACTTCAAGAATATAATCAAGTGATGAATTTGACTGGTATTACAGAAGAAAACGAAGTATATGAGAAGCACTTTTTTGATTCGTTATTATTTAGTTTTACGCAAAAACTCGATAATTTGAGCTTAATTGATGTGGGTAGTGGAGCAGGATTTCCAGGGATACCTTTAGCAATCTGTTATCCATCTTGTGATATTACTTTATTAGAACCATTAACCAAAAGATGCAATTTTTTACAAATTGTTGTTAATGCCTTAGGCTTAGGAAATGTTACAATTATTAATGAAAGAAGTGAAGACTTTGCAAAGAACAATATTGAAAAATATGATATTGTCACAGCAAGAGCAGTATCTAGGTTGAATATTATTTTAGAGATTACATCTCAATTAGTAAAAGTGAATGGATTAATGGTTGCTTTAAAAGGTAAAATTGCATTAGAAGAATTAAAAGAAGCAAAGAATGCATTGTATCTATTAAGATTTAAAGAAGAATATATTCAAGAAGCTCATCTACCAAATGATGATTCGACTAGGTATAATATCTTTTTAAGAAAGATTGGGGCTACACCAAATAAGTATCCAAGAAATTATGGACAAATTAAGAAACGTCCATTGTAAAATGAAGTAGGGGGATTATAAATGAGTAAGATAATAGCAATTTCAAATCAAAAAGGAGGAGTTGGTAAAACAACTACTGCTATTTCTCTTGCAGGAGCTTTAACTAAATTCAACAAAAAAATCCTTCTAATCGATTTAGATCCACAAGGAAATTGTGGAAGAGGAATGGGCATTGATATTACAATTACTAAACTTACAATTGAAGATGTTTTAATGGAAAAATGTAGTATAAACGATGCGATTATTCATACTTCAACCAATAATGTAGATATCATTATCAGCAATTTGAAATTAGCAGGTATAGAATCAGATATTCAAAGAAAACACCGTCCTTTTTATGTTTTGAAAAATGCGTTAAAAGGGTTAAATTATCAATATGATTTTATTATTATTGATTGTCCTCCATCTTTAGGAATTTTAAATTTGAATGCATTATGCTCAGCAGATTCTGTATTAATTCCAGTACAATGTGAATATTATGCTCTTGAAGGAGTTGCTCAAATCTTATCTTCTATTTCAAAAGTACAACAAGATTATAATCCGGATTTAGAAATTCAAGGCTTCTTATTAACGATGTATGATTCAAGATTAAGGCTTGCAACTGAAGTTACTCAAGAGATCAGAGGATTATTTAAAGAAAAAACTTTTGTAACTCAAATACCTCGTAATTCTTCTTTAATTGAAGCTGCAGCAGAAGGAAAACCAGTTACTTCGTTTAGACCAACAGCAGCTGGATCACAAGCATATTTATCTTTAGCAAGGGAAATTTTGACAAATGAATAAAAGGAAAAGAAGTTTAGCATCTCTAGTAGAAGAATATCGTTCAAGTGATATTATTTCGACAATTGAAAAAGCATATTCTCGAGAAGTATCAGCTTTTGTTCCACTTGAAAAAGTACGTTTTAATCCTGTTTCTAGAAAGCAATTCTTCGAAGAAAAACGATTAAAAGAACTAACTGAATCCATTAAAAATAATGGGATGTTATCTCCTTTGCTTGTTAGAGAAAAAGATGGTTTTTATGAAGTTTGTGGAGGGTATAAAAGATTTTATATTGCCAAAAAACTTCATTTAAAGGAAGTACCAGTTTCTATTAGAGAAATATCTGATGAATTAATGATTTATATGATTTTATCCAGAGGAAATAAAAAACTTCACGACAATATTTTAAATAAAACTTATGCATATGAAATATTAACAAAAGAATATCATGTTTCTAGAAAAGATATTGCCTTAATTTCTAAAGCAAGTGTATCTCAAGTAACAAATATTCTTCGCCTTATCAATTTAGATGAAGAAGTAATTATTGCCTTAAAGAAGAGTAAGATTTCTTATGGTCAAGCAAGAGTATTATTAGGGCTTGACCATCAAACACAATGTGAATTTTTAGTAAAAATTATTAATGATAGATTGTCTGTAAGAGAAATCGAAAATATGGTTAAAATGTATAAATCGCCATCCCCATTTCAAAAAAACATTGAAGTTTTTGCGAAAAAATACAATTGTAAAGTATCAATTACAGAAAAGAATTTAACTCTTTCTTTCACTTCTAAAGAAGAATTAGATGCATATTTAAAATCATTATTAAATATTGATTAATTACGAATTACTTTATCATATACTATAACGTAGTTTTTTAAATTCTTTTTATCATAAATAACATACAATTTGTATCCTTCTTTCAAAAAATAATCATGATTTGATACAAAATCAGAAGTGAAAGTATGGATTTTTTTATTATTTATATTAACTTCTAAATCGAACTTGAATAAATTGGATGTTGGAGAATAATATTCTATATTTTTTATTGTTCCTAGTTTTCTTTCTCCTATTTTATTTAGTCGTTCAATTCTAGCGTTTTCATTATATTCTTTATATATAAGATAAATACCTATGCCGATAAATATTGCAATTAGAATAATGCTTAAAGCAATTAAAATAGAGAGATTTTGTAAATTACCTATAGCGTTCATTATTTCATCGTAAGCAAAAACCATGATGCAAGTAACACTTACACCTATGATTATCGCAATAACAAATAATAGAATTCCTGGAAGATAATATTTCATAATTTCACCATATGTATAATAACATTATTTTTTTGTTTAGAGTATTTTTTTAGAAAAATGTCGATTTTTCTTGAATTAATAATTTATTGTAACTATAATAACCTCATAAATTAGATTGAATAGAGGAGCTAAACAAATTAGTACTTATCGGAGAAGGCATTCGTTGAAGATAAGGAAAGGTAAGTTGGCCGAAACATCTTAAAGGCATTTAAGATAGTTGGGATGTAATCGAATAGGTTACATACTCCTACGTAAGTAGAGGAGCTATTAATGAGAGAAAATCAATTGAAGATTGCATCCATTAATAGGGTGCAATCTTTTTTATAGAAAGAGAGATTTTTATGAGAAAAACAAGCTTATTATCAACATTATTAATACCAATTGCGTTATTTAGCTTATCAAGTTGTGGAGGATCGAGTAATAGATTGACTATCGTTCATTTTGATCAATCCATATTAGGAGAAGCTTCTAAAGAATTAGGCGTTTCCATTGGTTTAAAAAAAGGAAGCGATGAATTAAAAGACGCGATTAATTCTGTATTAAGTGAAATCAGCGTAGAAACAAGAAATGAATGGATGTTAGAAGCAACAGAAAGATCAACGTTAGATCGTCCAGTGACAGTTCCTTCTCAAGAAGAGGTTACAAAATTTGATAAAACATTATATGTTGGTTTAGAATGTGAATACGCTCCATTTAATTGGACTGAAGTTGCTCCAACTGAATATTCTTATCCAATTCATGGCGCTACTCGTCAATATGCTGCAGGATATGATGTTACTGTTGCTAGAGAAATTGCTGATAAATTAGGATATAATTTAGTTATTGAAAAGATGGGATGGGATGCTTTAATTCCATGGGTACAAAGTGGTGATAATCGTATTGTTATTGCAGGTATGACAGATACTGAAGAAAGAAGATTATCGATTGATTTCACTGATGAGTATTATCGTTCAGAATTAGTATTAGTCGTTAAGGAAGATTCTCCATATGCAAAAGCAACTTCATTAGAAGATTTTGCTGGAGCAAGAATTGTTTCTCAAGTTTCTACTGTAACTGATAGTGTTATTGAAGATTGGAAAACTACATATAATGTTACTCACTTAAGTGCATTAAATACTTTTGCTACATGTGCTACTGCAGTAGTATCAGGTGCTGCTGATGCTATGACTGCAGAATTACCTGTTGCTACATCAATTGTTAATGGAGCAAATCGTTAATTATGAATTTGTTTAGTAGAATTTGGTATTTAATAGAAAGATTTTATATAGATTTTTTAAATGGTATTGCCTCGACCTTAATTTTAGCAATTATCGGTACATTTGTTGGTTTATTAATTGGTATTGTTGTTAGTTTAGGAAGAAATCTTAAAATTAAAAAAGAGGATAAACCTTTTACTAAAATATGGAAGGGATTTATTTTAGGATTAACTTCTATTTATGTAAACATCTTTAGAGGGACTCCAATGATGGTCCAAGCAATGATAATCTTTTTTGGTGCTTCTTCATTTGGATTTTCTTGGTCAAATATACAATTAGGTTGGATATTTAATGGATATATGATTTGTGGCTTATTTGTTATTATTATTAATACGGGTGCTTATATGTCAGAAATTATTCGTTCTGGGTTAAATGGTGTTGATGAAGGACAAATTGAAGCAAGTAGATCGCTTGGTATTTCTTATTGGAAAACAATGGCGTTAATAGTTATGCCTCAAGCAATTAAAAATTCTATTCCTACTATCTTAAATGAATATATTGTTAATGTTAAAGACTCTTCGGTATTGAATGTCATTGGCTTAACAGAGTTATATGCAAGTGTATCAATTGCAACTAACACTAATTATTTTAAAGTAGAAGGTTATATTATTGTCGCAGTAATTTATTTAGTATTAACATTACTTGCCACATATATTGTAAAAATTATTAATCGTAAATTAGAAGTAAAGAAATTATTTGAACTTCATTTTATAAAAAGGAGGGTAACAAATGGCTAATAGTGTTATCTCAATTAAAAATTTGAAGAAATCTTTTAGTGATAATGAAGTTTTAAAAGATATATCATTAGAAATCAATAAAGGTGATGTCATTGCTATTATTGGCCCTTCAGGTAGTGGAAAATCGACTTTTTTAAGATGTATTAATCGTTTAGAAGAAACAACTGGTGGTCAAATTATTTTCCATCATAAAGATCATGATTACCGAATTGATAATAGCGATTTTTACTTAAAAAAGCAAATAAAAGCAAAATATAAACAATTAATTAGAAATGCATCTAGAAAAGAAAAAGTTAGATTAAAAGAAGAAAGAAAATTAGAATTATCACAATTTAAAAATAAAGAAAAAGTCAACATTAATTTTATTCGAGAAAAGATTGGTATGGTCTTTCAAAATTTTAATTTATTTAATAATAAAGATGTTCTACATAATTGTATGCTTGCTCAAGAAGTTGTTTTACATACTTCAACTAATGTCGCAAAAGAGAAAGCATTACAGTATTTAAACCAAGTTGGAATGGGCGATCGAATAAATTATAAAGTAAGTGAGATTTCTGGTGGACAAAAACAACGTGTTGCGATTGCTCGTGCCTTATGTATGGAACCAGATGTAATCTTATTTGATGAGCCTACTAGTGCGCTTGATCCAGAAATGGTCGGTGAAGTATTAAAAGTTATGAAAGATCTCGCTTCTAGTGGAATGACAATGGTTGTTGTTACTCATGAAATGGGGTTTGCAAAAGATGTTGCAAATAAAGTAGTATTTATGGATTCGGGGTATATAGTTGAAGAAGGAAATCCAAAAGAAATATTTTCTAATCCAAAAATGCCAAGAACAAAAGAATTCTTAGCTAGATATTTAGAAAAATAAGAAAAATGTAGAAGAAAGATAATATAAAATTCTTCTACTTTTTTTATTGCTTTTTGTTCTATTTTTTCTTGTCTCGCATTTATTTAAATGATATGAAAACAATGCTATTAAATTTATTTATATTTTTTTCTTTTTTATTTACTAGTTCTAATATTTCTTATATTAGTGAAAATATCTATGTGAGAAGTTATTGTTTATTAGATGGGAATACAAATGAGGTAATCTCTTGTAAAAATATGGATCAAAGACAATCTGTGGCGTCAATTTCTAAAATAATGACGGCGATTATTTCCATCGAAGAAATGCGCTTGTTTGATGTAATTGAAGTTAAAGAAGAAGTAATTAAAAATGCGATTGGTTCATCTTTATATTTAGAAAGCGGGATAGAAGTTAGCATAATAGACTTAGTATATGGTTTATTATTAAGGAGTGGAAATGATGCAGCTCATTTACTTGGAGATTATCTTGGTCCTACAATTCCTAAATTTGTAGAAAAGATGAATAATAAAGCAAAAGAGTTAAATTTAAATGATACATATTTTTCTAATCCATCTGGTTTAGATCTATTTGATGAAGGAAATAAATCAACAGCTTATGATATGTGTTTATTAATGTCATATTGCTTAAATAATGAAGTTTTTAGGGAAATAATAAACACGAAATATTATAAAAGTACTGTAAAAGGATATTGGAAAAATAAGAATAAATTATTGTTCGATTATTCTTATTGTATTGGAGGAAAAACAGGTTTTACTAAAAAGGCACGAAGAACATTGATCACTGCTAGTGAAAAAGATGGAGACTTATTAATCTTATGTACATTTGATTGTGGAAGTGATTTTCTTTTTCATAAAAAGGCATATTCTCAAATATTTGATAATACGACATATTTTTGTTTTGTTAATAAAGGATATACATTTATTGATAATAAGACACTCTATTGTAAGAGGAATTATGGGATAAGAATAGATAATGAGGATATTAGTAAAATATATATTTTAATATCTTTTTCTTATAAACATAATAAATTTGAAGTGAGCATTTTTAAGGAGAATAAAGTAATCAAAAAATTATCTTTAGATGATGTCTATATTGTTCATAATATCGATTAATTATTTTATTGAACGGTAACTGATTTAGCCAGATTTCTAGGCATATCGATATCATATCCTTTTTTCTTCGCACATTCTAAAGCAATTCTTTGGAAGATGATTAAAGTGATTAACGGAGAAAATAAATCATCAATTTCTTTTGTTAAAGTTATATCATGTTCTTCGCATTTTCCAATGATGATTATTTTTCCTTCACGAGCTTTTATTTCTTCAATACTACTTAACATTTTATCGATATGCTTAGTTTGATATATTAATGCGATAGTTAATGAGTCTTTGTCAATTAAGGAAATTGTTCCATGCTTTAATTCTCCAGAAGGAAATGCTTCTGAATGAATATAATTAATTTCTTTTAATTTTAAACTAGCTTCATTTAATAATATGTAATCTAATCCTCGTCCGATGAAGAAGACGGATTTTTTATTAACTAGCTGATGAGTTATTTTATCAATTTCTTTTTGATAATCATTTAATGCATGATTGATTTCATCGTTTAATGATAATAGATTATTCAATTTATTAGCTTCTTTGGTATTATTGATTTTACCGATTTTAAAGGCGAGTAAATATAAGATGAATACTTGAGAAAAGAATGCTTTTGTAGTCGCAACAGCAATCTCTTTTCCTGCAAGAGAATCAATAAAATAAGATGATTCTCTTGCGATAGTTGAATTCATAACATTTACAATGCTTATTGTTGTTTCATTATGACTTTTTAGTGTTCTAAGTACTTTGATTGTATCAATTGTTTCTCCTGATTGAGATATTAAAATAAATAATGTTTTTGAATAATCTAAAAATGGTAAATATTCAAACTCTGATGCTAAATAACATGATGCTCTTAAAGAAGATATATGTTCAAATAAATATTTACCAATTAATCCTGCATTATAACTTGATCCACAGCCAATTAAGATTATTTCTTTATATTGACTTAACAAAAAATCATTTATATTAAAAGTGGAAAAATTAATTGTATTATTTTTAATATAAGTGTTTATCAATTTGTTATAAATGAGGTTTTGTTCATTGATTTCCTCTTCCATATTTGTTTGATAATTATTTATTTTTTTATTAGATATTTCTTTTGTGATTGATTTAAAAATAGGGGCTTTTTTACGTAGAAAAGCGTCATAAAGATATATATTATTATCGATAATTTCAACTATTTCATCATCTTCTAGAATATAGTATTGATCGATATTGTCTATTAGTGCGTTTATATCGCTTGAAATATATATTCCATCATCACTTTTTCCAATGATTAAAGATGATTCTTTTTTAACTGCATAAAGACGATTTGTGTATTGAGTAAAAATAATAGAAAGTGCGAAACTACCTTTAATCTGCTTGAACGATTTTTCTAATGCTTCAAGAGGATTATTTTGATAATTTTCTTCAATGATGTTAGCAATCACTTCACTATCAGTTTGACTATAAAAAGAATAGCCTTTATTAATAAGCTCTTTTTTTAAATCTAAGTAATTATCTATAATCCCATTATGGACTAAAATAATTTTATTATTTAAGGAGTGATGTGGATGAGCGTTTTCTATATTATTTTGACCATGTGTTGCCCATCTAGTATGTCCAATTCCTATATTACTAATTAAATTCTTTGGAAGAGAAGAAACTAAATTATTTATTTTTCCTTTCTCTTTGAAAGTGTGGTAAGTATTGTTATAAAAAAGTGTAATTCCAGATGAATCATATCCACGATATTCTAATTTTTTTAAGCAAAAAATCACTTTTTCATAAGCATTATTTTTACCGATATATCCAATTATTCCACACATTAATTATCACCTTTAATAACCATATATGGATCGATTGTCCCTTTTATTGATGATAAAGGATAAATGAAAGTGTTATTACCAATTATTGATCCTGGATTAATTACACTTGAACATCCAATCTCAACATAATCACCAATAAGCGCGCCAAATTTGGTTGAATGAGTATTGATTTTTTCTTTTTTCCATTCAATTACTATTTCTTTATCATCTAGCCTTTTGTTAGATATTAATGAAGACGCTCCTAGATGTACTTTATATCCAAGAAGAGAATCACCCACATAACTTAAATGTGGAATCTTCACTTCATCAAATAAGATAGTATTTTTTAATTCAATCGAGTTTCCAATTAGACAATTTTTACCGATAACTACATTTTCTCTTATCAAACAAGAATGTCTTATTATTGCTCCTTTATCGATAATGCACGGACCTATTATTTTAGTATTATTATCAATCTTCGCACTTTTATGTATCCAAATGTTTGGATGGATATAATTAAATTCATCTTTTGGTAATTTCTCTATGGTCGATAGTATTATTTGTTTAATTGAAGGAATTGCTTCATATAAGAAAGAGAATTTAATTAATTCTTCTTGACAAATAGTATTGGTAAAAGAAAACATATTTTTCATAATAATTTAAGTTTCTCCTAAAAACGTATCTAAAATAATATATGTAAAAGCCTAAAAATGTTTTCTAAGATTTAATTTAAAATGTGATATAATAAACAAGAATTAAGAAAGTGAGGAGCTTATGGAAGAAAAGATGAGATTACAAAAAGCAATGTCTCAACTTGGATTATGTTCAAGAAGAAAAGCAGAAGAACTGATTGCTCTAGGAAAAGTAAAAGTTAATGGTAAATTAGTAATTGAAATGGGTACTTTAGTTTCTTTAGATGATGATATTGAAATAGTTGGTGAAACTAATGTAAAAAAGAATTTTGAAAAAGATACTGTCACTTTCTTATTTAATAAACCATTAGGTGTTGTTTCTTCTAGTAAAGATGATCGAGGAAGAAAAGTAGTCATTGATTACTTTAAAGATGAAAAATATCGATTATATCCAGTAGGAAGATTAGACTATAATACTTCAGGAGCATTATTAATTTCTAATGATGGAGAATTAACAAATTTAGTTACTCATCCATCTACTCACTTAAATAAAACATATATCGCTACTATTGATGGATATGTATTAGATCAACATTTATTAGAACTTGAAAATGGAGTTGAATTGTCAGATGGTATGACAGAACCTGCCATTATTAAAGTGATTGCAAGAAATACTGCAAGAAGTATTATTTCACTTACAATTCACGAAGGTAGAAATCGTCAAGTGAGAAGGATGTTTGAACATTTTAATTATCATGTTAAAAATTTACATCGTGAATCGATTGGTTTTTTAACTCTTCAAGGAATAGAAAGAGGAAAGTATCGAAAATTATCGGTGGATGAAGTAAATAAAATTAAAAATATTTGTAAAGAAAATAAAAAGAATAATATTATTCCAAGTTATAAATTGAAGTAGATAAAGGCAAGAAGGAAATAAAAATTCTTCTTGCTTTTTTGTTCTATTTATTTTTAATTAAACATAACATTAAATAGCTTGGAGGCTATTATGGAAGATTCATTAAGTGTTTTAAAACAAATCGGAAAAAGAAATAATGGGGATATTTATTTAGGTGTTGTCGGACCAGTCAGAGTAGGTAAATCCACTTTTATCAAAAAATTCATGGAAACTTTAGTTATCGATAACATTGAATTAGAGGAAGATAAAAAAAGAGCAATTGATGAACTTCCTCAATCTGGTGATGGAAAAACGATTATGACTGTTGAGCCAAAATTTGTTCCATCAAATGCAATCAGTATTAAAGTTGATGATGATTTTTACGTAAAAATCCGCATGATTGATTGTGTTGGTTATATTATTGAAGATGCAAGTGGTTATATGGAAGAAGGAAAAATGAGGATGATAAAAACTCCTTGGTTTGCTGATTCTATTCCTTTTGATGAAGCAGCTAAAATAGGAACACAAAAAGTTATAAAAGATCATTCGACTTTAGGAATTGTTATTTTATCAGATGGCAGTATCAATGATTTTTCTCGAAATAATTATCAATCTGTGGAAGAAACGATTATTAATGACGTGAAAAATGTTGATAAACCATTTGTGATTATTTTAAATACAAAAACTCCTCATCATGATGATGTATTAAAAATGAAAGAAGAAATCAGTCAAAAATATCAAGTACCAGTTATACCACTTGATATTGTAAATATGAATCGTGATGATGCTTCATCAATTTTAAAAGAAGCTCTTTATCAATATCCAATTTCTGGAATTGAACTAGAAATGCCAAAGTGGGTTGCTTCCTTAGATGACGAACATTATATAAAAAAGTCAATTAAGGATTCGATTCAACAAGCAATGGATGAAGCCAAAATTGTTAAGGATGTCGATAAGATAACTGTTGTATTGTTACAAAATGAATTTTTAAAAGAAGCAAAAATCATTGATGTAGATACAGGTAGTGGAATTTGTGTTGTTCAACTTGATGTAAAAGATGGATTATATGAAGTTGTATTGGAAGAGTTAGTGGGCTGTAAAATTGAAGATAAATCTCAATTAATCGCGGTTTTGTCACAATTTGTTAAAGCAAAAAAGAATTATGAAAAAATCGGTAATGCATTAGAGATGGCAGATTCTTTAGGGTATGGATTTGCCTCAAACAATATTTTGAAAATAGAAAAGCCGGAATTGAGTAAAGTTCAAGGAAGACCAGCATTAAAAATCAAAGCATCTACTTCTTGTTATCATCTAATCAAAGTGGATTTACAAACTTCATTTGAACCTGTTTTAGGAAATAAAGAACAAGCTGATTATTTTTTAGATTATTTAACTAAAGCATATGAAGAAGGAGAAATGGTTTTACTAGAAAAAGAAATGTTTGGTAGAAAATTTAAAGATATTATTAATGAATCATTTCAAGGTAAATTAAATAATTTACCTGAACCGGTAAAAATTAAATTACAACAATTAATTAAGACGATTTCAAATAAAGGAAAAGGGAATTTAATTGCATTTGTATTTTGATTGTAATGTTATCTCTTGTATGGTAATATAAATATCGTATTTGGAGAGTAGTGTATGGTAAATAAAGATGATTTAGTAAATTTACTTAGCCAAAAATGTTATTTAAATAAAGATGAAACACAAAAAATAATCGATTCACTATTTGATATTATTGTTGATCAATTGGCAAAAGGTGAAGATGTAAAGATTGCTGGTTTTGGTAGATTTAACTTAAAAGAAAGAAAAGAAAAACAAGTTTATAATCCTGTAACAAAAACAAAAAATAATGTTCTCTCTCATAAAGTAATTGATTTTAAAGAGAGTAAAAGAGTAAAAGAACAAATCAATAAATAAGAAATTATATAGGCTCTGGCTTATATAATTTTTTTATTTTGTCGACTTTTATCCTCTTAAACATATTTTAATTTAGGAGGATTTTTTATGGTATTTATTTATAGTCCTTGTGTTTATTCTTCTATTGATGAAATACGAGGAGAAAAAATTGAACTATTTGATGTTGATGAAAGCTTTTTAAATGGAAATACGTTTAAAAACACTTATGTAAAATATAAAAACTATAAACCTAAAGTGTTGAAACCAAATAATGAACAGGAAAAGATGATGTTAGAAATCCAAAAATATTCACATTTTGTTAATGATTTGAAATTACATTTAGATATATATCCTAATGATAAAAAGGTAATTGAATTATTTAAGCAATATGTAAATAAGATGAATAAGTTAATGCAAGACTATGCATTAAAATATAATCAACCACTTGTTTCTAGTGATTCAATTATGAAATCAGATTACTTTTCTTGGGTAAATCCACCTTCTGTATTTGAGAATTAGGAGATTATTGTATGTTTGTTTATTCAAAAAGACTAATTTATCCTATTGACATAAAAAATAAGGATCTAAAGATGGCAAAAGAATTGTATGCTCAATACGGAGGACCACATGGAGAATTAGGTGCAGCTTTACGATATTTTGCTCAAAGAACAGATATGCCAGATGAACAAGGAGTAATGTTGCTTACTGATATTGCTAGTGAAGAATTAGGCCATGTTGAAATGATTGTTACTATGATTTATCAATTAACTAAAGGAGCTTCACCAAAAGAAATGGAAGAAGCGGGGCTTTGTTGTGATTATACTTTGCATGGTAAAGGGATATTCCCAGGATCATGTAATGGAGAAGCATTTACTACTTCAGGAATTGGCGTGTCGGGCAATTATAAAATAGATTTATTAGAAGACATGGCAGCAGAAGAAAAAGCCAGAGGATGTTATGAACATCTAATTGATATGACAAAAGATGAAACGGTTATTCAAATATTATTATATTTAAGACAAAGAGAGATAGTACATTATAATATGTTTAAAACTCTTCTTGAAAAGTATAAAAAAGAAGGTATCA
Organism: Caryophanales bacterium; assembly: GCA_029006735.1. Lineage (GTDB taxonomy): Bacteria > Bacillota_I > Bacilli_A > RFN20 > CAG-449 > UBA3210. The sequence goes on from JAQXGN010000025.1 coordinate 28,714, forward strand.
GCGAATATTAATAAGAAAAAAAGTGATGTTTTTCCGTAAAATCATCACTTTTATATTAATTATAGATCCTCAATAAATGTTGCATAACTCCCATCACTTGGTAATCTAAGATCACCTCTAGGAGAAAGGCTTACTTCGGAAATTTTTGGGCCATCAGGAATACAAGAACGTTTGAATTGATTATTGAAAAAACGTTTTATAAATGTATTTAGCCATTTATGTATTGTTTCTTCTTTATAATCTTTTTTGAAAGTAGCTTTTGCTACATAATATAGTTTTCTAACTGACATATGTTGATAGACAAAATGATATAGGAAGAAATCATGTAATTCATATGGACCAACTAAATCTTCTGTAAGTTGCGTGATTTCTCCTTCTTTTGGTGGAATTAATTCGGGAGATATTGGTGTTCCAAGAATATCTAATAAGGTATCTTTAATTTGTGGATTTAATTCAGCAATTATTCTTGTCATTTCACGAATATATGTTTTTGTTAATGAGCAATTAACTGCATACATTGACATATGGTCCCCATTGTATGTTGACCATCCTAATGCAATTTCACTTAAATCACCAGTTCCAATGACAATTCCATTTACCTTATTCGCATAGTCCATTAATACTTGAGTTCGTTCTCTTGCTTGAGCATTTTCAAATGTGACAGAATGATCATCTAATGAATGGCTAATATCATTTAAATGTTGTTTAACTGAATCTGAAATGTTGATTTCCTTTAATGTTACTTTATAATAATCAGCAAGTTTAATTGCATTTTGTTTTGTACGTACACTTGTTCCAAAACAAGGCATTGTAATCGCATGTATTTGATGACTATCATATCCTAAAATTTCAAATGCTTTTACACATGCAATCAATGCGATTGTTGAATCTAATCCACCAGATAAACCAATTACAACATTAGAACAATGAATATGTTTTAATCTTCTTGCTAATGCATATCCTTGCATAGTGATTGTCTTTTGAACCGATAAAGTCGATTTATATTTATTTTCATCGATGAAAGGTAACTTTTTGTATGTTCTAGTTAAGGAAGGAACATCTAAATGACATTTAAATGGAATTACCTCAAAATCTTCTTTATGGGTATCGCCAACAGAATTATTTTGAATCTTTGATAAAATGATGCGATCTAAATCAATTTCTCCATAAGTAATATTTGATTCAAATAAACTTGATTCGGCAATAATTCCGTCTGGTTCAGCAATTATATTGTGCGAAGAATATATAACATCGGAGGTTGATTCATAATACGAGGAGGAAGAATAAATATAACCAATATTATTTTTCCACGCTTGATTTTTCACTAAATCCCTTCTTTTTTTATCTTTATGTAGTGTTTCATTAGATGCGGATAGATTGCATTCAATTGTCGCTCCGGCAAGGGAATGATAACTAGAAGGAGGAATACCCATCCATACATCTTCACATATTTCTATACCAATTATTTCATCAGTACAATAGACATTTTTAAATAATAATTTAGTTCCAAATGGATATTCTTTATCCAATATTGTGATAGTAGAATTGCCTTTAATTGGTTCAGAAAAATATCTTTTTTCATAGAACTCATTATAATTAGGCACAAAACTTTTTGGTACAACTCCTAAAATGCTTCCTTTATGAAGAGCAATTCCACAGTTGAATAACTTACCATCTTTATATAGAGGCGCACCAACAACGATAAATGCATCAATTTCTTTTGTTCCATCGCATACTTTTTGTATTCCTCTTTCTGCTTTTTCTAATAATGTTTTTTGGTAGAACATATCTCCTGAAGTGTAAGAAGTGATGCATAATTCAGGAAATACTATTATTTTTGCACCATTGAAAAATGCTTCTTTTGCTACTTTAATAATCGATTCACAATTTTTGGTAATACTATGTATTTCAACGTCAAAGTTTGCTGCAGCTACTTTGATAAAACCCATACAATCATCTTGTGGGGCAACTTCAAATGCCTCTTTTGCTTTTGTTTTTCTATTTTCTAATTGATTATATCCTTCAATACGTTCATAAACTTCATTAGACATGATTACTAAATCATTATAACCGTTTTTTGTAACAAAAATAGGCTTATCATTTTTATGACATAGTGTGGATATTTCTTGCGTTTTTCTTAAATCTGTTATCGGAATGATTTTGCTCATTATTATCACCTCGTACATTATTATAGCATAATTATGCTGTATTTATCATTTTTTTAAAAAATGTTATGTAGATTATTTCATTTAAGTTATAATTATGAAGGTGATAAGCATGTTTGATCAATTAAATAAATTCGGATTATTAAATACACAAGATGACAAATGGTTGTTTGGAGAAAACATTGCATATTGTTTTGATGCGATTTGTGATTATATATCAAAGAAATTAGAAAAGCTAGGTTATATAAAAGTAATTGGAAGTGATGAAACTCTCAATAATTTAGTAACCAATAATCATTTCAATCGATTATTTTCTATTAATAATCAGAATTTAGAATTATATTCATATGCAAAACTTAAATTAGAGATAGAAGAAGCTAGAACTGACTTAATTGATATATTACAAATATATGAATCTTGTTTTCTTGATTTATTTAATATATCTCTTCTTTCTGGTAAGAATGTCTTATCAAATGAAATAGAATATGTTTTATCTTTACCATATGAAATAGATAAAGGAAAAATTGTAGCAAACTTAAGGACTAATAAAATAGGCGATTATTATTTGATTAGTACATCATTAAATATGAATTTTGTTTTATCTTCATTTTTATTTAATAAAGATGAAAAGGGGATAATTTTGCCTGTAAAAATTGCAAAAAATCAAATGGTAATTCTTCCGATAAAGCAAAATATGAGTGGTGTATTAAAAAAATGTAATGAATTATATGAAGAATTAAATAAGAATGGAATTAGAACTAAATTAGATAAGACAAATGAAGTTTTTAATTCTTTAAAAGAGAAATATCAAAATGCAGGAATCCCTTTTGTAGTAGCAATAGGACCTAAAGATTTAGAATTAAATCAAGTTGAAGTTTATTCACGTATTAGTGAAGAAAAAGAATGTATCAATTTCAACGAATTGATAGGTAATATTCCGTATTTATTTGATCAATATAGTTCAAAATTAAAAAACATAAATTTAAAAAAACTTTTAGGTAATGTAAAAAAATCTCAAGTACTTGATGATTCAATTAATCAAAAAATAGTATGTTGTAATGATAATAACTGTATTAAAGAAATAACTAAAGATTCAAGAAGAATCAGTATATTTCCTTTTAATCAAACAAAGTTTGATAATAAATGTATTATTTGTAAGAATAAAGCTCAAAAAGTATTGTTATGTGTAAATAAATAGTTTCTAAAATTCTCATAGTTTTTTTTATAAAATAATTGAAATAAAAAAATTATCATGTTATATTAAATAAGCGACATGGAGCAATACTCAAGTTGGTGAAGAGGCGTCCCTGCTAAGGACGTAGATCGGGTAACTGGTGCGAGAGTTCGAGTCTCTCTTGCTCCGCCATCTAACTTGGACCTGTGGTGTAGCGGTTAACATGTCTCCCTGTCACGGAGAAGATCGCGAGTTCGATTCTCGTCAGGTCCGCCATTCTTAATCAACTTCGCATTATTATGCAGGTGTAGTTCAGTGGTAGAACACCAGCCTTCCAAGCTGGTTATGCGGGTCCGATTCCCGTCACCTGCTCCATTAAGTAGATGATGACACTTTTGAAAAATCAAGAGTGTCTTTTTTATTTATTTTTACATGTCAAAAAATAACGTATACGTCAAAAAATAAGTAAACGTAAAAGATTTCCAGACTCGAACCAAAAAACCTCTTGAAATAGAATAAAGTCAGGAGGAGAAGCAAAAATGAAATGCAATGAATATTTAGAAGGATTCAAAATCCAAGCAGTAAAGCGAATATATGCAGGAGA
>JAQXGN010000026.1 GCA_029006735.1 Caryophanales bacterium
TATCTTTCAATTTATAAAATTATTATTACTACGGTAGGAACTATCGAAAGTTACGCTAGGGGAGAATATGTAAGAGGCATTTATGTCCTGTGTTCGCTGAACCTAGAATCTTGTGACTTTAGTCATGAGAGTGTTCAATTAAAGTGATTAATTTATTACTTGAATCATATCCATTTTCATCCATTGAATAATATGGTGAATTAGACGATCCAATTTGATAATATAATTCTTCTGGATGATTGATGCTATCTACATAATTATATCCATCATTTTCATCATCAGAAAACTCTAATACACGAGAATCTACATGCCAAATCTTTACTCCTTTTTCTGAATATGTACTTAATCCATAAGTATATGGAGTTAAGTCTTTTTCATTTAAGCCAGTTGGAGTGTAGTATTCAATCAAGAAATATTCATCTAAAGATGAATTATTCCAACTAGAATCTCTTAATAAAATGAAATCTCCAGAAGATTCAAATGGTTTTAAGGTAATACTAACATTATTACTTGTTCCATCGACTACATATGGACTTGTCCAATTCAATAGAAATTTTGAATATGCATTGTGATCACCAATATTGAAGTCCATCATATCAACTCCACCACAAGGACCTTCTTTAACATCTCCATTTTCATCACCATAAGAGTAATAATCATCTAATCCAATCATATGACCAGTTTCATGAATGAAAGTATGAGCATCAACCTTACCATATTGGCCTTCATCCATAAAACTATATGAAGCCCACGAATAAGCATAAGGAACAGGATTTGCAGTACTTGCTTTATCATAAGAATCATAGTTTGCATATGTATATGCCCAGAATATATCAGCATTTCCATTATATTCTGTTGGGCATGAATAAACTAACCATACTCCATCGATTAATCCATCTTTATTATTATCATATTCTTTCAAATCAACATTTAATGATTTAGCATAATCAATTGCTTTTTCTAATAATGTCCAAGTTGGATCATAATATTCTGCATATGTTCCTTTTCCAGATAAAGATGCAAAAGTCTTTGTCGAATAAGTTGAATTATACCAAGGTAAAACGACACCTTCCATCGTCATTTTACCATATGAAGCTTTTTCATAATATGTTTTTACTGATTCCCATCCAGTATCTGCAGTTTTCCCAAAAAAACAGTCATAAATTCTTTTTTGAGATACATCTTCACTACCTAATTTACTCGCAGGATAATCAACAAATGATATAGGGATAACTAACATTTTTACTTTACCTTCACTTAATTGAGCTGGATCATTATTTAAAGTACGATAATTTTGAAAATTAAATGTAGGATTTAATACTGGTTTATAATAACCATTATATTCTTCTTTAGAAGAAACTGTATTTCCGTTAGTTAATTGAAAATCTGAAACACATTTTAAAATTGACTTATTTTCAGTTGAAGAATTATTGCTATTATTTCCTTCTCCACCATAAGCATATATTTTAATTCTATTAACTAATAATCTTTCTTTTGATGCGTTTAATGTAGAAATAGAAATAGAAGAACAATCATTAGTATCGTTGAATGTATAAATATGAGAATAATCTGTATCTTCTACCCATTTATAATCTTCTTGTAATCCCGATGATAATGCTACTCTAGTATTAGAAATACCATCATTTGACCATACATCACCTTCAATCTCAACTGATTGAACTTTAATCGATTGTGTATTGATAACTAAAGTACCACTATTTTTTGATGATCCAATTCTTATATAGTTACTATCACTTCCATTTATATTAGAGCTTCCTGTATAAGAAGTAACTGCTCCATCATTTTTTAAAATAGTATCTAATTTACTAGAATAATTCACACTTGATGATGTTGTTCCATTTACATAAATTGTATAACAAAATAATTTATTTACCTCACTAGAAGATGAATTACTTGTAGTATTTGATGTTGTATTATTTTCTGTTAAGTCAGTAGAATTTTCACTTGTATTTATTACATTACTATCCGAAGAAGTAGAAGTAGAACTATTAATTGAAGAATCAATAACTCCTTTACATCCACATAATAATAATGAAATTGCTAATATTATTATTCTCTTTCCTTTCATAATTTTTGTCCACCTGCATAATAATACAATTAATTTATCGAAAAAAACAAGCAAAAAAGACTCATCAATAACATTAGCAATAATATACTATTATTGTATTTTATCAATTTTTTATATAAAATATAATGTGTTGCCGTGTTAGCTTAGTTGGTAGAGCAACTGATTCGTAATCAGTAGGTCGTGTGTTCAAGTCACATACATGGCACCATTTTTAAAAAAAATTCTCACTATGTAAAAAAATAGTATCAATAAATTAAAAGGAGAAACCAATATGCCTAAACCAGTGATTGCCATTTGTTATGATTTTGATAAGACTCTAGCGCAAAATGATATGCAAACATTTTCCTTTATTCCAAATTTAGGATTAACAATCGATGAATTCTGGGGAAAATGTGGAGAGTTTTCAAAAACAACAGGAACTGAATCCACTTTATCATATTTAAGAATCATGATTGAAGAATGCAAAAAGAAAAATATCAAACTAACAAGAGAATATCTTAATTCCCTAGGAAAAGATGTCAAATTTTTTGAAGGAGTCAATACTTGGTTTAAAAGAATAAATCAAATCGCAGAAGAACATGGAGTAGAAGTCGAACACTATATTATTTCTTCTGGTAATAAAGAAATTATAGAAGGAAGTAATATTGCAAAAGAATTCAAACAAATCTATGGTTGTGAATTTTTATATGATGAAGATGGAATCGCATATTGGCCTAAAACAATAGTTAATTACACTTTAAAAACTCAATACTTATTCCGTATTTGTAAAGGAGTTATCAATTCAACTGATGAATCAAAGATCAATCAAAGAATTGAGAAAAAACATGTAGAATTCCGAAATATGATATATGTTGGTGATGGAATGACTGATGTTCCAGCGATGACTTTAGTTAAAGAAAAAGGTGGATTTGCAATTTCTGTATATCAACAAGAACATAAAAATGTTTCTCAAGTATTAATTGATGAAAATCGTGTTAATTATGCATGTAAAAGTGATTTTAAAGCAAACTCTCAATTAGAAAGATTAATCCGTCTAATTATTGAATCTATCGCTTTAAAAGAAAAACTATTTGAAAAAGAAAATAATCAATCTCTATAAAGCAAAAAAAGGATTTCTTCATTTGTATTTTACGAGAAATCCTTTTTATTTTCCTTAATTATTTTGTACCGAAAATTCTATCTCCAGCATCACCAAGTCCTGGAAGAATATAACCAACTTCATTCAATTTTTCATCAACTGCAGCAATGTAAATATCAACATCTGGATGAGCTTCTTGAACAGCTTTAATACCTTCTTGAACACCGACTAAACACATTAGACGAATATTATTATATCCTCTTTTCTTAACCGCAGAAATTGCTGCGACTGCAGAGCCACCAGTTGCAAGCATTGGATCAACGACAAGAACTAATGGATTATCAACAACAGGAAGTTTGAAATAATATTCAACTGGTTGTAAAGTTTCTTCATTTCTATACATACCAATATGACCAATACGTGCTGTTGGAATCATCTTTTTAACACCATCTACCATACCTAAACCTGCTCTTAGGATTGGTGCAACAATGATTCTATTCTCTAATCTAACTTTAGGGAGGATTGCTCCTGTTGGAGTTTTAATAGTTTCGCCTAATTCTCTAGTTTTTAAATCTTTAAAAACTTCATAAGTCATTAAACCTGCAATCTCATCAAGAGATTCTCTAAACTCTTTTGATTTAGTTGTTTCGTCTCTCATAATATTGAGTTTGACATCAATTAAAGGGTGTTTACAAACTGTTAGCATATTCCTACCTCCTATTGCCTTATGTTTCTAAATTCTTCATCTATTTCAACTCCATTATCTTTTTCAAAGATAAATAAATTGAATTCGTCTAATAGATTTTCTAATTCCTCAAAGTTAATTGTGTAGCGTAAGTTTTCATTAAAAACTGCAATCTTATTTTCCTTATTTAATACCAGAAATATTGGTTTATATGCATATGGTTTATATACCAATACATTTCCTTCTTCTAAAGCTATTTTAGCGCTTTTATATGTTTTAACTTGTATCATAATTAACCTCTTAAAATATAATACACCATTGCATAATAAAAATATATTGTTTTTGATATTTTGATAAAGCAATAAATAATTTCAATTTTCATTAATACAAAGAAGATTTTCTTTATTGATATTTCCAAATCATTTCTTTATAAATTAATAGAAGTGAATAAAATCTACCTACTCGATTTAAAAAGTAAAATGTAAAAAAGCGAGAGACAATTACAATAATGAATAATACATTTAATAATGATCCAAAGGCTACAAAATAATTAATTGATATATTTAATAAAAAACTAATAATAAATATTAAAGCAAACAAAAAACCATTTCTTCCTAATTTTTTCTTACAAGAAAAATATTCTAATCGATAATCTTCGACATTTTTATTTTTTTCCATTATTAAATACTTTTTCATAATCAATTTATCAAGAAGAATATTAAAAAAAGAAAGTAATATAGTTATAAACAAGAAAATAAGATCAAGAAAAATAAATCTATATAGTTGCTTAATCATATCTATCTGTGATAATAATTCATGATGATAATCAATAATAGATTTATAATAATCAATCGATAAAAAAACAAATACTCCATATAGCAAGAAAGTAAAGATTAATATAATAGTTGAAGTTATTTTTGTTTTCTTTAATCTATTTTCCATAACATTCTCCAAAACTTCTTATATAAAGTTTACTTTATTCTTTTTCTGAATGGAAACAATTTACGTCTTTCTTTACAATATTTTTTATATTGATCTACATCAAAACGCATTTCTATTAATCCCATTTCTTCCATTGGGCCAAATATCACTTCCATAAAATACGTATTATCATTAGATATTTCATTATAATAATCTTCTAATGGCTTTAACAAATCCTTATCTATTTTTTTCATATTATCACCATATATAGTTTTATCAAAACTACCGGAATTATTATTTTTATAACAAAATAACGCGAAAAAACAAAAAAAATAAATTATTTAGATAATATATCAATAATGTTATATAATACCATTATTGGGGGCGTTCAATTATGAATCGAGAATATGATGCAATTGTTGTAGGATCAGGTAATGGTGGTCTTGCCTGTGCAAATCATTTAATAAATAGTGGAAAAAAAGTTTTATTAATTGAAAAACATAATTTACCTGGAGGAGTTGCAACTAGTTTTGTTCGTGGAAGATTCGAATTTGAAGTATCACTTCATGAATTATGTGATATTGGTTCATTATCTAATCCTGGTTCAGTTCGTCAAATGCTCAACAATTTCGGAGTAAATATTAATTTTTATCAAGTACCTGACACATTTAGATTAATCTCCTATTTTAAAGATGGAAGAAAAATAGATGCAACAATGCCTACTGGACGAAATAATTTTATTAATGCAATGGAAAAATATGCCCCAAATAATTATCAACAAATGAATACATTATTTGATCTATGTGAAGAAATAAAACAAGCAGTCGATTATTCTTCTTATCATGGAGTAAATGATAAACTATATTTTTTAAAACATTTCCCTAATTTTGTTCGTTGCTCATCATACAGCGTTAATCAAGTATTATCTTCTCTTAATCTAACTCAAGATGCAATCGATATATTAGGTACATATTGGTCATATTTAGGAATAGATTGTGATCATCTTTCCTTTATGCATTATGCAATTATGTTTTATCTTTATGTAGAAAAAAATGCTTATATTCCTCAATATACTAGTCATGAAATAACACTTGCTCTTGCAGATAGTTTTATTAAATCTGGTGGAGATTTATATTATCATACAACTTGTGAAAAAGTCTTATTTAATGAGAATAAAAAAGTAATTGGTATTAAAACTAACCAAGGAGATTTCTATTCCAAAAATGTCATTATGAATGTTAATCCTTCTTTAGTATATGCTTCGATGATTAAAGAAGAGATTATACCACTAAGAGAAACAAAACTTGCAAATGCAAGAACATTCTCTTCTCGTCCTTTTGTTGTTTATCTTGGTTTAAATAAATCATATAAAGAATTAGGAATAAAAGACTATACTATTCTTTTTCCAAGTACTACTCAATCTAATGAAGAATATAATCTAATGAAAGAAATATCAACAAATAATTATGGAATTGCAATATGCCCTAATGTAGTAAATGAAAGTGCATCAGAAAAAGGGACTTGTATTATTACAATTACAACAATGTTTACTTCTAATTGTTGGAGTAAAATTAACATAAAAGAATATGATCAAATAAAAAGAGATTATGCGAAAAAACTCATTTCTCTTTTCGAAGAAAAAGCTAATGTTCATATTAAAGAATATATTGAAGAAATTGATATATCTACCCCATGGACTTATTTCCGATATGCGTCAACTCCGGAAGGAGCAGCTTATGGATATGAAACAAAAGACTGGGACAGTATTTTAGGAAGAATTTTATCTTACGAACAAGATAATAAGATAAATGGTTTATATTTTGTTGGAGGATCATCAATTTATGGAGATGGTTATTCAACCGCTTATTCAAATGGATTATTTATCGCTAGAAAAGTATTAAATAGTTTAAAGGAGATAACACATGAAAAGAATTAGGATTAATAAATTTCCTTTAAAGGATTTAATCAATTTTATTAAAGTATCAATTTTAAGAAATAAAGCCATCAATAATGCATCAGATAAAAAAATAGATGAAAATATCGGTCAAATCCCTCAAGTAAATATACTTCACCCTCAAAATCAACAGCTTATTATTACGAAAATTATAAAAGAAAATACAAATACTTTAAGTATATATTTAGAAAGAATAGATGGAGAAAATGTCGCATATTTTAAACCTGGTCAATTTATTTCTTTAACCTTTAATATTGATGGATTTATTGTTACTCGACCATATTCTATTTCTTCTTCACCAAATGATAAATATTATCGAATAACAGTTAAAAAAGTGGAAAATGGATTTGTAAGTGATTATATTTTCCATCATCTAAAAGAAGGAGACAAGATTACATCTTCTTCTCCAAGTGGTCAATTCTATTATGAAGAATTAAGAGATAATAAAAATATTATCGCTATTGCAGGTGGATCAGGTATTACTCCATTTATGTCAATGGCGAATGCCATAATAGAAAATAAGTTAGATATTAATCTAACTATCATTTATGGAAATAAAACGGAAGAAGACATTATTTTTAAAGATGAATTATTATCTTTAGAAAATAAATCAAATAAGATTAAAGTAATCCACGTCTTATCAAATGAGAAATCTAACCAATATGAACATGGCTTTATTTCTAAAGAAATTATTGAAAAATATGCTCCTATCGAAGCATATTCAATATTTGTTTGTGGACCAATTGGCTTATTCAATTTCTTAAATAATGAATTTAAAAAAATGAATCTAGTAAAAAAGAATATTAGATACGAATTAATGTCTTCAAATATCAATTTAGAAAATCAAGATAATTACCCATTAGATTGTTTAAATAAAACATTCACTATTACTGTTCATATTAATGAAAAAACATATAAGATTTTAGGGAAAAGTGAAGATAGTATCTTAGTTTCATTAGAAAAAAGTAAGATTCTTGTTCCATCTTTATGTCGTAGTGGCGTATGTGGATTATGCCATAGTAAATTGATTAATGGTACTATATTTATTAATGAAAAAACCGATAGAAGAAGAAAAGCCGATATTATTTATAACTACATTCATCCATGTGTATCTTATCCAACAAGTGATATTGAAATTAGTATTCCTCCAATTAAGAATTAATTAATTTCTTTTCTCTATTAGTATCCAAAAAACTAGACCTATTTGCGTAAATAAAAAAAGTAAATCAAACTAGCCTCCATTTAAAAAATGAGGTTGCTTTGTTATTATAAAATAAGATTTGTTGTGGATATTTTTTTCATAATCTACAACATCATTTAACATTACTTTATAAGAAGTAATATAAAACTAGCGATTTATTTGATGATATTATTAATATAATTGATTCTTATTCATTAGAAAATAAAACGATTAATTTCATATTATACAAAGAAATAGACTAATAGAAAAGTGCATAGTTAAAAACGAATTATCAACTAGACTAGATGACTAAGGATAGTTAATAATAGAATTATCAGAAAAACTAACTAATAAATATGGTTCCAGTTTTGAAATAAGAAACATCAACTACTTAGCGCAGTAGTGAAAGTGATGGTAATTCGATAAAAAAATAAGGCATTTTAGTTTCACATTTTGGATTTGAGAGATAGTGTATATTCGCTATCTTCTTTTTTATATAGGAAGCACACACTAACTATTGTTAATTGTAATTGCTACTGGATCTAAGAATGTACAACACACATACATAATTATTTATATAGTATTGCGAAAAGTGTAAAAATAAGAAGAAAAAGTATTGTGAAAATTGCAGTTTTTGACTTTTGAGATATTGAAAAATGCCGTTAATCAAATTATTAGAGCCAATGACTTTGGACTATACCATTACACATGGATTGAAAAAGAAAAAAGTCATTCATATGAAATTGATTTTTTGGTTTCAAATGGCAATAAAATTATTCTAATTGAAGATAAATCAATTGTTGAGTTTTCAAAGAAATATTCTTAATGTGTTTCAAGAAGAATCCTTTTTTCTCAGCATGATATATCAAATGATGGTATGTAAGAGATAAAACCGTTGTATTTGCTTCAATAATTATGGACAAATTAAAATAGAAGGAATATTTTCTTTGTTCATGTTATTTATTGATACGATTGATTAGTCTGGTAATTCTTTTGTTTTTAATTTTATCTGAAAAAAAGATCGTTTGTAGTAGTCACATAATATTACTGATAATGTTTTATAGTCTAATAAGTCTTTAAAAGGTGCAATTAATATAACAAAATACTTTGACAAAAGGTGAAATTAATGAATTTCTAAATAGTGATAAAATGTATAAATAAAAAAAGTAGTGATATTTTTTGGTGAACAATTTCAGTAGCAATTCTATTTACACCATTTATTCAATGGCGATCTTACCAAGAAAAAAATATAGATAAAAATATTTTATTTATAATATTTTCAAATCTTTCTTTGTATCATTAGTCATTGCGATTAATTTTTTTATTACTAAATTAAATGCCAATTAAGGGACTAGAGAAAGCGAGGGTAAATTCGAATAAAGAATAAGGCATAACTTCCGGACAATAAGTCTAGAGGCTATGCCTTTTCTTGTGGAATCTTTATTATACCGAATCCGTTATTGATAATTTCCACTTTTTGAGTATTGACTCCATTGGTTTTTTCTCTTTTATAAATAAGATTTTTTCAATGAAGATTCTTAGCGTTTCATGCATCAAATAAAAATTAAATATATAGTGGACAGTTTTACGTGTTTTTTAAAAAGTGTCCAGTATAAATAGACAAAATGATTGATTTTAAAAAACTGTATAGTATAATATAAGCAAAGAAATTGAGGTGTATTTATGATTATTAGAGAAAAGTATTTAAAAGCAATTAGGGGATTCTATGACAGTGATCTAATTAAGGTCATCACAGGTGTTAGAAGATGTGGTAAATCTGTTATTTTAGAAACTATTATGAACGAGATTAAGAGAAAAACTACTAATATTATTTACCTTAATTTTGAGAAAACGACTGATTTTGATAAAGCTAGTGATGTAAAATCTCTTATAAATTATGTAAAAAATAATAGAGAGAAAGGAAAATGCTATTGTTTTTTTGACGAAATACAAGAATTAGATGATTGGCAGGTAGCAGTCAAAGATTTAAGACTTGATAATTGTTCAGTGTTTATAACAGGTTCTAATTCAAAATTATTATCAAGTGAATTCTTAACGTTGCTTAGTGGTCGTTTCGTTTCATTTAGAATAAGACCATTTGTTTATAAAGAAATAAAGGAATATTCAAATGAATTAGGAATTAATGTTGATATTGCCAATTATTTAATCTGGGGAGGTTTCCCTGGAAGATTTAATAATATTACATTAGATGGAACAAAAACTTATTTATCAGATTTAGAAAACACAATTGTAATAAATGATCTAATTAGAAGATACAAAATAAGAAAAGAAGTACCATTTAAAAAGATTGTTAATTATATTTTATGTAGTAATTCAAGAATTTTTTCGATCCGATCAATTCATAGGTATATTAAAAATGATTTTCCTGATTTATCAATAATGACAGTTTCAAAATACATCGAATATTTAAAGGAAGCTTATATAATTGATGAAATTCCTCAATATTCTACTAAAACAAAACGTGAACTTCAATATTATGGTAAAATATATAATTCAGATGTATGTTTCAATTCATTAAGAGCAAATAACAATAGATATGATTTGGACCATAATCTTGAAAATATAGTATACAATGAACTTTTATATATGGGTTATGATTTGAAAGTTTATAATAATAATGCGAAAGAAATAGATTTCTTAGCGTCAAAAGATAATAAAACATTCTATATTCAAGTAGCTTATAGTGTTGCTGATGAAAAAGCTTATAATCGAGAGATAGGAGCTTTTAAAGATTTAGATAATTTAAATCAAAAAATTTTAATCACTAATGATATTATTGATTATTCTACATCAACAATAAAACATATTAAACTGGAAGATTTTTTGATGATTGAAGATTTTTAATTTGTTGTAAATAATATTGTGTTGTTTTACCAAAAAATACTCTAACAATCGTTTTTGTATCAAAAATGCGAAATAACACTTTTTCATCAGCCCATTAATATTATAGATACTTATAACTGATCACTAGAGAACCTTAATAAGGGATTTTTTCTAAGGCAATAAAAATAGGATACTTAGGCGTAAAATGCTTAGGTATCCTTTTTCGTTTGTCTATATTCTTGTCGTTTCTTCAAAAAATTTTATATGATTTATTTAAACATGTAAATGAAGAATAATGGTCCAGTATATTGTTTATACGCTTTAATATCTTTAATAGAGCAAGCATTATTAATCATTTCAACTAATTTTTTGCCAGTTTCAGATTTCCAACTTTTTCTTGGTGAACAAAATGTTAATGAACCATTTTCAAGTTTACATTGTAGCCATAGATTACCACTACCAATTCCAAATTCAGCTTCCTTAAACTCTGAATAACTAATAGCTACGTTTATTGAAACATCTTTTTTGTTAGCACAGATTATTTTATCATCTAATACCTCAACTTCATATTCTGTCCACATTTTGCCTGGTAAATAGTTGTTTTCTTGACCTAAAATTAAAGTAAAATATGCCATTTTATTGCCTCCTAAATTACTAATATCTTAATTATTATATTATTTTTTTGAAAAGTTATATACAAAAAGCTTTTATATTCTTAACTTATAGAATAAAAATTAGTCTTTTAGAGCACTTTAATTATGGATTTTCTAAGGCAATAAAAATAGGATACTTAGGCGTAAATGCTTATGTATCCTTTTTCGTTTGTTTATATTATTTGATGATTTAAGACATTAGAAATAAATCTCTAATTAAAATGACCATTAAGGGACTAGTGAAAGCGAGGGTAAATTCGATAAAAAAATTAGGCACAACTTCCAAACAATAAATCTAGGGGCTGTGCCTTTTCTTGTGGAATATTTATTTTATCGATTCCGTTATAGATAATTTTTGCTTTTTGAATTTTAACTCCATTGATTTTTCTCTTTTATGAATAATGATTTTTCCAGTGAAGATTCTTAAAGATAATAGGACTATAGTTTATAAATAAACATGCAATCACACTATTCTGCCAAATTGCCAAATAATGTAACGTCAAATTGCCAAGTGGAATGTTGACAAATTGCCAAATGATTAATATAATATACCTGAGGCGATAACTATGGATAAATATCTAAAACGATGCATTGATACAAGATTGAAAGATAAGTTGGATAGTTCTGGGGCAGTGTGGATTAAAGGACCTAAATGGTGTGGAAAATCTACTACAGCAGAACAAATTGCAAGTAGTGCCGTATATATGCAAAGTAGGAAAGAAAGAGATCAAAACATTGCATTAGCTAGAAATGCTCCAGAATTATTTTTGGCTGGTGAAACTCCTAAGTTGATAGATGAGTGGCAAATTATACCTTTTATTTGGGATGATATACGTTTTGAAATTGATAAGCGTGATGCGTTTGGTCAATTTATTTTAACTGGAAGTGCTTCACCTTTAAATAATAAAGATGAACAGACAATGCGGCATAGTGGTGTTGGAAGAATATCAACTATTGTTATGCGACCTATGAGCTTGTATGAGTCTCTGGATAGTAATGGAACTATCTCATTAAACTCTTTATTTAATGGAGAGAAAGTAGCACCTGCAGTATGCGATAAAAAATTAATTGATTATGCACAATATGCATGTCGTGGCGGTTGGCCAAAATCTGTTGGTGTATCTGAAAAAGTATCCATTGAAATAGTGAGAAACTATTACGATGGATTAGTTGAAAATGATATAAAAAGTGTTGATGGCGTTTCACGTGATATTGATAAGGTGAAGGCTTTTATGCGCTCGTATGCAAGAAATATATCAACTGAGTGTAGTATACAAACAATTGTTACAGATATAAAAGGATATGAAAACAAAACAGTAAGTGATGAAACTGTTAATAGCTACATAAAAGCACTCGAAAAATTATATGTAATTGAAGATATAAAAGCGTGGTGTCCTAATTTAAGAAGCAAAACTACAATAAGAACATCTCCAACAAGGCATTTTATAGATCCTTCAATTGCATGTAGGGCTTTAGGTGCGTATAAAGAAGATTTATTAAATGATCTAAAAACTTTTGGTTTAATATTTGAAGATATGGCTATACGTGATTTGAAAATTTATGCAGATAAACTTGGTGGAGATGTTTATCATTATAGAGATAAAAGTGGATTAGAGGCAGACGCAATAATTCATTTAGAAAATGGGAAATGGGCAGCATTTGAAGTTAAACTCCATGATTCTGATAGAATTGAAGAAGGAGCAATTAATTTACTTAAGTTGGCAAACTTAATTGATGAACAAAAAATGAGAAAGCCAGATTTTTTGATGGTAATTACAGCAACAGAATATGCATATCAAAGAGAAGATGGAGTTTGGATTGTTCCACTTGCTTGTTTAAAAGATTAAATCTTCATCTTATCTATAAATTATGCTTATCAAATCATTATCCTTTATGTTAAATATGTAAGATAACATATCTTGTATAAATGCGATTATATAAATAGCATGCCCATTTGTACAGTAGTGAAAGCGATGATAAATCTGATAAAAAGGCATGGAGGAAGTCAAAAGGAGATATTCAGCGAAAAGTTAGCCCTGTTTAAATATAAAAGCGTGTTAAAAGTGTGTTAAAAGCGTGTTAAAAGCGTGTTAAAAATTGAGCATCTATTAGAAATAGTAGGTGCTTTTATTGTTGCTGTATGAAAAATGGAAGATTAAAGTAAGTGAGAATTTTGATTTTAACGTTGGTTAAATAATATAAAGAGCTAGGAAAATACTAATAATTATTTTAATAAAAAATAATCTCTACCTTAAGTTATCGCCTCTTGGATGATGTTTTCTTTACCTTCACTTACAGCACTCCCCTTTGGTACATTAACTTGGATATATCAAGAAGCAAGGAAGAAATTAGAAATCGGATTAGGAGGTAATAAAGATGCTTGATAATAATGAATAAAAAATCAAATTCTTAACTCTTTAGACGACTCTAAAATCCCAAATAACAAAGAAAAAATTAAAACTTTATATTTTGACCGTAAAAAAGAACAAAGCCGTCCATGGTATCAATATCGAAGAATATATGCGATTTGTGGACCAATTATCGCCGCAACATTAGCGATAGCGATTGTCATTCCAATTACCGTTAAACAAACTAAGCTCCATTTAGCGGCTAATAAAGCTCCAGAAGCAACAGTAGAAACGGAAAATCTCCGCATTGTCGATTCAAATAACCAAATTGCTTACGCTATAAATCTTTTATCTAATGATTCACAAACATTAGATGAAACAAAAGCACTTCCAACTGATTTAATTGGTGCATCTTCATTTAATATTATTAAAGATATATATCGTTTGAATTCTTATATGTATTCTTTTGAATCATTAATTAAAAATGAATTTGTTTTATCATATTCGACAATGATTAATCAAACTGATTCTTCAATTTATGAATTAGCTATTAAAGATAATAATCAAAATATTAATAGTGAATATACTTACACGCCAAAATCAACTTATGATGGCGAAGAGAATTTTTCTCTTGTTGGTAATTTAACTAATAAAAAAGAAGAATCATATAATATCGAAGGCGCAAAAGGTGGTTTATTTGGTTATTACAATAACACCATTAAAATGTATATCGATAATGAGAACACTTATGGATTTAGTGTTACTATTTCCCAAGATTTATTATCTGAACAAATTATTTTGTTAAGAGAATTCAGAAATAATGAATCAAATTATTTATCTGAAATCGAAATTAAATTAGTCCAAGAAACAATTAATGATAATA
Source organism: Caryophanales bacterium (assembly GCA_029006735.1). Classification (GTDB taxonomy): domain Bacteria; phylum Bacillota_I; class Bacilli_A; order RFN20; family CAG-449; genus UBA3210. The sequence continues at coordinate 14,636 of JAQXGN010000026.1, forward strand.
ATAATAATAAATATTATGTTGTTGCTGAAATTGATAATTTTGTATTACAATTAAATCATCAATCAAGGAGGAAACAATAATGATTGACAAAAAAGTATTATATAAATTAACTCACGGAATGTATGTATTAACAACTAAAGATGCCGGTTGTTTTGTTGATGCGGTTAGCCAAGTTAGTGGTGGTGATTCTCCTTTGTTAGCGGTCGCTGTCATGAAGAAAAACAACACAAACATCTCAATGCATAATAACGATAAATTCGCTATCTCAATCTTCGGTAAAAAAGATGATGCTGAATTAATCAAAACTTATGGATTCAATACATCAAGAGATTATGATAAATTCGCTCATTCACACACAATCGAAGTCAGGGGCACAAAAGTCGTTGATACAACTTTAGGATATATCGTCTTAGAAAAGATTGATTCAATTGAAAACGATACCCACACCATCTTCATTGGTAAAGTCTTAGAATCACATATGAATAACGCTGATGATGAACCAATGTCATATAACTATTATCAAGCTCATAAAGATGAAGTCTTAACACCTGTTAAAACTGAAACTGGTAAACAAGCATGGGTTTGTACAATATGTGGATATATCGAATATAATTTAGAAGAATTACCAGCTGATTATACTTGCCCAGTCTGTGGAGTAGGCGCTGAATTCTTTGAAAAAAGATCAGTTTAATTAATATCACAAGCAGTCTTATGACTGCTTTTGTTTAGGAGAAAACAATGATTAATTCAATTTATGATTTAAAAATGAATGATTATGATGGAAAAGAAGTTGACTTTTCCATTTATAAAAACAAAGTGTTATTAATTGTTAACACCGCAACTAAATGTGGATTTACAAAACAATATGATGACCTTGTCTATCTATATGAACAACATAAAGATAAGGAATTTGAAATATTAGATTTCCCATGTTCACAATTCCTTAACCAAGCTCCTGGAACATCAAAAGAAATCCATGAAGCATGTTACTTAAGATTCTTAATTGGTTTTCCTCAATTTGAGAAGATTAAAGTCAACGGTAAAGAAGAATGTGAATTATATACATATTTAAAAAATACCGATCCAACTAATGATACACCAACAAGAATTAAATGGAATTTCACTAAATTCTTAGTTGATAGAAACGGCAATGTCATTAATCGATATGAACCCGCAATAAATCCAAGAGATATTGAAAAAGATATTGTGGCATTATTAGAAAAAGAAAATTAATCGTTAATTTTGTAACAATTACATATGTTTAATAACAAATCAATGTATAATTTTTTAAGATAGCAAGGTGTGTAACAAACGCATTTATGCTATAATATTATTACAAATCTTGGAGGTACACTATGCAAAATAATATAATGAATGTTGATTTTAAAAAGTGGGTTGGCGAGATTAGTAAAAAATATAAACAAGCACAAATTAAGGCAGCAATCAGTGTTAATAGTGAAATGCTTAAATTCTATTTTGAGCTTGGTAAAGAGATTGCAAACAATTCATTTAAAGCTACATATGGTTCAAAATTTTATGATTCATTAAGTAAGGAACTTATTTTCAATTTACCTAATATTAAAGGCCTATCCCCTAAAAATTTGAGGTATATGGAGAAATTTTATAACTTATACGCTGATAACATTCCAAATTTCCCACAACTTGTGGGACAATTGTTTTCTATTCCTTGGGGGCATCATCGATGCATCATAGATAAATGTAAAGATGTTGATAAGGCATTGTTTTTTGTAAGAAAAATTTATGAAAACAATTGGTCTAGAGATGTTTTACTAAATTTTATATCTACTGATTTATATGAGCGAGAAGGAAAAGCAATTAATAATTTTGTGTTATCATTACCTGATGCAAATAAAGATTTAGCAAAGCAAATAACAAAAGATCCATATAATTTTGATTTTTTGACTATAACTAATGAATATAATGAAAAAGAACTAAAGGATGCTTTGATTGATAATATACAGAAGTTTTTATTAGAACTAGGAGAAGGATTTGCTTTTGTTGGAAGAGAATCTAGATTATTAGTTGGAGAAACAGAGTTCTTTACAGATCTATTATTTTACAATATCAAACTACATGCCTACGTTGTTATTGAAGTAAAAATAACAAAATTTAATCCTGGTGATTTAGGTCAATTAAGTACTTATGTTTCCTCTGTAAATCATTTGTTAAAAGGAAAAACCGATAATCCAACAATTGGAATTCTTATTTGTAAAGATAAAGACAAAATTGTTGCGGAATATTCATTAGAAAACTATAACATTCCATTAGGGATATCATCTTATGAACTTAATAGACTATTACCAAAAGAATTAAAAGAGTCTTTACCTTCAATTGAAGAACTTGAAAGAAAGTTGGGAGAATGATTATTATGAATTCTCAACATGAAGTAATTACTAAAATAATTAAAAAAAGAAAAGAAAAAGGCATTTCACAACAAAAACTAGCTAATTTAATAATGATGCCTCAGTCAACGATAGCTAGAATAGAAGCTGAAATAGTATCACCTAGGCTTGAAACAATAGTTTTAATAGCAAATGCTCTTAATCTAACTATTGATTTAAAATAAGGCGAATTAATAATGGATTTTATCTGGCTCTTGCAAAAAATAACCTCATCCTTGAAATATAACTCTTGGATGAGGCTTTTCTTTACCCTCGCTTACAACACTCCCCATTAGTGCACTTTAGTAGAATATTTTTTCATAAAACCTTACTCGCAAATAAATAAATGAGTGTGCGGCTTCAGTAAATCAAATAAATTGAAAAAATATCTAATAATATATATATAAACAGCAAATTAATAGTGGACAGTTTTTTATATTTTCAAAAAGTGTACAGTAAATATATAAGAATTTAAGAGCAAATAACAATAGATATGATTTGGACCATAATCTTGAAAATATAGTATACAATGAACTTTTATATATGGGTTATGATTTGAAAGTTTTTAATAATGGGAAAGAAATAGATTTCTTAGCGTCAAAAGATAATAAAACATTCTATATTTATAATCGAGAGATAGGAGCTTTTAAATATTTAGATAATTTAAATCAAAAAATTTTAATCACTAATGATATTATTGATTATTCTACATCAACTATAAAACATATAAAATTGGAAGATTTTTTGATGATGAAAGAACTTTAATTTGATGCAAATAATATTATTGAGTTGTTTTGCAAAAAAACTCAGCAATTGTTTTTGTTAAAAAAATGTGAATTGATATTTTTTGTATTTGAATTTATTGATTTCAAAAATAAAATAACAAAAAGCGTAGCACATTCATAAAAAATTTTATGTGACTACGCTTTTTTATACAGAAATAAAATTCCTAACAAGCTTGATACATAGAAATAATTCTATTTATATCTAGTTTTTTTTATTCTTATTGCTTAGTAAATACTACTGAACTATTTGGTAATTTATGTAAGTTACTAGTAGTTATAACTGAAGAAGAAATAGTTAATGAATTTCCATCTTCTGCTAATAGAAGAACGATTCTATTTGAATTTTTAACTAAAGTGATTGTATTATCGCTAATAGTATATGTATATGTACCTGTAAAGTTTGGTGAATAATAATCAGAAGAACAACCATAATCATAGTCATCATGATCTGCGGCAGTAGAAGTAACGTTACAATTTCCATTATTACTAAATATAAATTTAGTAGTTGCATACCAAGAAGTTGAGTTATTACATGTGAACTTATATACTGCGACAAATGTTCCTACAAATACTTGGTTTTCGCTTGCAGTCATACTTTCTTTATTTATGTAGTAATTTTTCACTACTCCATCGATAGTAACAACAATAACATCACCATTTATTTCATATGTTCCAGAATTAGATTCAATATTACATACTCCCCATCCAGTTAATACTAATGATTTTCCATCAGGTAATCCATATGTTCCTTGAACACCGTCTAAAACTTGAGTCAAATTATTACCTGAAACTTCAAATGTTCTTGCTTTATCAGTAGTGAGAGTAATATTACCCTCTGCATTAACTTTATATGTTCCTATAACTACTACTTCATCACTATAAATAACTCTAGCAGTTGCAAAACCATTTAATTCAACTGTAACATTAATTCCATCAATTGAAGAATTATATGAACCTTCTTTTCCATCATTTTCAACAAATCCATTAGAAGATCCTCCAAGAGTAATAATATTATTACCTTCTGAATCATGAATAACTAATTCACTTGTTAATACATTATTTTGACATAATTGACTATAAGATAAAGGATTTCCATTAAAATCTGAGAATGTAACATCAATATAGACCTTTCCTCCTGTTTGATGAGAATAACTATATCCTTCAAAGAAGAAATAATATTGTTTTTGATTGTAAGTGAGTTCTACAATCTTATACATATCTTCACCCCAGTAAATAAAATCATAAGACAATGAACCTACTGAAGCACCTTTAACATATAAATAGAAATCATCTTCACAAACACATTTTGCACTAGAAGAAGTAACACCAAATACTTGTCCATCTTTAGATTCATAGAATCCAAATAGATAATTATTTGAGCTATATTTTAATATTCTTGTTTTTGAATCATAGTTTTCTAAACTATAAGTAGAGGAAGCATGACTATATCCAGATAAATACTCTCCTGTTGGGAGGAATTCATAATAACAATAACTTTCTCCTTTTCCACTTTCTTGTTTAACACCAAAAGAAGTACTACTACGTCCATATATGTTTGTACCAACGAAAGCTTCTCCAACAAATAAAGGAGCTTCTTCCCATTTTGCAAATACTTCAAAATCTTCTGAAGATGATGTTGGAGCTTCCACTTCTAATGCTTCATCGACAAACCATCCCTTAAAGATATAATCTTTTCTAGTTGGTGTTGGTAAAGAAATTGTTTCATTTTCTTTGAAGATTAATACAATTGGCTCTTCTCCATCATTGTAATTTAATTTAACAGAGATAGCTTTTGTCCATTTAGCGTATACTACCATATCTTCAGTTACTTTAGTTGATTTATATGGAGAAGTATATTCACTATCAAAATACCATCCATCAAATAAATATTTTCCGTCTTTTGATAATTCTAATTTTGGTAAATCCGAAATATGAATCCAGGAATACTTTGCAAATTCTAATTCATCTATTTGATCTACTTTATCTCCTAAAACAAATGATACTGTCTTTTTGACATCATTTAATGTATATGTTTTATCTACTTCATTAAGTGTTATTTCATAATAATAAGATGAAGAATCATAAGCATAGAAAGAATATGTTTCTCCTTCTGTAGGAAGATAATACTTAATCTTTGAAGTATTATTATTCATTTGGAAATAACCTTGTCCATTGATATATAATATATCTTCATTACATGTAAACTCTCCATATAATGAACTATCCTCATTATAATTCCATCCTTCACTAGAATGACCAAATGTTGCGACTCTATCTTCATTTACTACTACTTCAAATCCGAAAATAGTGCTTGCTTCATCAGAAATTAAATCTGTTACTTTCAATTCTTTTCCGCGAATTGATACTAAAGTAATATCCTTATAAACTTGATTATTTACTGTATCAATAAAGAGTGATTTTTCTTCCGAGAAACTACAAATACGATATGCACCACTATTTGTAAATAAGTTTTTAACTGTTGAAGAAGAGAAATCATTATCTCCTTTAGTAAATACATAGAAACTACTTGATGATTCCATACTTGCTTTATAAACCATATAGCAATCATAATCTGCATCATACTTAAAGACATAATCTTCAATAGTTCCTTCTAATTTATTTTCATCATACTTAATACGTTTATTAACAATGCTTGAAGGGCCTCTAGTAATAACTCCTTTATAATTAATATCCATATCAACATTATATAAAACATAATCTTCGCCTGAAGAATCAGTTGATAAACTCATTCCTTTATAAGAGCCTTTTAATGGAGATTCATTAGATAAATCAAACCATTTTGCATATATAGTTTGATCGTTATTAATCGCTTGATCAATATATTCAACTTCATAATTACTATCTAAATACCAACCTTCAAATTCAAATCCTGTTCTTGATAAAGAAGGGTTATTAGTTAATTTTTCTCCTTTAAATACAACACTTGGCATTACTTCAATATCACAACCAGTATCAAAATATACAATTTCAAATTCGGCATTTGTAGGTACTTGAGCATTTTTTGATGTCATTGTCATATTAGTAATATGAATTCCATCAAATCCTTTATCACCAGAACCATCTTTTCTATATGAAATATAGGCAAAATCCCCTTTATTTAATTTAATAGAAACATGACCAAAATGCGATTCTTCCGAAGTAAATGAGAAAGAAGATTCAATCGCATCGGTAGATTCATAATTCTCCGCATTTTTATGAACGGAAAAATAATCATAACCCTTTTCTCCTTGAGATTCATAATCAAAAGAGAATGTTCCTTCTTCTTTAGCGACTAATTTAATATAAGCAATAGTTCCACCTTTTCCTGAGTTACTATTTTTAATACCAACTACTCCACTTCCATTTTCATAATTAGAAAATCCTAAATCACCATCACCTTTAGTAATATTAAAATATTGTTCTAATTCATCCATACTCTTAATTGATACTGGATATCCTGCAGGTGCTTTTGCTTCCTTTTCTTCTACTTCATCACAACCTTCAGTATCACAATTTCTAACTAAAGTTGCTTTTTCTCCTAAAGAAACACTACCTACTCGATAAGAAGAAGAGAAATGATGTCCTTCTGCTTTTTCTCCTTCTAAAATAACCTCTCCATAGATAGAACTATATGTAATATAGCCATCTTCTGTATGTGTTGGTTTAGTTTCTACACTTGTCCAAGTAGCAGTATCGGATAAACTAGGAACTTCAACTTGTTCATAACCACCATCATTTTCTGTACAAAGTTTAATTGCACTTCCTTTTTCAGTTAACGTAGGCTTACTAATAAAAGTATATGTATCCCCGAATGTATGAGAAATCTTTTCTACTTCAAGAATAATTTCTCCATAAATAGAAGTATATTTATCTTGCCCATTAGCGATATGAGTAGGTTCTTTAACAGTTGTCTTAGTCCATACACTATTATTTGATAACTCTGCAACTTCTACTACCTCAACTTCATTATCAAAAGAACATACATGAGTTGCACTTCCTTTTTCAGTTAAAGTTGGATAATTAACAAAAGTATATACATCACCAAAAACATGTTGATGTTCACTATTACTAGAATCACTTGGATTATTTGAATTTGTGTCACCTATATTATTCGAACATCCAACAAAAAACGCCATAGCTGAAGCAATAAGAACATACATTAATTTTCTTTTTTGCATATTTCTTCCTCCTTTATAAAAGTCATTGTATTGTTTTATTATAAATAAAATAGAATTTATAATAAACAAAAAAAGTAAGAATAATCAAAAAACAAGATGAATGTGTTTTCATCTCGTCATTTCTTTTTATTAATATTTTTATTTATTCAGATAAATCTGCTCCACAAACTTGGCATTTATCAACATCTGGAGTATTTGTACATCCACATTTTGGACATACTTTTCCATTTACAGAACCTTTTGATAAATTATCTTCTGCGATTGATCCTTTAGTTGCTTTTACACTTGATCCAATCCATACATAATAAATACCAAAGACTACACTAGCTCCTCCGATAAACGCTAAAACAAATCCTAATACAACTAAGACAATTCTAATATATTCTTTTGTACTAATTGTTTTAATAATTTGCATAATGCCAAGAGTAAGTCCACCACCAAAAGCAGCAAGACCTAATACTATTGCTGCGATAGAAAGACCGATAAGAAGATGTTTTTGTTTTTCAATTCGATTACTTTTCATAAAATTTTTCCTTTCATTAATCTAAATTATTCTGACAATAACATTAATAGTAATACTATTGCAGCAATACCAATAATTGTCAAAATTATTACTAACGCTTTCTTCAATTTTGAAGTTGGGTATCCTGTACCAATCTTTCCTGTTTGCCCATTCATATAAGTTAAATAATGCTTATTCTTATATTCATATTCGAAGCAATATACAGGCATTAATCTATAAGAGTATAATTCATTAGAATATATGTGTTTCATATTTAACGATACAACATTTGTATAATCATATCGAGATAATATCGCACTTCTAATAGAGGCTTCCATTTCTTTTCTTGCTGTTGCGTAACAACTTTCTAAAGAATCTTGATAATGTTCAACTCCATATCCCCTTAAGAAATTAGTATCATATCCACATGATTTTGAAAAATCATATGGTAATAATGCATTCATTTCCTTTGGAACAACTTTTGAACTAGTTTCAACTAAATAATCTGGGTTATCTCTTTCAAGTTCACCCTTAATATTAAATCGATTAACTTTCGTATGACTCTTTCCTTTTGCATCAGTGTAATGAGTAACTTTTTCTAATACACCATTATACATAGTATATGTATGTGTATCAAAAGTAAATGTAGGTAAGAAAATACCATGGATCTTACTTTTTGGAAATGATTTTTTTAATACCCTTGGTGCAAAGAATTTCTTTTTAATTCCTTTTACAAATCTTTTAGAAGCTTCCTCTTCATTAAATAAAAATGGAATAACAATATCTGGTTTTAAACCTGCTAACTGATCAGTATTAACAACATAATCACTTCCACAATAAGGACAATTCTTTGTAGTTTCTAATCCGTTTAAAATTATTTCAGCACCGCATGATCCACATTTTACGACTTTCATTTCTTTTGCCCACTTATTATGACTTTCGTTATCTTCGTTTACTCCTTGGATACTATTTTTAAATTCACCATATCTTTTATTAAATGGAGTAATTGTAGAACAAAATGGACATTTTAATTCTTGGGATGGTGGATCAAATAATAATCCTCCTCCACAAGAAGAACACTTTGCTTCAGTGCCTAATAATTCTCTTTTATTTATATCAATTTCTTCAGACATTATAATTTATGTCCACATTCTGGGCAAAATTTAGATTCTGGGCCAACTTTAGCACCACATTCTGGACAGAATTTAGCTACTGGTTGTTTTGCACCACATTCTGGACAGAACTTCATACTTGATTTAATAGTTGCTTTACATTCTGGGCATGTTTTTGTACCTTCAGTAGCTGCTGGTTCAACTTTCTTTGGAGTATCTTGAGCAGAAGCTAATGCTTGTGAAAACATACCTCCAACTCCAACACCTGCGCCTAAACCAACGCCCATGCCAACCATATTATTTCCATTTGGGTTATTAGCAGCATCTCTCATAGCATTTGCAGCTTGGTATTGAACATAAGTTCCCATCTTATCGGACATAACACCAAGTTTTGTTCTTTCATCAAGAGCTTTTTCAACTTCTTCTGGAAGAGTAATTGCATTGATGACAAATGAAGTTAATTCTAAGCCAAATTTACCTAATTCTTCTTCACTTGAAGAGACAACTACTTGGCCAAATTCTCGATAATTTGCAGCTAAATCTAATGCAGAGATTTTGCTTTCTGCAACTGCATCAATGAAGCTTTGAACAACCATTGGACGAAGTTGAAGAGCTACATCATTAGTTGTATAGACAGCATTTGTACCAAACATTTGTTCCATAAATATTTTTGCATTACTAACTTTGAATGAATAAATACCATTTGCACGAATTCTTACATTACCAAAATCAGCATCTCTCATCATAATTGGATTTGTTGTTCCCCAATTTAAACCAGTCATTTGTTTTGTATTGACATAATAAACTTCCGCTTTAATTGGACTATCAAAACCTGTAGGTAAAGCTAAAATCTTTGTGATGAGTGGAATATTCTCAGTTGATAATTTATATGTACCAGGAGCGAATACATCACAAATTTGTCCTTTATGTACAAATAATGCAATTTGAGATGGACGAACTACTAATGTAGAACTATTCATAATTTCATCTCTGTCAGTTAATGGATAACGATAGACAACAACATTTGATGAATTGTCTTGCCATTCTATAACCTTTAATAATTGTTTTTTGTTAAAAAATAAACCCATATTAATTTCTCCTTTCAATCAATAGAATTCTTTTTAAAATAATTTTTAATTATTTTTCGATTAAAATATATCAAATTATTACATTTTTTTCAATATATATTGTAATAGTTTATAATAGTCAAAACTGCTAACTATATTGAACAAGAAAAATATAGATGATAAACTACTATTTAGAAATAAGGAAATTAGATTATGACACAGTTTTCTCGCACACAAATGATTATTGGAAAAAATGCTCTTGCTACATTAAAAAATAAACATGTAGCAATATTTGGTATTGGAGGAGTAGGTGGATATGTCTGCGAATCTTTAGCAAGATTAGGTATCTCTTATTTTACATTAATCGATAATGATGTTATTTCCTTATCTAATATAAACCGTCAAATAATCGCGTCGCATTCTACCTTAAATCAATACAAAGTCGATGTAATGAAAAAACGCATTTTAGATATAAATCCAAATGCGATAGTAAATGTAAGTAAAACATTCGTATTAGAAGATACAATTAACGAATTTGATTTTACAAAATTTGATTATGTAGTTGATGCAATTGATACAGTAACTGCAAAATTATTATTAATCAGTCAATGCACTTTATTAAATGTTCCTATCATATCATCAATGGGAACAGGAAATAAAATTCATCCAGAAATGTTAGAGATTACTGATATAAGTAAAACCGAAATGTGCCCTTTAGCTAAAGTAATGCGTCACGAATTAAAAAAGCGGAACATCAAACATCTAAAAGTCTGTTATTCTAAGGAAAAGCCCCTTGAAATCATAGAAAAAGAATATATAAATAATAAGATAGTACCAGGAAGTACACCATTTGTTCCTTCAGTCGCAGGATTATTAATTGGTTGTGAAGTTTGTAAAGATTTAATTAATAATTCTGATGTAAAATAAAAAGAGACTTAGTGCACTAACGATAGCGAGGCTGAAATCAACTAAAAATGGCATGGCATACCGATGAAATAGTTTACAAAATAAGTATTTTAAGCCAATATTCTATGAATATTGGTTTATTTTTTCGCCCGAATGAAATAAATCAAACTAATTGACAAAAATGTAGAATTCTACAAAAAAATCAAAAGAAAGGATTGACATTAATGTTTAATCATTATAAAATACAATTGACAAAAATGTAGAATTCTACGAAAAAGGTGATTGTATGATAGAACGTAAAAAATATCTTTATGAATTAATTAAGGCAAAAAATAATGGATTTCCTAAAGTGATAACAGGAATTAGAAGATGTGGGAAATCATTTTTACTTAAAGATATATATTCCAGTTATTTAATTCAAAATGGAGTTAAAGAAAATGAAATAATTTTAATAGATCTTGATGATGATAAATATTCTAGACTAAGGAACCCAATTGAGCTTGGTAATTACGTTAGAACAGTAACTTCCATTAATAAGATGAATTATGTCATATTAGATGAAATTCAAAGAGTATATACTATAATTAATCCGACTTTAACTGAAGGTAAGATTGTTTTGGCAAAAGCAAATGATACTGAAATAATTTCATTTGTTGATGTAGTTCTGGGTTTATCTCATGAGAAAAATATTGATTTGTATATTACGGGTTCTAATTCTAAAATGCTTTCTTCGGATATAGTCACAGAATTTAGAGATAAGGCTACAAATATTCATATATCTCCATTATCATTTGAAGAATACTATAATTATATTGGCGGCTCAAAAACGGAGGCATTATACTCATACATGCAATATGGAGGAATGCCACTTGCAGTATTAAAAGAAGAAACTGATAAAAAAGAATATCTATCAAACCTATTTAAAACAACATATTTTAAAGATATTATAGAACATAATAAATTGACAAAATCCGAATCGTTAGATGAACTTTGCAATATAATAAGTAGTTGTACTGGAGATTTAATTAATTCGGAAAAAATCGCAAATACATTTAAAAGTATTAAGCATGAAGATATTAATAAACAAACTGTTGATAAATATATTAACTTCTTTGTTGATGCATTTTTATTAAATGAAGCAAAAAGATATGATCTTCGTGGAAGAAATGAAATAGGTGCATTAAGAAAATATTATTTTTTGGATACAGGTTTAAGGAATGCAAGATTGAATTTTGCATATTCTGATGAAGGAAAGCTTCTTGAAAATGTGATTTATAATGAGCTGATATATAACGGATATTCTGTTAATGTTGGAACATTTGATAGTATAGAAAAAGATAAAAATAACAAGTCTATTCGAAAGACAAATGAAATTGATTTTTATGCTAGAAAAGGGAATAGATATTTTTATATACAAGTTACTGATAATATAAATGATGCTACAACACGAGCAAGAGAATATAGACCGTTTTATATGATTAATGATCAAATCCAAAAGATAATTGTTATAAATAAACCAATTTCTGAAACACGAGATGAAGATGGTTTTACTATTATTGGTGCTGTAGACTTTATGCTTAGATTTATTAAGTGATATTTTCATAATTTATTGCATATGTTTTGTACAATTTCGTAAATAATAATTATGCAGTTAGACTGAAGAGGTCGTTCATCCGTTGAAACAATTTCAGTTTAGACCTAAACCAAAAAGAAATAGTCAATTTTAAGCAATAATTGTATTTCTATATACTTATTTTTCACCTGTATATGCATATAAATGATAAAAAAATATTCATAAATGAATTATCAATATGCATAAAAAATGATAAAAAGGCATGGAGGAAGTCAAAAGGAGATATTCAGCGAAAAGTTAGCCCTGTTTAAATATAAAAGCGTGTTAAAAAGTGTGTTAAAAAGTATGTTAAAAATTGAGCATCTATTAGAAATAGTAGGTGCTTTTATTGTTGCTGTATGAAAAATGGAAGATTAAAGTAAGTGAGAATTTTGATTTGAACGTTGGTAAAATAATATAAAGAGCTAGGAAAATACTAATAATTATTTTAATAAAAAATAATCTTTACCTTAAGTTATCGCCTTTATCGCCTCTTGGATGAGGTTTTCTTTACCCTCGCTTACAACACTACCCATTAGTGCACTAATGATAGCGAGGGTAAATTCGCTTAAAAAATAAGGCATAACTTCAGGACAATAAGTCTAGAGGCTATGCCTTTTGTTCTATAAACAAACGAATTTTGTAACGAATATATTTAAATATTTAAATCAAAGATTTAAAATATATATGGTGATTTTTATGGATTTATTTTTATCAATCGCGGTTTTATTTTGTATCGGTTCATTAGGTGGATGGATACTTGAATTATTATTTAGAAGATTCTTCTCTTCACATAAATGGATTAACCCAGGCTTTTTAGTCGGACCATATCTTCCACTTTATGGATTTGGAGTAATGTTTTTATTTTTAATTTCTTACTATATTGATTTTTCAAAATGGTTTGGATTATCTTATTGGCTTAATGCAATCCTAGTTATTATAATAATGGGAATTGTTATGACAGTAATTGAATATATTGCCGGTATTATTTTTATTAAGGGTATGAAAATTAAACTTTGGGATTATTCTGATAGATGGGGAAATATTCAAGGAATCATTTGTCCTTTATTTTCGTTCTTTTGGCTTATAATATGTGCAGCATTTTATTTCTTAATGAAAACTCCATGCGAACACTTAGTTGCATGGTTTGCAACAAGAAGTTTATCTAATGCTTGGCTTCCATTTTCTCTTGGTGTTTTCTATGGAGTCATCTGCGTTGACTTTGCTTATTCGATTAAGATTACAACTAAAATTAAATCATACGCAAAAGAACATAATATTGTTGTTAGATATGAAAGATTTAAGGAACATATTAGAGATTTCCAAGAAAAACAAAAAGAAAAGATCAACTACATATTGCCATTTAAGACAGAAGATTTTAAGAAACGCTTAGAAGAATATGTTGAGAAGACAAAACAAGAAGCTATTATAAAAAAAGAGCACATAAAAGAAAAATTAACAAAAAAATAAGCGTTAGAGCACTTTAATTAGGGATTTTCTCTAAGGACTAAAAAATAGGATACTTAGGCGTAAATGCTTAGGTATCCTTTTTCGTTTGTTCATATTATTTATTGATGTCTCCGATGAAGTTATAGATGATTTTGATTCTTTGGACTTTCTTGCCATCGACTCTTTCTGCTTGGTAAACCAGAATCCTATCAATGAATGTCCTTAGTATCTCACAATCTAGCTTTTCTATATTGGTGTACTTCCGTAGTGCAAATCAAAGTCTCTAATTCCTTAATCCTTGCGGTAAGTGTTGCTTGTTCGGTTTCATATGCATCCGTTAGTTTCTTGAATCTATCATCGGATATCTTACCTTCAATGAAGATAAGCATCGAAATGATATAGAAATTGATTTCATTATTTCATGCGGAGATAGAATAAATAATAAAATAATACCTATTGAAGTAAAATCATCTAAAAACTATACGACAACATCACTTATCGAATTTAGAAATAAATTTTCAGATAGAATAGCAGAATCATTTATAATTCATCCTAGGAATTTATTCATTAGAGAAGACAGTATAATATGCATTCCTGCATATATGACAATTTGCTTATAAAAATAAGGCTAGTCACAATTAAGTGATTAGCCTTTTAAATCCCTAATTAAACAGCCCATTGTGTCTCTTTATTTTTTATCAAATTAAGCAAGAAATGTAAATTTTTCATCATGAGCGCATAATTTAACTAAGTCAACAATTGCAAATACAAATAATACAAATGGAATGCAACAAAGAATTCCTAATACTAATGATTTAACATCTTTTTTTTCTTTTTTAGCAATACAATCATCAACAAATCTTAAAATACGATAGACTGCTGAAGCATCACCAAAAATAATTAAAAGGATGAGAGCCCATTTTGGAAAATTTTCATCAATAAATCCTGTAATCATCTTTTTATCCTCCTATAAAAAATTATATCACTAGTCAATTAATATGCATTATTTTTTTGAAATATTATTGTGACTTTAAACAAAAAAATAAATTATATAATAATTACTTTTCTTATTTTTCTTATTTTTTTTATTTTTTTTAATATATTTTAATAATAAATTATTAATAAAATAAAAATATTAGTAAGTTTTTTGGGGAGTGAAAATAAAATAATATGATGAATGAAAGAATAATATACTCGATAGCAGCATTAATTGTTTTACTTATCGACTTAGTTTTAGGAATTCTTTCTTTAAAAGAAAGAGGAAAAAAAGGAATTACATTAAGTATAAGTTGTTTTTGCACGATTCTTGTTATTGCTTTTTATACCCCAACTATCTTCATTCAATCAAAAGAATTATTTTCAGTATTATCAAGCATCTATTTCATATGCATGGATTTTCTCGCAATATTCTTTTTTATATTTGCCAGTGTTCTTACTGGATATAGTAAAAGAAAATTCTTTAAAATCTTTATTATTTTCTCAATTATTATGACAAACTATGAAATTGGCATTTTCATTGGTAATATCTTTAATAATTTTGCGATTGGTTATATTCCCGTAAAAGAAGGTGCAAATGCGATTGCTTATTTCAATTATGATATGCATTTATTTTACTATATTCACTTAGGATTTACTTACTTTACAGTCTTACTTGCCTTAATCTATCTAGGTGTTAAAGCTATTAATGTTCCTTTTGAATATCGATCACAATATTTAATTATTATTTATACAATTTTAACCGTTATCATCGCTAATGCATTCTTTTTATATTTCAATGGAGCAGGCGGAGTTGATTTATCAATTTTCTGTTTCTCCATTGCATGTTATGCTTCATATTATTCTAGTTTCAAATATTCGAAAGGTATTATGCTTAATCATTTAAAGAGTTCCATCTTTGAAAACATCGATCAAGGCATTTTATTATTCGACAACGAAAATAATTTAATCCTCAGTAATGATAAAGTCCGCTCATTTTTTAAAAACATCCCATTTAGTTCATCTTTAACTCTTAATGCGTTTTGTTGTCTAACTTCAATCAACATTTCTAAAGAAAACGAAAACAAGAGCTGTGCACTACAAATATATGTTAAATCCAATAATGATACATTAACCTTACGATGTGATTATCGCTTATTAACTAATAAAAAGGGCTCTGTTTTAGGTAAATTATTCGTATTTGCCAATGTATCAATCGCTACCGATGTTTTAACAACATTCCATAACTGGGAATTATTTAGACGATTCATTAATGATAATCCCAATAAATTCTTCGCACCTACGTCCATTGGTATTTGTGACATTAATAAACTAGGTTTATATAACAATGTTCATGGTAAACAAGCTGGAGACCAATTAATTAAACAAGTCGCAGAAAAAATGAAAGAAATATTCTCCCAAGAATCTTATTTTGTTCGTGGTCATGAAGCTAATTTAATTGTTTTATGCTATAACCAAACACAAGAATATGTAGAATCGAAAATGGAAGAATTATGTAAATTTTTTAATAAAGTATCTATCCAATATGCTACAGCATATTATGATGATAATTCTCTACCAATCACTAATAAAATTGAAGAAGCATATACATCACTAAAATCAAAAAAATTATTAGACTCTCAATCTTCAAAATCATCAGTTATTGCATCATTATTACGTACATTAAAAGAATGTGATGATGACTTAGATAACCATATTAGAAGAACTAGTACATTAGGTAAAAAACTTGGTGAAAGATTAAATTTAACTAGTTCTGAACTAACTGATTTATCATTACTATGCTTATTACACGATATCGGTAAGATTGGTATCCCATTAGAATTATTAAATAAACCAGCAAGTCTAACAAAAGAAGAATTTGAGATCATGAAAACCCATGTTGAAAAAGGATATCATATCGCGAATAGTATTCCGGAATTAAAAAAGATCGCTGAATTAATTTATTGTCATCATGAAAGATGGGATGGAAAAGGTTATCCAAATGGCTTAAATAAAGATAGTATTCCATTATTATCAAGAATTATTGCTTTAGTCGATGCATTTGACGCGATGACTAATGATCGACCATATCGAGAAGCAATGTCAGTATCCGAAGCAAAAGAAGAGATTAGAAGATGTTCTGGAACTCAATTTGACCCAAAACTTGCATCAGAATTTATTTCTTTAATCAATGATGAATATGCCGATATTATCGCTAGTGACCAAGTTCAACCAAGCGAAATAGTCCCTACTTCCGAAATTCAACAAAACATCAATAAAGAAACAGTTAGTGTTATTGAATTTGCTTCTTATACATTAAATGAAAACAATCAAATTATTTCTATTGGTGATAACTTCACTGAATTAACCGGTTATACAAAAGATGATATTAATAAAGGCAATATCTCACAATTTGATTTAATCCCAGAAGAAGATCGTTTCTATTACATATACAATATTAATATCTTATTAAAGAAACACAATATTGCCTTCTTAGAGCATAGATTACAAAAAAAAGATCATTCGATAATTCATGTCCTTTGTATTGGTCGAGTTTACTTTGATCCAGTCACTAAAAAAGAACATTCACAAATTCTTATCACGAATAGTTTAAATACTTATTCATCTAAGCTTCTTGCTGAAAGTATCGAAAGAAAGACAAGAAATATCATTAAAAAATGGGAGAAAAAATATCATCAAGATCCATTAACTGGTTTATTAAATCACTCTGCCTTCCAAACTGAAGTAGAAAGTTTATTATTAAATGGAAAGATTGTTGTTATGGTTATGGCAGACGTTGACTTCTTTAAAAGTTTCAATGATACATATGGACACCATTCTGGTGATAAGTTCTTAGTTTCTGTCGCTCGATCAATCACTGCATTTATTAAAAAAGAAGATCTTGCTTGTAGAATGGGTGGAGATGAATTCGCCTTTACTATCTCCTTTGAAAAAGATGAATTTAAAGAAGAAGAGTTACGTAGTTTTATCAATAAACTCTATCATAGTATCTCTATGACTTTAAAGACTAAAAAACCAACAACTACTGTCTCATTAGGTATCGCTGTCTCAGATAATAGTATTACATTCAATCAACTTTATGAAAAAGCTGATAAAGCATTATATCATTCTAAACAAAATGGTCGTTCTCAAATTACTTATTATCACGATATAAACCCTAAATAGTTCAAAATAGTTTTATTATAAAGTATTATCCTTTATAATAGAAAAGACACAGATAGGAGTTATTATGAGTAGAAGAAGAAAGAATAACCCCATACCAAAAAAGAAAAAGCCATTCTTTTTTCTAGTTAGATGGGTCGTTAAATTAATATTTAGAAAACCAAAAATTATCAATTTTAATAACGAAGAGCTTGACCCTCGTTCAATAATCATTTCAAATCATGCGAAGAAAACTGGTCCAGTGATATTAAAATTATATTATCCAATATTCTTTTGCTTTTGGGGAGCACATGAAATGTTAGGAACCTTTAAAGAAAGATTCCATTATCTTAGAGATATCTTTTATATGCAAAAGCAAGGATATAATAAATTTGTCGCGACAATTCGCGGAGGATTTGAAGCTATATTCTCTTATGAATTTTATAAAGCTATGAAAGTAATTCCATCATATCAAGATGCTAGATTAATTGATACAGTCAATTATTCAATTGAATTATTAGAACACGATATTGCTGTTTTGGTTTTTCCAGAAAACTCAAATGATGGATATAAAGAAGTATTAGAAGAATTCTTCCCTGGCTTTGTCTTATTATCCGATAAATACTATAAGAAAAATCATGTTGATTTACCAATCTACCCTACTTACTTTGATAAAAAAAGAAATATCGTTTATATTGGTAAAAAGGTCTATATGCAAGATTATGTTAAACTTGGCTATGATAAAAAACAGATTGCCGAAGAATTTAGAAGTCTTGTCAATAAATTATATTTAGATTCACTAGAAAAATAAGGAGAAAATATGTTACCATCCATTGGAATTTTTGATACCTATAGCGTTTTATTAATCATTGGAATATTATTATGTTTTGTCTATCTCCATATTTTTTATGCACGTCATAAAAAAAATAAAATTGTTCTTTATGTTGTAGAAATACAAGCACTTATCTCGATAATAGTTGGTATTATATTTGCTATATTATTTGAAAATCTCTATGAACTTATTAAATATAAAGATCAATATACTTGGACTTGGGCGATGACATTCTATGGAGGATTAATCGGTGGAGCAATCACATTTATTCTCACATATTTCTTCTTTAAGAAAAAATATGGTAACTACATCAAAGATGTATTAATAATCGCGCCAAGTTGTATTTGTATTGCTCATGGATTAGGAAGAGTTGGATGCTTTTGCGCAGGATGTTGTTATGGGATAGAAACCACTTCTTGGATTGGTGTTAAATTCCCTGGAATGGAAAATAAAGTAATACCTACTAATCTAATTGAAGCAATATTCTTAATTATTCTATCAATTGCTTTATTAATTTTCGCATTAAAATTAGACCTTAAATATAACTTCCCTATTTATTTAATCGCTTATGGTATATTTAGATTTATCATCGAATTCTATCGTGGAGACGAAAGAGGACAATTATTAAACACATTAAGCCCAAGTCAATTCATTAGTATTGGTATTATTCTTTCGGGTATAATTTATGCAATATACTTATTTATTAAAAATAAAAAACAATTAGAAAAATCTCAATAGTTATACTTAGATTATCTCTTTTATAGAGATAATTTTTTTATCTTACTTAAATATAGTAACTATTGAGATTAATTAATTAAAAATAAACACTATTTTTTATTAATGTAGACACTACTAGAAGAA
Organism: Caryophanales bacterium; assembly: GCA_029006735.1. GTDB lineage: Bacteria > Bacillota_I > Bacilli_A > RFN20 > CAG-449 > UBA3210. Next base: position 34,479 of record JAQXGN010000026.1, read on the forward strand.
GTCTTTAATGTAACTTGTTTATCTTCACCATTATATACATAACTAGAACCGACATATGTAAACTATTATACATATAATCTTCCATAACCATCACTTTCAATTTTTTCTTTGATGTTTCACTATAATGGACTATTTAACAAATACTAATCTTCTTTATGTAATTTATCAAAATCCAATTCGTCATATTTTTTAAAAATTAACTTAAAAGATTTAAAAAAAAGAATCAACGATCTAAACGAGGATTCTTTCTTTTAACATTAGTTAATCATGTACTGAATGTTATAAGCAATGCTAATATTTATTAACTCATTAATACGTACTAACATATAACTTTCCCATTCTACTAGTAGCGTTTGTTATACTCCCTAAATCACAAACCTTATTATCAATTCTACATAGTAGAATATTATTAGGAAAGCGCTTTCATATGACAATGATACTCTTAAAATTATTTTTATTCCATTGCATTTTTTCTATTGAAATATTGCAAATTGTCTATTTACCTTTAACAAATGGAGGTCTACCAATAATCTTAGTATAATTACGATAAAATGTCGAATATTCTTGAAATCCATACTCATAAGCAACATCACTTATCTTCACATTACCTTGAATAATTCTTTGATGTGCTGCAATTATTTTTTTATAACGAATATAAGTCATAATACTAGTATGCATTACTTTAGAGAATTCACTAGAGATGTACGCTCTAGAAAAATGAAGTGCATTGCATATATCATTTAATGATATATTCTTTTTAATATTCTCATTAACATAATTAATGATCTGCGCGACAACATAATTATATTGAACTACTTCTATTTTCTTTTGCCTATCACTTTGCATATCAATTAATATTTTCATTAATTGATTTTTTAATAAAGTATAAGCATAATCTTGATTATATTTATCAACAATACGATCTAACTCCAAAAACAATTGTTCAAGATGCGAATAATTACCAGAAAAACCTAATAAATTATCCATATTATTCACAATACAATCAGGAATAATATTAATTGGAAATTTTAATACATATCGTTCATACTCACTACTTGGATTAACTTCTCCATAATGAAAAGAACCTGCAGGAATTAATACAATATCATTAGGCATCATCTTTTTTGTTTCTGATTCTAAAACATAATTCAAATCACCCTTAACAAAAAATATTAATTCATAGAAATCATGCATGTGCTTTTTAAAATCATTGGATGGTAAAGTATGGCCATTCAATTTATGAGAAAAATCAATTTCTAAGTATTTAAAATCAAACATAACTATATCATATATTTCTATCAAACAAATTGCAATATGATTGAAAAATACATGCAAAATAAAAATGACATTAGTATTAACTAGTGTCATTATTATTAAATATTATCTTCTCTTTTTAGCTTTGTAAAATGCTCTTCCTTCCATCGCGATAAGTCTTTGAGTCCATTCGCCTTCTTCTACATCAAGATATGCTTTATCTAATATATTCATCTTTGAATCAATATCATCAACAAAATGTAAGATGACTGCTTCTCTAGTTGATGGTAATATTGGTGAGCCAAAATCTCTTACACCATGATGAGATAAAACCATATGTTCAAGTAACATTGGGACTTCATTAGTAATATTTAATTCTCTTCCTACACGTCTAATCTCGGAAGCCATAATAGAAATATGACCAAGCAATCTTCCTTCATTAGTATATTTAGTCGCGACAGGTCCTGATAATTCAACTACCTTACCTACATCATGAAGTAAAACACCCGATAATAATAAATCCACATCGATATTATCATAATGAGAAGCAATTAACATCGCTGTATCTGCCATAGAGAGAGTATGATATAATAATCCAGACATAAATTCATGATGGTTTTTACTTGCCGCAGGATAAGTAACAAAAGCATTATAATTTTCTGTAATAATCTTATTAACAATGTTTTTACAATCCTCATCTTTAATTGAAGCAATATAACTATTTAATCTTCTAATTAATTCTTCTTGAGGAACTGGACTAGGCATACAGAAACGAACATAATCAACATTTCTTTGATCGCATTCTTCTATTTTTACAATTTTTAATTGTTTTGCTCCACGATAGTCAATAACATCTGCAGTCACTTTAATAACTTTCCCCACTTCAGCAATTAAACTATCTTCAGGTAATGCATCCCATTTTTTACCTTCAATTGGACCAGTTCTATCTTGTAAAGAAATATTTAAATAAGGCGCGCCAGTATTAGTCATTCCTTTAGTACAATTATTGACTAATAATTCGATATCCGTAATTCTTTCTCCTGCTATAAATTCGTTAACATACTTCATCTTCTAATATTCTCCTAATCTTCTTCTCTATTTTATCGTAATTGAATCCTTTACGAAACAAAGAATTAATTATTTTTCTTTTTTGTTCATAATCATTAATGTTAAATGATGGTTTATTAAGATACTTTCTTATTTCTTTATCTAATAGAATATCTTCTTTATCAAAATCATACTCATCTTTTATTAATTCAATAACCCGACTAGAAATATCACTAGTAAATCCATACTGTAATAGATGAGTATATCCACTTTGACATAATTTTTGATAATTCTTAGTTGGATTACATTTGATATACTTACTAAGTATAATCTTAGCTTTATCAAATTCATTATCATCATCAAAGATAATTTGATTAATTAATTTTTCATCAATTCCATCATCTCTTAATCCTTTAATTATCCTTAATTTTCCATAGTTTTTAGCCTCATTGAGCTCTAAAAAAGAATTTAAGTATTCATTATCATCAATTAAGTTTAATCGCTTTAAATCGGCTAATATTACATTAATATCCTCATTTTTTAATTTCTTTTTAATTAATAATTTATCCTTAATCTTCTTTTCACTATATAAAGACTTAGACAATAAATTAATCGCGTAAGTTCTCGCATTAACTAAAGACTCATAATCTAAAATATTTTTAATCTCATTATTATCTAATAACTTTCCCTTATAAAGATAAAAATGAGAAAAAGTAGATTCCGATATCTTTATTTTCTCATCATTATCAAAACAAATTACTATCGAAGATTTATTAAATTTAATAAGTCTAATCACTTTACCAGTTTTTTCTAAGTGCACGATGATAAACCTCCATCATTCTTTCATAGAATTTATCAATAGAATAAACCTCATTTCTAATATATGCTTCTTCAATAACGCGATTTAAATCTTCCTTTTTCAAAGAGATAATTTGATTTAATCTAGTCGCAAAATTATTCTCATCTTGGAAATAAAAACCAGTTACTCCATCAATAATAACACTAGATAAATTCTCATCAAAACGACATAATACTGGCGTTTTAGATGCGATAGATTCAATAAATGTTAAACCTTGAGTTTCGGTAATACTCGCGGATAAATATAAATCTGCTAGTGCATAATAGAAAGGTACCTCATCATGGTCTACTTTTCCGATAAAATCCACATATTCAGCGATACCTAATTCATAAGAAAGAGTTTCTAAATCCTTTCTAGCAGGTCCATCACCAACAATTAACATTTTTGTTTTAACTGCGGGATTTAACTTTAAAAAATTAGCATACCCTTTTAATAAAACATCATTACTTTTTTCTTCTGCAACTCTTCCTAATGATAAAAGAATAAACGTATCCTCTAAATGATGTTCCTTACGATAATTTTTGATTTTATCTACATCAATCTTACTAGAATCATATTTAGATAAATCAATACCATTAGGAATAACATTAATATAACGATCAATACCATACGTTCTTAATGCATCTTTAGTCTTAACACTAGGAGTAGTAAACTCGGTACAAGCCGAAGATATTGCTTTAACAAATTGTTTTACAATTGCCTTTGCAGGTTGATCAAAATATCCATGCGTAACATAATAAGTATAATCAACTAACATCGTATGATAAGTAGATATTAAAGGAACATCAAGCTTAGGGGCTAACATTCTTCCATAAATACCAACACCTGCTTCTGTTTGTACATGAATAATATCTAAATTCCATGATTTAATAATCAAAGTAGCTTTTGGATGTAAAAAGCCTGCAAGACGATAATTATATAACTTCTTTAATAAAATACCAGGTATTCTTAAAACACCATCATCATACTCCATTTTATTACTATTTGGATTAGTAGTAACAACATAACAAGTATGACCATGTTTAATAAAAGCATTTCTTAAAGTTGCAGTTGCAGTAGCAACTCCATTAATCTCAGGAATATAAGTATCAGAAAATAAAGCGATTCTCATCCAAACACCCTTTCTATAATCTAGTTTATGTAAATAAGTATACTACTTATTTTACTAAAAGAAATATACAACTAATATAAAAACATTGTTGTTTTCCTTTTTTATTTAAAAATAAAGATTTTTCTACCAATATAATTTACAACTAATCCAATTAAAGTTGCGATAATTTTTGCAATAGCGTATCCCCAAGTTAAATTAAATGAACTAATAATTAATGTATCCCATGATAATAATTTAACAAATACAATATCATTAACTAAAAAGATAAATAATAATTGGAACGCTAAAACAATAACACTAATAAGGACAAATACCCAAAAGTCTCTAATAGATTTACCTTCATTTTCATCTTTTTTATGTTTATATACAAAAATAACACTTAAAAAATAATTTAAAAATAAAGAAATAGTAAATCCAACACTAGCAGCGACTGCTCCACTAATAGACCAAGAACCTAAATTCCATTTAGGTAATATACCTTCAAGTAAATAAGAAATAACAAAATCAACTAAAGTTGCTAATCCACCAACTAATAAAAATCTTAATATCTCATAAAACAATTGTTTCTTAGTTTGTTTAGTAGTAACTTCTTTTTTTTCATTTAATACACTATTTTCTTCCATAAAACAATATCTCTTTCTACTATATAAGAATAGCACATATTACTAATTCAATCAAACTTACAAAGCATAAAAAATCTCCAACCCCACATGAGGGCTGGAGATCAAATCCTAAATTAATGGCGATTATTATGCTTTAATTAAGAGCAAAACCAGCTTCAACTGTATTATGAACAACTGATAATGTTAAACTGATATTAGATTCTTGATCTGCAATATTAAATTGACCTGCATCCGCACCAACTTTTGGTCCATTGATCCACATAACAATATCATATGTTTGATCATCTGTTGCAGGAATATTATAATAACCCTTATATACTTTAGTATCATTTAATGATGCTTTAGTGACTGCAACTGCATCAGAAGAAGTTCTTACTTCAAATACCCATGGAACATTAACATCATCATTTGTAATACTAAAATTAATAGCAACTTTATAATTATCTTTAATAACAGTATTATTTGCAGGAATAGTATATGTATATTTTAAAGCATAAATACCTTTTGTTGATGTATCTAATGTTGTTTTACCCGCATTATTTTTATCTACATATGCTGTATACCAGTGAGTGCCTTCAACATCACCAAGATCTGCTTTTCCATAATCCGCTGCAATAACAGTTTCATCGCCTAAATTAGAAGTAAAGGTTTTATTAGCATCCGTACTTCCAGGAACAGCAGTCCATTTAGTTTTGTCTGTTGTATTTACTTTTGATACTGTAGGCATAGGTAAATTGTACTCACCTTGAACGTTATTTGCTGTTGCACTAATTGTTGTTTTTGCAGAAACTGCACTACCAATTGTTGTTGAATACCATGCATAAGTAGATGTTGATAAACCTACTGCTAAGACTGCTGTCATGATTGCTGATGTTAAAAATAAACTCTTTTTCATAATTTTGATCTCCTTTTTTCTTTATTCTTTTTTTTGAAAATTTGTTATTTGGGATTATTGCTTGGAACTAGATATCTGTATGATTATCTAAATTCCGAATGCAATTTAATATTATGTAATTGTAATAGCAAAAAGTCCCGTTTGCTTATCGCACATATATAGTAAATTAAAAAGTAAAAAAAATCAATAACTTTTTAAAACTTTTTTAAGTGATTATTTTTTTTTTAAATATATTATATATAATATATTTACATAATTTACTAAAAACTTTTTTTTACTTTTTTAAGTCTTTTTTAAAAAATAGATTATTCTTTTTTTATGAAAACTATTACTTTTTAGTTAATAAAATAATTATTAACACTTCACTTTATGTGTGCAAAACAAAATAAATACCCCATTTGGATAAATTGTTAGATTAATTTATTAATGAATAAGAATTATTAATCCTAGGCTTATATACATCGATTGTTAATAAATCATATTCATGCTTTTATTATATTTTATGTACTTCGATTTTTATTTCTATTTAATCTTTTAATACTTTCATTTATTTTATTAAAGTTAACTATATAGTTTTCTTTATATATGCGTATACGCGTATTTATATATAGATAAATAATAAAAGCATAGGATATAATCATTATTCACTATGCTTAAATAACTTATTTTAATTCATCAAATTTAGCTTTTATGCTTGGGCAATCTTTTGTTAACTTTTTTATTGTAATATCTTGTGCTTTCTCATTCGCAAGTCTTAAATTATTATTGCTTGATAGTAATGCTTCTTTAATCTTATTTAAATGAGTAATTGTTTTATCAATCTCATCAATTGCATCTGCAAACTTTTCTGATGCAAGACGATAATTCTTAGCAAACTTATTTTTGAAATCCATAAGGTTTTCTTCAAAATGAGTAATATCAATGTTTTGATTTTTCATTAGAACCAATTCTTTTTTAGTATCTACTAATTTCAAAGCTGAATTCTTTAATAAAGTAATAAGAGGAATAAAGCATTGTGGTCTAACTACATACATCTTTTCATATCGATAAGATACATCAACAATACCTGCATTATAATATTCATTATCTGCTTCTAATAAGGATACAAGTACAGCATATTCACAATTCTTCTTTTTTCTATCTTTATCTAATTTATCAAAAAAATCTTCGTTTTTATGTTTTGTTGCAGTTGTATCCATTTCATTTTTCATTTCAAACATGATAGAGATAAGTTCATTACCTTCATCATCATAATCTCGATAAATAAAATCACCCTTAGTTCCTTCAACTGTCTCATTATCTTTTTCAAAATATGCATTTTTAAATCCAATTGATCTAATCTTATTAAATTCTATTAAACAATGTTGTTCTAATGTTTCACCGACTAATTTAGTTGATAATTTAGTTTTAAGATCTTTATAATAAGCAATTTGATTATCTTTTTCTTTTAATTTTTGATCATATTGCGATTTTAAATCATTCTCTTTTATTCTCATTAAATCATCTTTAGATTTAACTTCTGATTCTAATAAAGCAATATTTTGATTTAATTTATTAGTTTCTATTAATAATTTATTTTTTGAATCGATATCTTTATTTGATAATTCTTGTTTTAAACGCATGATTTCTTTATCTTTTTCACTAACTGCATCCTTAACACTATTAGCGTTATCTAACTTAAGCAAATCAATTTGATGGTTTAATCTTTCTATCTCTTTATTTAGTTCATCACTTTTTTCTTTTGCCTTTTGTTCTATCTTGTTAATATTTAATTCTAATACGGCATTATTTGATCTTTTAACCTCTTCTAACGCTCTTTTAACTTCTTTATCAATTACTTCTTGCTTAACTTGATTAACAATCTCAATATAACCTGATTCATCTATAGTAAAATATTTACCACAATTAGGACATTTAATTTCTTTCATAATAAATCGCTCCTTTAACTTATTTACATTATAGCACATATTTATGACCATTTTAGGTCATAAAAAAACAACAATGTAAATATTGCTGTTTTAGATACTAATAATTATTATCAATCACTTCTACTTCAATATCATCTATCTTCTTTTCTGGTCTCCAACAAAGATAGAAAATACCACATAATACATTAATAAATATTAATGCGACAACGCCAAGCCATACTTTTTGTTCATTATCTTGTAAAGATTTTAATACTTTCTTAACAAATATTAATGAAGCGATAGAAAATGGTAAAGTGATAATGCTTTCAATTAAACAAACTATTAAAATTGCTTGTGCTGCAACTTGTTCTTCTGTTGATCCATCTATTCCAAAGAAAGAAGTAAAAAAAGCAACTATTCCAATAACACACCCAACAATGGAAATAATCGCAGTTACTTTTCCAATGATTGCAAATACTCTTGCTGCAATTTTCATAACTATCATCCTCCTTCTCCGTTATTATACCCTATTAAAGTTAAAAAGTAATTAATTTATTAAACATCTACTTATCAAATAAATAATTATTTAGAAAAACTAAATCTACGCACAAAAGAATAGATAATAATTATATAAATATAAAAAGGATAATCAAAATTAATGACTATCCTCTTAATAATTATCTTGTATCTATAATTTTATTCTAAATGTTCTTCAATATCATATGTAGATGGTTGTACTTGTTCTTTGTTTTCTGGTTTCCAACAAAGATAGAAGATACCACTTAATATATTTACAAATAATATTGCGACAACACCAAGCCATGTTTTCTTTTCATTTTTCTTTAATGATTTTAATACTAAAATACCAAATCCTAAAGACAATACAATAGTTGGAATAGATGTCATAAGTGTAAATGCTGTTAATTCATTATTTTGGTTTATTAAAATATTGAATGCACTTGATAAAACATTAATTACAATACCGATAATTGCAAAAATAGTACTTGCTTTTTTCATAAAAAACTCCTTTTATATTATTTTAAAATTTTAATAATTCAAAAACAACTAAAAATTAGTTGTTTTTATTAATTAACGTTCTTCTCTAAAATAAGATACGCCTAAACTTGATGGAGGTTGTACTGATCTTTTTCCAATAATACTTGTAACAATTAAAACGATAATTGTAACGATATATGGAAGAAGATTTAACAATTTCATTGTGATAAATGAAATACCAACTAAATAACGAGGTAGTAAGAATAAAATACCAAAGATTATAGATCCTAAAATTGCTAAATCCCGTTTTTAGGATTTAACACCCCAAAATTTAGGATTTAGAAATAATTTTGATTAATTACTTATTTATATAAAAATAAGTAAAATTATTGAAATTATTTTTTATTTGAGTTATAATTGGGATGTTAAAGGATGTTATGCATCTCGTGAGGTATTTTATGCACTTTATTTTAAAAAAATCTAGGCCTTCTTCTAAAAAAGGTATCTATCTTCAAATTTATATTAACGATTATATTTCTGGTAAAGGAAAGGTTCAAAGATCTTATGAATCTCTCGGTTATCTTGAAGATTTGATTTCTCCTTCTTGTCCTGATCCTATCGCTTTTTATACTGATAAAGTTAAAAAACTTAATGATGAATTAAAAGAAAAAAGTGTTAAGCAAATTGGTCAAATAACTCCTACTAAAAACTTAGGTTATTTTTTGATAAAAGCAATGTTTGACAAATTAAATTTAGATAATCACATTAGACTTGCTTCTAGTAATAAAAGATTCCAATTTGATTTACCTGATTTTATTAGAACTATTACTTATGCGCAAATTATTAATCCTGGTTCTAAATTCAAAGCTTTCGAAAGAGTTATTCCTTCTCTTTATGGAGCTAACGAGTATTCTTATGATCAAATTCTTGAAACCATTGATTTCTTAGGTCAAGATTATGAATCGTTTATTGAAATCCTTAATCATCACATCAATAAGCTTTACAAACGCAACACAAAAACAACTTATTTTGATTGTACTAATTATTACTTTGAAATCGATGAAGAAGATAATTTAAGAAGAAAAGGACCTTCTAAAGAAAATAGGCATGACCCTATCATTGGCCAAGCTTTATTGCTTGATGAAGATCAAATTCCTTTAGCTATGTCAATGTATCCTGGTAATGAATCCGAAAAACCTTATTTAAGAAATACTATTGAAGATATTAAGAATCGCTACAACATTTCTAGTAAAATTGTTCAAGTCGCGGATAAGGGCTTAAACTGTGCTAGAAATATTTATGCTGCTTCTATAGAAGCAAATGATGGTTATATATTCTCTAAATCCGTACATGGAAAGAACTTATCTAAACAAGAAAAAGATTGGATTCTTCTAGATAATGAGAATAATGTATGGAACGAAGTCAAAGATTCCAATGGTAAATTAATCTATAAATACAAAGAATGCATTGATACTTTTGAATACAAGTTTACAAATGAAGAAGGAGAATGTATTAAATTTAGTGTTAAGGAAAAAAGAATTGTCATCTTTAATCCAACTTTAGCTAGAAAGCAAAAGCAAGAAATCAATAAAGAAATCGAAAAAGCAAAATCTCTTTCTCTTAAAGGTGCTTTAAAAGAAGAATATGGTGATTCTACTAAATATATTCAATTCACTACTACCGATAATAATGGTGAAAAAGTTTATGTTTATTCTTCTTTAAACCATGATAAAATCAATGAGGATTTATCATATGCTGGTTATAATCTCTTAGTTACATCAGAAGTTGATAAAACCTCTCAAGAAATTTATAAGGCTTACCATGGTTTATGGAGAATTGAAGAATCTTTTAGAGTTATGAAAACTTATCTCGATGCACGTCCTGTTTTCTTACAAAATGAGAATTCTATTTATGGTCATTTCTTAATCTGTTACTATGCACTTACTATTTTAAGATTAATTGAACTCAAAGTATTTAACGATGAATTACCTATTGGACAAATCATTGACTATGTTCGTGATTTTAATATCACTGAATATAGCCCTAATCAATTCATTAACAATACTCATCCTAGATCAATTAAAAATGAAATTAAGTCAAAACTTGCTTTATCTCAGCTTACATTTCTTTACCTTAATAAAAAAGACGTCGATAATATCCTCAACGCCTATTTTGATTGATTTAACATCCCATTTGAGGGGTATTTCCTAAAGTCAGGTTTTAATAATTCAAAAACAACTAAAAATTAGTTTTTTTTATTAATTAACGTTCTTCTCTAAAATAAGATACGCCTAAACTTGATGGAGGTTGTACTGATCTTTTTCCAATAATACTTGTAACAATTAAAACGATAATTGTAACGATATATGGAAGAAGATTTAATAATTTCATTGTGATAAATGAAATACCAACTAAATAACGAGGTAGTAAGAATAAAATACCAAAGATTATAGATCCTAAAATTGCTAAATCTGGTTTCCAAACAGTAAAGATAACTAACGCTAAAGCTAACCAACCAAATGCTTGAATAGTTGCTGAGTTTTCAAATGTACCACCAACAAAGCCCATAACATAGAATACTCCACCAATTCCGGCAATTGCAGAACCAATTAATATTGCACTATATTTATATGTTGTTGTATTGATACCTGCAGCATCTGCAGTTGCAGGATTTTCGCCAACACTTCGTAATGATAAACCGACATGAGTATATTTAAGAACAATTGATGTTGCAATTGCTAAAATAAGAGCAACATAGACTAATAATCCTTGTCCTAAGAAAATATTACCAACTATTCCAAAGAAAGAATCACCAAATTCTAAATGAGCACGAATGATTTTACTTGCTTGAGAGAAATAATCACTATTAACCTTAGTCATTAAATAATCAGCAAATCCACCACCGAAAGTAGTTAAAGCCAAACCTGTGACATTTTGATTACATTTTAAAGAAACAGTTAAGAACGCATAAATTAATCCACCTAACGCCCCAAAAATAGATGCTCCAATTATACCGGCTAAGATTAATAATATGTAGCTAGCGTTATCTGGGTTAGATTTAAATATTTCCATAACTAATGAAATACCGAAACATCCACCGAAAGTTCCAAAACACATAATTCCAGGTAATCCAAGATTTAAATGACCTGCTTTTTCCATGATAGTTTCACCTGTACATCCAAATAAGAAGACCATTGCAATAGTAATTGCACTTGGAAGAATAGTTGTAAAGAATATCATATTATTTTCCCTCCTTTACAAAGACTTTAATGATTTTGTTTTTTAAATTAGTAAAGAATACTCCGACTGGGGCAAATGCTTTACTAATTGATTTATTTACTTTATTACACCAACGAATAAACTTACAATCTTTAAAGACAACTCGATAAGAGATAAAGAATTCAACACCAATAATAAAGAAATAAATAATGCCTAAGAAAATATATGTTGCAGAATCATTAGTGATTTCATAATATTTTTGAACTTGTGCCATACCACGAGAAAAGAAAGTGATAATAAATGCAGTTGCCACCATTGATAAAGGATTAAATTTAGCAAGCCAAGCAACCATAATCGCAGTAAATCCCATATTTTCTGGAGTTGCAGTAGAAATGGAATGGTTAATAGAACCTGCTAGTAAAATACCAACAATACCACATATTACACCACTCAATACCATAGTACGAATAACAACGCCTTTAACATTAATACCAATATATCTAGCTGTATTTTGTGATTCACCAACAACTTCTAATTCATAACCATGTTTTGCATATCTTAAATACGCAAAAACGATACCTAATAATACAAAAGCGACAATAATGGATAATAAATCATTTCTCCCAACAAAGCTACTTGAACCAATCGCAGGAAGATGACCAGTTGAAATAATACCGATTGATCCTGTAGGTGATTTAAAGATACCGGATAAGAATACTGCGACAATACCTTCTGCAACATAATTAAGCATTAAAGTAAATAATGATTCATTTGTATTGAAAAATGCTTTAAATATCGCAGGAATAACTGCCCAAATAACACTAACTAAAATTGAGCTTGGAATCATAATAAGAATGATTGCCCAATTTGGAAAGCCTTCATTACCCAAAAAATGCATACAGCAAGCAGTAGTTAACGCTCCCATTAAAATCTGACCATTGCCACCTAAATTCCAGAATTTCATTTTAAATGCAGGAATTAATGCTAATCCAACTAATAAAAGTAAAGATAATTTACGGAACATTGTCCAAAATCTTCTTGGTGTTCCAAAACATCCAGCAAATAATTGTTGAATGACAACAAAAGGATTCGCACCAGTAATAACAAGTAATACTAAACAAGCAAAGATTAAGCCTAATATAATAGCTATTGCGCGGAAAAGAAATGATTTTCCAATAGATACATCACTACGCTTTATAACATGAAATAATGGTTCTTTTTCTATTGTTTTCATCTTTCTATTCTCCTTCCTTATTTATATTACTATGTGTCATTAATAGTCCAACCTCTTCTTTAGTAGTTGTTCTAGCATCGACAATTCCACGTACTTTACCTTCACCAATAACTAAGATACGATCTGATAGAGCTAATAGAACATCAAGGTCTTCACCAACAAAGATAACTGCTGCACCACGTTCTTTTTGCTTATTTAACAAGTTATAGATTGTATATGATGAGTTGATATCTAAACCACGAACTGGATAAGCTGCCATCAATACTTTTGGTGAAGAAGCGATTTCTCTACCAACTAAGACTTTTTGAACATTTCCACCTGATAATTTTCTTACTGCAGTATGGACACTTGGAGTAACAACTTCTAAATCTTGAATTGTCTTATTAGCAAGTTCTTCTGGAGTATGACGATCAACAAAGATTGGTTTACCCTTTTGATATGAACGTAACATCATATTATCAGTAATATCCATATTACCAACTAAACCCATTCCTAATCGATCTTCCGGAACGAAAGATAATCTAACGCCTAATTCACGAATTTGCATCGGTGTTTTATTTCTTAAATTAACTTCTTCATGAGTTTTAGGAGTAATATAAGTGATTGTACCAGTTTCTAATTTTACTAAACCAGCGATTGATTCTAATATTTCTCGTTGTCCTGATCCAGAAATACCGGCAATACCTAAAATTTCACCAGTATTTGCAGTAAAAGAAATATCTTCAATCGAATTTAAACCATATTTATTTTTTGCAGTTAAATGTTCAACAATTAAACGAGGTTTTGGATTATTAGGTAAAGAACGATTGATATTTAATTCAATCTTTTGTCCTACCATCATTTCTGTTAATTTCTTTTCATCTGTTTCACTAGTAGATACAGTTCCGATATATTCTCCCTTTCGTAAAACTGCAACACGATTAGAAATCTCCATAACTTCATTTAATTTATGAGTAATGATGATGATTGATTTGCCATCATTTCTCATATTTTTTAAAATAGCAAATAAGGTATTAATTTCACTAGGAGTTAAAACTGCAGTTGGTTCATCTAAAATTAAAATATCTGCACCTCTATATAATACCTTAATGATTTCAAGTGTTTGTTTTTCTGAGACTGACATCTCATAAACATGCTTATTCAAATCAATAATAAAACCGTATTTATCACAAATCTCTTTAACTTTTTCACGAGCATATTTTGCTTTAGCCATCTTTTTATCCTTGATACCCAAAACAATATTTTCAAGTGAGGTAAATACATCAACTAACTTAAAATGTTGATGAATCATGCCGATATGATAATTATAAGCATCTCGAGGAGAAGCAATATTAACATGTTCTCCATCAACATAAATCTTTCCACTATCTGGATAATAAATACCAGATAACATATTCATAAGTGTAGTTTTACCTGATCCATTTTCACCTAATAAAGATAAGATTTCACCTTCATAAATATCAAAAGAAACATTTGAGTTTGCAATAACTTTACCAAATGTTTTTGTAATATTCTCAAGGCGAATCTTGACGTTTTTATTATTCATTTGAACTTCCATATAAGCCTCCTTTTATAAAGCAATAAAACCCAAGAAGGGTCAATACGACTCTCTTGGGTTAGAATTTGATAGAATTAGAATTTTGTATTTAATAATGTAATACCATCAATTGTTAAATCGAAGTATGGAGCAGAACGGAATTCTGATTCAGCAAAGTATGTAACACCATTTGCTGTTTTAACTGCTTCTGTATCTTTTTCAAAATTTGCATCTGTATTAACATCTGCCATATATGATGTGATATGTTCACCATTAACTGTGAAATTTGAGCAATCAAATACTTTTAATTCGCCTGATTTTAATTTATTTGCAACTTCATTTAATTTTGCTTCTGTTCCTGCTGCTGGAGCTTTTTTACCAAGAGGAGCTAAACAAACTGAACCTGAGTAAATATCATTACCTAAACCACCAACATAGTCTGTTTCGATAGCTGTATTATTTTTAACTGCGTCTAAGCAATATTCAAAATATGGTTGCCAGTTAATTCTTGAAGAAACGATATATGTATTTGGAGCTTTTGATTCTGTTGAACCATTGTATGAAACGTTTGGAACACCTGCTGTTTCACAAGCTGTTGGAGCACCCCATGAGTCAGCGTGTTGAGAAATGATTGAACAACCTTTTTCAATTAATAATTCTGCTGCTGTTTTTTCAGCTGCTTCATCATACCATGAACCTGTGAATTGGACTTCCATTGTAACATCACTTACAACTGATTTAACGCCTAAGAACCATGATGTATAACCAGAAATAACTTCTGCATATGTATAAGCACCAATGTAACCTAATTTTTTAGATGTTTCTGGATTTGCTTCTAACATTGATTGTAATTTTAATCCTGCTGCAACACCTGCTAAATATCTTCCTTCGTAGATTGATGCGAATGCATTGTGGAAGTTAGCAACATTTTCTGTATGAGCTGTTGTACCTGTTGCGTGTGAGAATTGAACATTTGGATTTTCTTTTGCTGATTTTAATAAATATGATTCATGTCCGAATGAGTCTGCGAAGACAAATGAGCAACCTTGATCAACTAAATCATTTGCTGCTTCTGTACATGCATCATTTTCATCAATACCTGTAACGATAACTGGTTTAACATTTTTTGCTTCACATGCTGCTTTGAATGCATTAATGAAGTTTGCATCATAAGTTGAATTATCACCATGAAGTGTAATTAAGCCAGCTTTCATTGTGCTATCTTCATTTCCGCCACATGAAGTTAATGTGTATGCTCCGCAAAGAACTACAGAACAAAGTAAGAGTGTTTTGATTGCATTGTTTTTCATTTTATTTTCCCTTTTCCTTTTCCTATATAGTCTCAATTAACCAAATTAGAAGTCTACTTTGTTAAAAATTAAAAAGCGATGAACACATTGATTTTATCTTTCTTAAAAAATAAAAAAGATAAACTCGAAAGTTTATCGCCAACGAAATAACTACAAAAGAGATTATTTCTAAATTTCCAATAGTCGCAGTTTGTGGGTACTGCGGTAGAAACTCCTTCACCACATTTTTGAAGGTATATATTGGCTATATAATTTTTAATTGTCCTAGTGATTAACTAGTACACCTTCATCATATTAGATAAAAAAATAAAGCACAATACATTTATTAATGAAAGTGCTTTCTTATATTTTTATATTATTTTAAAATAACTTTTCCATTTTCAAAATGGTCAACAATAGCAGCAGATTCTACTCTTATTCCTAGTGATTCTACTTTTTTTCTTCCTGCTTGGAATCCTTTTTCAATAATAATTCCACAACCTACTACTTCTGCTTCTGCTTGTTTACAAATATCGATTAATCCAAGTAATGCATTACCTTCTGCTAAGAAGTCATCAATGATTAATATTTTATCACCTTTAGAGATAAATCGTTTATCAACATAAACATTATTAACAACCTTTTTTGTAAATGAAGCAACACTAGTTTGATAGACATTTGATGTATCTAAAGTTGCTGATCCTGATTTCTTAGCAAATACTAATGGGCAAAAATCAAAGTGATTTGCTACTCCAATTGCAAAAGCTATACCAGAAGTTTCAATAGTAAGAACTTTATTAACACCTTTGAATTTAGTTGCAAAATATTTCCCTAAATCATCAACTAACTTAGTGTCAATTTGATGATTAATAAAACTATCTACTTTTAAAATATTATCTCCAATAATAATACCATCTTTATATATGCGCTCTTTCAATGTATCCATTTTAAAATATCTCCTAAATATGTAATCTATATTACTATCTAAAAAATAAAATATCATCACTTTTGAATTAAAAACTAAATATTATTTCTAATATATTCATAATCAAAATATGCATTTTTGTTATTTATATTATATATAAAAAATAAAATGATATTGATTAATGAAATAATAAAAACAGTGACAAAGATACTTATTTTAGTATCTCTATCACTGTAAAAATACATATAACTCTATTATGATTAACAACTAAGCTTTATTAGCGCAGCCAAATGCAACCATTAATTCTTTTGTTTTTGCAGTAATTGCATCTGCACCAGGTTTTAATAATTTACGTGGATCATATCCTTTTCCATCTATATCTTTACCTGCTTCAATATATTTACGTGTTGCTTCTGCAAATACTAATTGTAATTCTGTATTGACATTGATTTTTGAAACACCATTTGTAATTGCTTTTGATGTTTGATCAAATGGAATACCTGAACCACCATGTAAAACTAAAGGTTTTCCATCAACTGCAGCATTGATTGCTTCTAATCTTTCAAAGTTTAAACCAGCCCAATTATCTGGATAAACACCATGAATATTACCAATACCACATGCTAAGAAATCAACTCCTAAAGAAGCGATTTGTGCACATTCTTTTGGATCAGCTAATTCACCAGAAGATGTAACGCCATCTTCAGTTCCACCAATACCACCAACTTCACATTCGACAGATACACCTTTTGAATGTGCTAAAGCAATAATTTCTTTTGATTTTGCAATGTTTTCTTCAATATCATAATGTGAGCCATCAAACATAACTGAAGTATAACCTGCTTCGATACAAGCTTTTGCCCCTTCAAATGAGCCATGATCTAAATGTAATGCAACAGGAACTGTAATTCCCATTTTATCATGTAAATTTCTAACTAAATCTGCGACAGTTTTATATCCACCCATATATTTTGCTGCACCTTCTGATGTTTGAATAATAATTGGTGAATTGCATTCTTGTGCTGCTTGTAAGATACTTTTTGTCCATTCTAAATTGTTTGTGTTAAATGCTCCAATAGCATAATGTCCTTCATGTGCTTTTTGAATCATTTCTTTTGCAGATACTAACATTAATAATCCTCCTTAATTAGTCCTTAAATATTATAAAGCAAAACATCAAAAAATATCAAATTATTTGATGATAAATCCTATTTTTAATTGGTGTTTTTGGTTTTTCGTTTCTTAAAACTAAACCATTCTGCTGGTAGTTGAGAAAATATAATCGCAATAAACATAATAATACTACCTATAATCTCTCTTATTTGTAAAAATTGGGATAAGATGATAGCGCCAAAAATAACACTAAAAACAGATTCCAAAGACATAATCAAACTAGCAATAGTTGGATTAACATTCTTTTGCGCAGCAATTTGTAATGTATAGCCAATAGAAGTAGAAAAAATTGCAATATAGAGAATTGGCCATAAACTTGGGATAATTTGTTGAATAGTTGGTTTATCAATAAAAATCATAAAAAATAAACACACAATGCAAGATACAATAGATTGACCTAATGATAAACAAATACAATTAACTCTTTTAGCAAAGTATTCTATTGAAATAATTTGTAATGCGAAACATAATGCACAACCAATTAAGTATATATCCCCTATTTCTAATCTAAACTCACCTTTAATACATAACAAATATAAACCCACTACCGCAATTAGAACAGATAGATATACATGATATGAATATCGCTTTTTAAATATCAATGAAATAAGTGGAATAAATAGGATATAGCTAGCAGTAATAAATCCGGATTTCCCAACCGAAGTAGTTTCAATACCCCGTTGTTGTAGAATAGATGCTAAACATAAAAATCCACCACAAACAATAGAGCCTAAAACTAAATCCTTAATTGAATTATTTATTCCCTTCTTTTTATCCTTTATATTACTAATAATCGCTATAGGCAATAAAACAATAGAAGCAAAAAAGAAGCGTAAAAAATTGAAAGTGAAACTAGAAACGTGTTCACTTGCAATATCTTGAAAAACAAATGCACTCCCCCAAATGATAGTAACAAAAAATAAAATTACAATTGAAATTTTAGACTTCATCTTGTTCTACTCCTAAAAATAAAAGAATCATCACTAAATTAATAATTATTAATCTACATATATTAATGTTTCTGGATGAGAAAAAGTTAATTTAATATTCTTATTTGGATTGAGCAATAAATTTAAAATCCCCTCTTCTTCTGTTCCCATACGTGTTTGCATCATTAATTTTCTATATGGTCTAAAACCACTTTTTTCTTGAACTCTTTTAGATTGATTATTAAATAAGTAATATCCACATGTTAAAAAATCTAAATTCAAATCATTAAATAAATAATCAATTACTGCAGATACAGCTTCTGGCATAATTCCTTGTCCCCAGTAATCTTTCGATAAAACATAGCCAATCTCTCTTCCATATAAAGAGTTAAATTCAGTTAATATAGATTCATTACCATATTTTTCTACGCCTAATGATCCAATTACTTTATTATTTGATTTTAAACAAATTGCAAAAACAACATCATTTTCAATAAACATATTCAATATTTCTAATGTTTTTTCTTTAGTTTCATGATGAAACCATCCTGCCATTTCACCTACTCCTTTAACAGAAGCATATTGAAAAAAATCATCTAAATCATTTAAGTTAAATGGTCTTAGGATTAATCTTTCTGTTTCTAGTATTTTCCCATTTATCTTAAAATCATAATTCATAATAATCCGCCTCGTTTCGTTATATAAATATATTATTAATATAAAAAATAATCAATATTAATTACTCTCTATAGATAAAATGTTGTACTCCTTCATCTATTTTATTGAATATTTTTTTCTTTCAAACAGGTTTTCCCAAGCATTAAAATATTCAATTAACCACAATATTCACCTAATGCAATAATTGAACACTCTCATGACTAAAGTCACAAGATTCTAGGTTCAGCGAACACAGGACATAAATGCCTCTTACATATTCTCCCCTAGCGTAACTTTCGATAGTTCCTACCGTAGTAATAATAATTTTATAAATTGAAAGATA